>JBFHFM010000106.1:0-10403 GCA_041583595.1 Trichloromonas sp. | reverse complement strand
CGGGCGCTAAGTGTCCAGGTGTGGGGAACCTGCCAGAGCAGAAACAGTGTGGTCAGGCCGATGATGCGGTGGTCGGTGGGCTGGCCGCCGGCCGCGCACCAGCCGATCAGCGGCGGCAGCGCGCCACAGAGAGCGCCGGCCAGCAGGGCGAAGGAGGTACGTTTTTTCAGGCCGGTATAGACGCCGTTGTAAAGGAGCAGGGCGACCAGGCCCCACCCGGCGACCGGGTGCTCGAGCTGGCTCAGCAGAAGCTGCGCGATGCCAATCAGCGCTGTGGCCATGGCCAGGGCGCAGCCGGGGGAGAGTTGGCCGGAAGGAAGCGGGCGGCGGCAGGTGCGCTCCATCTGGGCGTCTTCAGCGCGTTCCTGCACCTGGTTGAGGGCGGAGCAGCCGGCAGTCAGCAGAAAAATCGCTGTTGTCACAAGGATCGCCTGCAGGGCGTCGGAAGGCCCCGGAAACGCCAGGTAGCCGGCGAGAGCGGAGACCGCGACCATCGCCGACATCGGAAGGCGCAGCAGGGCGGTGAACATTATCGACGCAGGTCGAACTTCTGCGGATTGGATGAGGCTTTCGCCAAGCACTGCTTTCACCGCAACGCCTCCAGGTATTCGACGATCTCTTCGAGTTCTTCGGCTGAGAGCGAGGCATAGGGAGGCATCATCGGGGCGTAGCCCTGGGTGATGTCGGATTGCGGCTCGACGATGGCCCGTATCAGGTATTCTCTGTCAACGATCAGCTTGCGTTCGACGCCGTCAGTGGTCACCGTCACCTGGCGTCCGAAAAGCCCCAGCAGGGTCGGGCCAACCATTTTTGATCCGTCCAGGCTGTGGCAGCCGGTGCAGCCGTACTTCGTCAGCAGCTCTCGTCCTTTCCCTTCCTCTTCTCCATGTTCGAATTCCTGCTGATACCAGTCCTGAAATTCCTTGTCCGGCAGGGCTTCAATGGTCGTGATCATGGACGCATGAGCGACCCCGCAGTATTCGGCGCAGAAAGCGTCGTAGGACCCGGGCTCGGTCGCTACGAACCATTCGTAGGTGTGCATGCCGGGGACGGCATCGCGCTTGATCCGGAAGGCCGGGATATAGAAACTGTGCAGAACGTCTTCAGATGTGATATCGAGGCGGATCGCCTGGCCGACCGGGACCGTCAGAATGCTGCTGATGCGGCCATTGGGATAGGTGAAACTCCACGACCATTTGCGGCCGGAGACTTTGACGTCGAGTGCTCCTTCCGGCACGTCGCGCAGGGTGGTGTAGCCCTGCCAGCCGTACCAGAACATGCTCAGCACGATCAGGGTCGGGATGATGGTCCAGGCGGTTTCGAGCCAAAGGTTCGAGCGGGGGCTCGCCTGCGGCCGGGGCTGGCGGGTGCGGTGGTATTTGACCACGAACCAGAGCATGACAGCGGTGATGGCCAGCAGCAGCACGACCGAAATGCCGAAAATGTAGAAGAAGATCCGGTCAACGGTTTCGGTTGTGCTTATCAGGGCAGGGTTCACGAATCACCTCAGCGGTACAGCACGTCGAAGAAGGTCAGCCCGATAAAGAGGGCTAACGTCACCAGGGCGGTCAGCAGGCAAATCTTGAAGATCGGCCGTTCATATTTCAGGTGCATGAAAAAGAAGATCACCAGCGCCGATTTGAGCGAGGCGATACCGAGGGCGGCCCAGATGTTCAGCGCGCCTAGGTGAACCCGCGAAACCGCTACGGTGACGCCGGTCAGCAGCAGGAGCAGAACCCAGATGATGATAAAGGTTCGGTAACTGACGATGGCATGGGGGGGGGCGCTCATCCGACAGCCTCCTATAGCAGCAGGTAGTAAAGAGGGAAGATGAAAATCCACACCAGGTCGACCAGGTGCCAGTACAGGCCCGAATTCTCCAGAACGACGAACTCGTTCTGGTTGATTGTTCCTTTGGCGCTCATCACCGCCACGGTCGCCAGGATGATGGTGCCGATCAGCACGTGCAATCCGTGCAGCCCGAGGGTGAGGTAGTAGAGGCCGAAGAAGACGCTTTCCCCCTGGTCGCGCTGGGCGAGAACCGGGGAGCCGGGATAGATGCCGTGGCTGATCTCGGTCGACCATTCGATATATTTGTTAACCAGAAACAGGACGCCGCTTACCGCTCCCCCCCAGAGCAGCTGTTGGGCCAGCCGGGAATTGCCCAGCCGAATGGCGCTCACCGCCAGGGCGACCAGCAGACTGCCGGTGAGCAGGACCACCGTGTTGGCCGCTCCAAGATACATGTTAAGCTGACCGGCCGCGGTCGTGAATTCCTGCGGATAGCGGTGCAGGTAGACGGCATAAAGGACGAACAGTCCACCAAACAGCAGCACCTCGGTGTAGAGAAAGAGCCACATGCCGAGCTTGGCACCGGTGTAGTCCTTGTGTGGGGCCGGGTGTCCTTTGTCACTCATGGGGGGCTCACTTTGTCGTAATCATAGGGGCCATGTTCGACCACCGGGATGTTGACGAAATTCTCTGCCTGCGGCGGCGAGGATAGGGTCCATTCCAGGGTCAATCCGCCCCAGGGATTCGCCCCGGCTGGAGGGCCACTGCGGGCGCCGCGCAACAGGTTGACGAACATCAGAAGCAGGCCGGCGGCAAGAATCCACGAGCCGACCGTGGAGACCAGGTTGAGGTCGGTATACTCGGGGAGGTAATCGTAGTAGCGACGCGGCATGCCGCGCAGGCCGAGAATCATCATCGAGAAATAGAGGATGTTGAACCCGGCGAACATGATCCCCCAGGCGATGGTCGCGATTCGCTTGTTGTACATCCGGCCACAGATCTTGGGGAGCCAGTAGTGCAGCCCACCGAAGAAGGCAAAGCCGGTGCCGCCGAACATGACGTAGTGGAAATGGCCGACTACAAAGGCGGTATCGTGGACATGCACGTCGGTAGCCGCCGAGCCGAGGATCAGTCCGGTCAGGCCGCCGATACAGAAGAGAAAGATGAAGGAGAGGGCAAACAGCATCGGCGGGTCGAGGGATATCGAACCCTTGTAGAGGGTGGCTACCCAGTTGAAAACCTTGATTGCCGAGGGGATGGCGACGATGAAGGTCAGTAGCGAAAAGACCAGTACCGCCATATCGCTCATGCCGCTGACGAACATATGGTGCCCCCAGACCAGCGAACCGGCGGCGGCGATACCGATGCTGGAGAAGGCGATGGCCCAGTAGCCGAAGACCGGTTTGCGGGCGAAGACCGGGATGATCTCGGTCACAATGCCCATCCCCGGCAGGATCATGATGTAGACCGCCGGGTGAGAGTAGATCCAGAACAGATGCTGGAACATGATCGGGTCACCGCCGCTGGCCGGGTCGAAGAGGCCGGCGCCGAGCAGACGTTCGGCAAGCAGCAGCACCAACGTGATGGCGAGCATCGGGGTGGCCAGAATCTGCACCCAGGCGGTGGCGTAAAGGGACCAGATGAAGAGCGGCAGCCGTCCCCAGTTGACCCCGGGAGCACGTAGCCTATGCACTGTGGTGACGAAGTTGATTCCGGTTAAAATCGAGGAAAAACCGAGGATGAAAACACCGAAGACCGCCATCGGCACATTGGTGGTGGTCTCGGCGCTGAAGGGGACGTAGAAGGTCCAGCCTGTGTCGGGAGGTCCGCCGCCGGTAAAGAGGGAGGCCAGGATGATCAGCGCAGCGATCATGTAAAGCCACCAGGAGAAGAGATTGAGGCGAGGGAAGGAAACATCGTTGGCGCCGATGTGAATCGGCAGAAAGATATTGCCAAAAATGGCGGGGATGCCGGGGATGATAAAAAGAAAAATCATGATCACGCCGTGCACGGTGAACAGGGCGTTGTAGGCCTGGGCCGACATGATGGTTTCGCCTGGGGCGATCAGTTCGAGGCGGATAATGAGGCCGAGAGCCACACCCACCAGAAAGAAGCTGAGGACGGCATAAAGGTAGAGCAGGCCGATCCGTTTGTGGTCGGTGGAAAAGATCCAGCCCAAAAGGCCGGGGTACTTACCTCCGTCGGCCAGAAATCCCCGCGATCCGGGGTCTGTCGTCTCTTGAGTCATGCGAAATTACCCCTGGCGGCGCTTTTTGCCGGTGACGATAAGAAAGGTCAGAAAGGCTGCGGCGGTGACGATAGTGACCGTGGCGGCGACTCGCAGCAGGTTGAAGACGTAGGTCTTTTTCTGCGGGTCGTAGCTGAAGCAGAAAGTCGCCATTTTACGGATGGTGGCGCCGATGCGCCCCTTGGAGGCCTCGATCAGGGCGAGGCTTAAGTCCATCGGTAAAAAGCTGGTGCCGTGCAGGTAGCGGACGATGGTGCCGTCGCCGGATACCACGAAGATGGCCACCGGGTGGATGAAATCCTCTCCCTGTCGCTGAAAATGATAGCCCACAGAATCGGTAAGGCGCAAAATGTTGTGCAGATCGCCGGTCAGAAAGCGCCAGGCATCCGGTGGATATTCGCGACCTATGGCGGCGAAGTAGTTGCGTTTGCTGCTCTCTGCCAGCTGCGGGGTTTCGGTTTCATCGAAGCTGATCGACAGCACCCGGTATTGTTCCAGTGGTGTCAGTTTCAGCTGGGGCAGAACCCGGGCAAGTCCGGCCTGAAGAAAATTGCAGACATTCGGGCACTGGTAGTAGACTGGGGCGATGATGGTCGGGCCGGTCACCAGTTCTTGCAGGGTGACGCTCTTTCCCTGTTCGTCGACAAAAGAGAGGTCGAGGGGGATCTTCTGCCCCAGTTGTTCCTCGAGTCCCACCTCGGAAGTCGTTGTTTCGGCGGCCTGGGGGTGGTGATGGATGTGGGGGGGATCGGGCGGGTTGGAAGCAATCGCTCCGGTAGAAAACCCGGCGCTTATGCTCATGATAAAAATCACTGCCATCAGGTGAGAATACATCGCCGACTCCGAAAGGTAGCAGGCGGCAAAGAGCCGTATTAGAAAAAATCCTAAAAAATTATATCAGTTGTTAGCCTTAATGCAATTGTGAGTGATTCCTTGCGCCAGGGGGGGGCAGGTCGGCATTGCAGAGCTCCGATTCTTCTGCTAGCATGTCGAAGAATATCAAGGAGATGAAAATGGATAAATTGAATAGACGCATTGATGAGTTGGAGATCCGCTATACTCATCAGGAGCAGACTATCGAGGAACTTGACCGTGTGGTCGCCGAGTGCAATCAACGTATTGCCCGGCTGGAAAGAGACCTTAACAGCTACCGCGAAATGCTTCAGTCGCTGGCTCCTGGCCTCTCTGAATCCCCCGACGAATGAGGTAGCCATGAGGGCAAGAACAAGCCGCATCTGGATTGAAGCCGGCATCATTTTCTCGCTGGGCGTCGTGCTGGGACTCTCCTTCAACACGCAGCTGGTCATGGACGCCTTCTCCGGTCGGTTGATTGCTACCGTGCGCCCCATTGAGCCGGTTGCCAGGCCGAACGGGACGGTTGCGCCGATGACGTTTCCCCTCCCGGTGATTCTCGACGAGGTGCGTGAACTTCAGCAGTCCGGGGCTGTGCTGGTCGATGCCCGGGCGGCGGAGCTCTACGCCGACGGTCACATCGCCGCTGCAGTCTCCTTGCCGCTCGGTGAGGTGGATGATCTCTTGTCGGAGTTCAAGCTCAAGACGCCTCTAGAAACCACTTTGGTTGCTTATTGTAGTGGCTTCGGCTGTCCCGATTCCTTTGACCTCGGCCTGCGCCTGATAGAAGAAGGTTATGTCGATGTCCGCGTCTATGAGGGCGGTCTGCCTGAATGGCGGGACGCCGGTCTGCCAATTGAAAAGGGGGCCCTGTGAGTCGCGCCGGATTTTATTTCTATCATATCTGCCGCCTGGTGCTCGGCGGTCTTTTTCTTTACGCCGGGGCGGTCAAAGCCAACAACGTGGTGGTCTTTGCCAGTGACGTGGCCAATTACAAGCTGCTTCCCTACGCCTGGAACTACCTTGCAGCCGCCACTCTTCCTTACGTGGAGGGGGTGGCCGGTCTGTTGCTGATTTTTAATCGCAAAGTGCGGCCGGCGGCGCTCCTTTTAGGGGTGTTGACGGTTGTTTTCATGGTGGCGCTGGCGTCGGTCGTTGCTCGAGGCATGGATATCGACTGCGGTTGCTTTAATCCAGGCAAGGGGCATACCAGTGCCGTCGTGGCCTTGCTGCGTGATTCCGGTATCCTGCTTCTGGCATGGGTTACTCTGCGGCTGCGCAATCGCATGCTCTCCTGACCGATGGATATTCTGCTGCTGAACCCACCTGCGGCCAAGGCTGGCGAGGCGCCGCTGGGTTTGGCTGTCCTCCTCGGTTCCTTGCGTTCGCGCGGCCTGCAGGCCGAAGCTATTGATGCCAACCTCGACGCCATTCTGTATCTGCTGAATGAAGATCGCCTGAGACAGGCCGCTGGTTCAGCCCCCTCGACGGCTCTGCGCCGGGCGCTCAACCATGCGACCCGGTCCCTGCAGTTTCTCCGTTCTCCCGCCGCGTCCCGAAGTTATTCCCGCTATCAGACAGCCGTCCACCATCTTAACCGGGCTCTCGAAGTGTACGCAGGCCCGGCCGGTGGGGAGCGTTTGACCCTCGGTGATTATGTCCACAATTCCGTGTCCGAATTTGTGCCGGCGGATCTTGAGCGAGTGGCCCGAGGCGAGGTTGGAACCCTGTTCGATGGCTATTTTCAGCAACAGTTGTTGCCACAGGTGCTGAAGTTTGCGCCAAAGGTGGTGTCCATTTCGGTGAATTATCGGCACCAGGTTCTGCCAGCCTTTGCCCTGGCCGGTCTGTTGCACCGTCATTGCCCAGAGCTGGTCCTGGTTGGCGGCGGCGGGATGATCAGTTCCTGGCGGTCACTGCTCACGAATCAGGACCTGCGCTTTTCCGTCTTTTCTCACCTGGTGTTCGGCCCCGGTGAGGCTTCGCTGGCGGCGCTGGCTGAAGGAGTCGCGCCTTCCGACTATTTTCTCGAAGATCCTTCGGTCGTCGCCTTCGAACCCGATTTCAGCTTCGCCCCACCAGACGCTTATCTGTCGCCGGTGCCGATTTTGCCGGTCAGCGCCTCGCGGGGGTGTTATTGGCGCCGCTGCCGTTTCTGTCCCGAAGCGGCCTCACCGACCCACCCTTATCTCGAAAGCGCACCCGGCACTTTCACCGAACTCCTGACGACGCTGGCTGCGCGCTACGGTGCAGGTCATTTTCACCTGACCGACAACGCCGTGCCGATTTGTGTGCTGAGGGAGTTGGCTGCTCAGAAGGAGAGTCCGACGGGGTTTGCCTGGCACGGTTTCGTTCGCTTCGAGCGGGATCTTCTCGACCCTGACTTTGTTGCCGGGTTGGCTGCCGGCGGCTGTCGAATGCTGCAGCTTGGCCTGGAAAGCGGCTCGCAATTGGTGCTTGACCGGCTGCAGAAAGGGACTCGGGTGGACGAGGTGGCGATGATGCTGGATAACCTGCGGCAGGCCGGCATTGCGGCCTACGTCTACATCATGCTAGGCACTCCCGGTGAAACAAGGGAGGATGCGGAGTTGACCCGGCAGTTTCTGGAGCAACACGCCGCATCGATCAGTTATCTCAACCTGGCGATCATGAACCTTCCGCGTGAGTCGGTATTGCTGGATGAACCCTCAGCGATTGGGATTGACAGCTCGGCGCCGCTCGGCGACGACGCTCCCCTGGGGTTGTACCGGTCCTTCGTTCCGGCCTCCGGTTGGGGGCGCACCGAGGCCCGTCAGTTTCTGCAGCAGCGGCTGCTCGGTTCGCCGGTGATCCGTGAGATCGTCAATCGGACTCCGTCGTACTTTACCTCCAACCATGCCTTTCTCTTTTCCCGCTGATGGTGTTTGTGCTATGTTCGGCAGCATTTAAAATATTGTAGGGGTGAATCTTGTATTCGCCCTGACCCGGGCGATCACGAGGATCGCCCCTGCAAGAGATAATGCAAGATTATTTAATTCCGAGAGTATTGTCATTAAATGGAAGATTGGCAGAAAAGCCTGCAGGCGAGTATCACCACCCCAGTGCAACTGGCCGAGCATTTCCCGGTCGATGTCTCTGCTCTGACCGATGTGGTTCGCCGCTATCCGATGCGGATCACCCCCCATTATTTCAGCTTGATCCGGGAACCGGGCGACCCCATCTGGCGGCAGTGTGTACCGGATATCCGGGAGCTGGCCGATGTGGAGCAGGTTGAAGACCCGCTGGCCGAGGAGAGTTTGTCGCCGGTCCCCTCGGTGGTACACCGCTACCCAGACCGGGCCCTGTTTCTGGTCTCCGGAACCTGCGCCACCTATTGCCGCTTCTGCACCCGCAAGCGTAAGGTTGGCTGTGCTACCATGCGCACGACCATGGGCGAGGTTCGCGACGGTATCGATTACATTGCCCGCACCCCGCAGATCCGTGACGTTCTCCTCTCCGGTGGCGACCCCTTGCTGATTCCTGACGCGCTGCTGCAGGACATCCTCGAACGGCTCTCGCACATTTCCCACCTGGATATTGTCCGAATCGGCACCCGGGTGCCGGTGACGCTCCCCGAGCGGATTACCGAAAAGCTCTGCAGCCTGCTGCGGCGGGCCCATCCTCTCTTCCTCAACACCCACTTCAACCATCCGCGCGAACTCACTCCGCAAGCGATAGAGGCCTGTGCCCGGTTAGCTGCCGCCGGTATTCCGCTCGGCAACCAGACGGTGTTACTCAAAGGGGTTAACGACGATCCCGTGGTCATGGCCGAGCTGTTGCGGGGCCTGCTCAGAATGCGGGTGCGCCCCTATTACTTACACCATATGGACCTGGCACGCGGCACCGGGCATTTCCGTACTTCGGTTAAAACTGGAATCGGTATCATCGAATCATTGCGCGGCACGGTCTCTGGTCTGGCGATTCCCCACTACGTTATTGACCTGCCGGGGGGCAAGGGCAAGGTGACGGTCGGGCCGGAATATGTGGAAACACGGGGTGGCGAGGTGGTGGCGCGGACGCCAGGGGGCGAGCAGGTAAGGTTTGCCGATGTTCAGGACTCTTAAGGGGTTAAAGTTCTGGCAGGGCACTGGCTACAGCGCGGTTGCGACCTTGTTCTTTGGCTTGGTACAGGGCCTGGTCGGCGAGGACCAGAAGGTCTTCAGCTGAACCCTCTTGCCCAGGCACATGACAGGCAGCACCCACGCTAATCGAAACGTGAGGACTGATGGTAGAGGTGCGGTGCTCGATGTGCAGTTTCCGCACTGCTTCAAGAATTCGATTGGCGACCACCATGGCCCCATCCAGATTGACGCCCGGAAGTATCAGTCCAAATTCTTCGCCGCCATAACGAGCCACGCGGTCGCCTGGACGCATTGCCGACTCCTCCAGTGCCTTGGCGACCTGCCGCAGGCATTCATCGCCTTCCTGATGTCCGTAGGTGTCATTGTACTTCTTGAAAAAATCGATATCGCAGATGAGCAGCGAAAACGGTTGTTGTTCACGGGCCATGCGCCGCCACTCACGTTGCAGGGTTTCGTCGAAAAAGCGTCGATTGGCTACCTGGGTCAAGCCGTCGACCATAGCCATCCGTTTGAGGGTGGCGTTGGCCTGGGCCAGTTCTTCTTCGGCTTTTTTGCGGCTGGTGATGTTCTTGAATTGGCCGACAATCCCTGGCGAACCGTCCAATGTCACCAGCGGCGCACTCGAGAGGATGTAGTACTGAATTTCTCCTGAGGGGTCGGACACCTGAATGTCGATTTCTTGACAGAATTCCTGTTTTTTCTCGTTGCTTAGCGGGCAGAGTGAAGAATCGCATGCATGGTAGTTGATAAGCTCTGCGCAGTGCCTTCCGACCACTTCTTCCTGACTTTTCCCTAGCATTTTCAGCATGGCCGCATTGGCCTTGACCACCACCGCATCTTCACGCACGATCCATGTTGCATCGGTAAAGGCTTGAAAGACCTGCTCCAGTTCCATGCTTGACATTTCTGCGGTCAGCAAGTGGTTATTTGTCTCACCAAGTGACTGCTCCAGAACGGTCTGCATATTTTGAAAGTCTTCGCAGGTCTGGCGCAGGCTTTCTTTTTCGGCTTCGAGACGTTCGATGTGTTGCTGGTATTGATTTTTTGGGGTAGTCACGGCCGAGGGTTCCTGTGTGGTTGTCTTAATGGTTGCGGTGCCTTCTGTACAGATGAAATTTTGACCGGTTGCATCCGTTTCAGGCCGATGGCTAGAAGAGACGGGATGGTCAGACCTATGATGAGCGTCAGGATGATGTTCATGTGGGGAATCTCCTTGTGGCTGTCTCGGTACCGGTCCTTGGGCTGCTTTTGCACTGTACCCTCATTGAATTTAGGGACATGATTTATGTGCAAGTATTGTTCCTGAAAAAAATCCATTGTTGTTGCCCTTTTCGGGGTCCGGTAGCGGGAATTTTGACAGAGGGATTCAGTTTTTTGGCAGGTTGCTGGTAAAAAGGCGGTGGCCGCTAATT
>JBFHFM010000105.1:0-10440 GCA_041583595.1 Trichloromonas sp. | reverse complement strand
TTCTGGTCGGCGTCCACTTTCTGCTGGCCTGCTCTCTCTGCGCCTTTGTTTTCACGCATGTCTACCTTGCGACCCTGGGGCATACCCCCTTCGCCCACTTTGTTCCGATGTGGACTGGCTGGGAAGAAGAGGAAGAAGAACATCAGCATTGATCCATCCGTTCTGACAGAACACTCAAAAAAAAGCGAAGCGCCTGATCGGGCGCTTCGCTTTTTTTTGCTGAAAAACAATCCCCCACACTCTATCCTATAGCAAAAAGGCAACCCACAGTGGTCGTTTACGGAGAAGCATATCATGACAAGCCCTAATCGACGATCTATACAGAATCGCCGCAAAGGACCGGACTTCTGGACCCGAACCATGCGCTGGATGGCTGTAACGGTCTGGGGCCTGATGTTGACG
Organism: Trichloromonas sp.; assembly: GCA_041583595.1. Lineage (GTDB taxonomy): Bacteria > Desulfobacterota > Desulfuromonadia > Desulfuromonadales > Trichloromonadaceae > Trichloromonas. Next base: position 10,038 of record JBFHFM010000105.1, on the reverse strand, counting down.
GCCCTGTTTATCCTTGGCTGGGCCAAACCGCAGGTTGAAACCTTCTTCGACCGCTACTACCACCTGAGCCTGCGCTCCACCTGGAACATGGACCTGGCCAGTTATATTTTTACCTGCATGACTGCAGGACTGCTCCTCAGCCTCGCCGGACTCATCATCAACCATCGCCGCCACCGCCGCCAGAATGACGAATACCTCGTCTCCCTGATCCTGGCCGCAACCATCTGCACCGGCGGCATCGCCCTCTATCTCTATTCCTTCTGACCTCTCAGGAAACCAATGCAATCCCGTCATCCTGACGAATGAAAAGCATCGTCCCCCATGGCGATAAATTTCCCGTTCATACCATCGACAACGACCAGTTCCCGTCCATGATTCTTTTCGTTAATGAGCCGCAGCTTACCCGCCTTGACAACAAAAGCATAAAGGGTACGCTGAACTGGGTCAATGGTCGTGATGGGGATAAAACCAGGGGGTCTTCTACGCAAAAAGCCTGTCTTCCCGCACCTTAAACAGACTATTTACCCTTTCCACCAATCTTCCCCCTCATTCCATCATTTTTGACCTACAGGGCCCTTGTTTTTTTAGCGGACATCTCACCGGGCGCTAACACAATCTTAACCATTGTCGACGAGAATCACCGCCAACAAAAAAGAAAAAAACAATCGACCCGGATCAATAGGGTCCATCTGACAGGGAGAAACTATGAAACGGAACATGGCAAAGAAATGGTTGCTGATGGCAGCAGCCGTAGTGACCATCGCATCGACCGCTACGGGAAGCGCAATAGCTGATCCAATCACCGTCGACCCAGCTCTGAAGGGCTACGAGAAAACCCAGGGCGTATCGGGTAATCTGAACAGCATCGGGTCTGACACCCTGAACAACCTGATGACTTTCTGGGCCGAAGGCTTTCGCAAAGCCTACCCCAACGTCAACATTCAGATCGAAGGTAAAGGTTCCAGCACCGCGCCCCCGGCCCTGATCGAAGGAACGGCACAGATTGGCCCCATGTCACGCAAAATGAAGAAGAGCGAAGAAGAGGCCTTTGAAGCCAAGTTCGGCTACAAACCGACCGCCATCGGTGTGGCCCTCGACTCGCTGGCCGTTTATGTCAATAAGGACAACCCCATCGAGAAGTTGTCTCTGGTTCAGGTCGACGCGATCTTCTCGAAAAACCGCAAAGGCGGCGCAGCCAGCGAGCTCACGACCTGGGGGCAAATCGGTCTGAGCGGCACCATGGCCGGCAAACCGCTGAGCCTTTATGGGCGCAATTCGGCCTCCGGCACCTATGGCTACTTCAAGGATCACGCTCTCTTTAAAGGCGACTTCAAAGATACCGTCAAAGAGCAACCGGGCAGCGCCTCCGTCGTTCTGTCAATTACTGAGGATAAAGCCGGCATCGGCTACTCGGGGATCGGCTATAAAACTTCAGGTGTCAAAGCCCTGGCCCTGTCCAAAAAGGATGGCGAAGAAGCCTTCGAACCAAGCTACGATAACGTGCTGGCCGGCAAGTATCCCCTCGGCCGTATGCTGTATCTCTACGTCGCCAAGCAGCCCAACCAGCCGCTACCGAAAATGATTGAAGAGTTCATCAAGTACGTCCTCTCCAAGGAGGGTCAGGAGATCGTCATCAAGGACGGATACCTGCCGCTCCCGGCCAAGGTTGCTAACAAACAACAGGAACTGCTCAAGTAAAAAAGAACTCCAGATCGGATTAGAAGCCTGGACCTGCCTGCCACTATCGGTCGGCAGGTCTTTTGTGCAGCCACTGCATCGACACAAGGCCCTTTGAATGGACAAAAAAGTACTCAGGAGAATCAAGGGTCGGGACCGCCTCGCCCGCTATGTCATCACGATCGGTGGCATGGCCATCATCGCCAGCGTTATCCTCATTCTGCTGATGATCGGCAATGTGACCCTCCCGCTCTTCCAGCAGCCCACGGCCGAGTCGCTGGCCACCATCACCCTCGACGCGTCACCTGGGCGGACTGCGCCCTTGGCCGTCGATGTTGACGAATACCTGGAAACCGCTGTCACCTTTTCAGCTGACGGCGTTTTCGCGTTTTATGCCACCAACTCCGGAGCATTGATCGAAACAATTCCGGTTGCGCCGCCGGAAAGCCCGACCGCTATCCCGACCCAAGTCACCGTCGACGCACCGATGACCTTCAGCATACTGTGGAGTGATGGCAGCCTGAGTGAAGAACAGATCCGCTTTGTGCCACAATTCGATCCCCAGGGCCAGCGCACTTTCCTGCGGCAACGGTTGCGCAAAGCCAGCTTCCCTCCCCCACGCGAGGGTATGCCGCTGCAGTCACTGGCGCGTGTGGCAAGCGATCGCCAGGTGCGCGTCGACCTCTTGGCCGACAATCGCCTGAAAGTCTCTCAAGTCGTCATTGAAACCGATATTTTCGACAACGAAGAACGCGCCGAACACACAACTTTTCTCACCGATGCAAATTCCGCCATTACGGCCCTGACTCTCGATTCTCAGGGTCTGGCCCTGTATGCCGGCACCGCCAACGGCACCCTGCTGCATTGGAACCTGGCCGAAGCCGGCACTCCGAAGCTGATGAGCAAGGTCAGTGCCCTCAACGACAATCAGCGAATCACCGCCTTAGCGATGATTCTGGGTGACATCTCCCTGGTGGCCGGTGACGAACAGGGCCGCCTCAGCAGCTGGTTTCCGGTACGCCTCGAAAAGAATGCCACTGAAAAGCGCCTCACCCGCATCCACCGACTGGCCAAACACGACAGCGCGATCACCGCCATTATTCAGTCCCGGCGGGACAAAACGCTGGCCAGTCTCGACGCGGAAGGCGTCATACACCTTGACCATATGACCAGCGAACGCCATCTGCTGTCCCTGGACAGCCCGCAACCGATAAACCAGATTGCCCTGGCCCCGCGCGGCAACGGCCTGATCGGCCTCGATGCGCACGGACAGCTGCAACTCTGGTCGATCAACAACCCGCACCCGGAAATCAGCCTGAAGAGCCTGTTCGCCAAGGTCTGGTATGAGAGTTACGACGAACCGGCCCTGGTTTGGCAATCGTCCTCCGGCAGCGATGACTTTGAGCCTAAATTCAGTCTGACGCCGCTGATCTTCGGCACTCTCAAAGGGACCTTTTATGCGATGCTCTTCGCCATCCCCATCGCCCTCTACGGTGCCATTTACATCAGCCAGTTCGGCAGTAGCCGACTGCGTCAGTGGGTCAAACCGGCGGTCGAAGTCATGGCGGCGATCCCCTCGGTGGTCATCGGCTTTCTGGCCGCCCTCTGGTTGGCGCCGAAACTCGAAAAGGCGGTGCCGGCCCTCTTTCTCTCGGTTATCTTCATCCCCGTCGCACTGGTGCTGGCTATCTTCCTGTGGCAATGGTTGCGCCGTTACAGGCCGCTTAAAACCGTGGAGCGGGGCTACGAGTTCATCGCCATTGCCCCGGTGCTGCTACTGGCTATCGCCGCCGCTATCGTCCTTGGGCCAATAGCGGAACACTGGTTTTTTGCTGGCGACTTCAAACTCTGGCTGTTTAACGAAGCCGGCCACCGCTACGACCCGCGCAACAGCATCGTCATCGCTTTTGCCCTGGGCTTTGCGGTCATTCCAATTATTTTCACCATCGCCGAGGATGCCCTCTCGAACGTACCGGCCAGCCTCAAAGCCGCCTCGCTGGCCCTCGGCGCCAGCCGCTGGCAGACGGTCTGGCGGGTGATCCTCCCCTCGGCTTCACCGGGCATCTTTGCCGGCATCATGATTGGCTTAGGCCGCGCCATCGGCGAAACCATGATCGTTTTAATGGCCACCGGCAACACGCCCATTATCGACCTGAGCATCTTCAACGGTATGCGCCCGCTCTCATCGAACATCGCCGTGGAGATTCCAGAAGCCCCCTTCGGCGGAACCCTGTACCGGGTGCTCTTTTTATCGGCAGTGATCCTGTTTGTCCTCACCTTTTGCCTGAATACGGTAGCCGAGGTGGTCCGACAGCGGCTGCGCAAGAAATACGGCCGTTTTTAACGGCGCCACCTTCTAAATGAGGATTCTGACGGATGAATAAATACTGGCGTGAAGGCGAACCGATGGTCTGGGCCACAGGAGCCGCTCTGGCCCTGACCTTGATGATCGCCGCAACCCTGATTATCGTCGTGATGGTCAACGGCCTCGGAGTCTTCTGGCCGGCGGATCTGACCCTGGTTACCCTGAAAAATGGCAACCAGGTATTGGGCGAAGTGGTCCAGCGAGAAGCAACAGCTTCCGGCGAAGGCGAGCGACTGCAGTTCAAAATCGGCAACCGCGACCTCTACGGACTTGATTTTGCCTGGATCGATGAAGCAGACATTGAAAAGACGCAGAAGCCGAAAACGGCCATGGTGCTCGAACGCATGGAGCACGGTAATTTCTACGGCACCCTGCAAAATGTCAGCGCCCCCGGTCTAAACGGCCATTCCCCGCAGGCTTTAAAGCAATTGATGGCGCAGGCGGCCGAGAAAACCAAAAGCCTGGAAGCATTTGACGAGCAGATTGCCGAACTCAACCGGCGCACGGCCAAGCTCGAACATCAAAAGCAGAAGCTGTTTCACGATAGCCCGGAAAAAAATCAGGACGCCATCGCCACCCTCGACCGGCAGATCGAAACCATCCGTGGCGAATTCGAACAACTGATGACCCGGCAAGACGCAGCGAGCGCCGAACTGCACCAGTACACCGCCACCTTCAGCGACGCCAGCGGCACCGACAAAATGATCGCGGCGGCCGAAATTGTCCGCTACTACCAACCCAACGACATGAATGTCTTCGAAAAAGGGTTCCTCTACCTGGCCCGAGTGGTGGAACTGTTCATCGGCGAACCGCGAGAGTCGAACACCGAAGGGGGCCTCTTCCCGGCCATCTTCGGCACCGTCATGCTGATTTTTCTGATGAGCATGTTCTCGTTCCCTCTGGGGGTCATCGCCGCCATCTACCTGCGGGAATACGCCAAGGACGGCACGGTGGTGCGCCTGGTACGGATTGCCGTAAACAATCTGGCCGGTATCCCTAGTATCGTCTATGGCATCTTCGGCCTCGGCTTCTTCGTCTACGGCATCGGCTCAGGACTCGACCAGTTTCTCTTTCCTGAGCGCCTGCCAAACCCGACCTTCGGCACCGGCGGCATTCTCTGGGCCAGTCTGACCCTGGCTTTACTCACCGTGCCCGTGGTCATCGTCGCCACCGAAGAAGCCTTGGGCGCCATCCCCGCCGGCATTCGCGAAGGCTCCCTGGCCTTAGGCTCGACCAAATTTCAGTCGCTGGTGCGGATCCTGCTGCCGATGGCTTCTCCCGGCATCATGACCGGGCTGATCCTGGCCATGGCCCGAGCCGCCGGCGAGGTCGCCCCGCTTATGATCACCGGGGTGGTCAAACTGGCGCCGGCGCTACCGCTCGACGGCACCTTTCCCTTTCTGCACCTGGATCGCAAGTTCATGCACCTCGGCTTTCACATCTACGACATCGCCTTTCAGTCTCCCAACGTCGAGGCGGCCAAACCGATGGTCTACGTCACCACCTTGCTACTGGTACTGATCGTGCTGCTGATGAGCAGCGTCGCGATCTACCTGCGCAACAAGATGAAAAAACGCTACACCTACGGAACGTTCTAAGGCACTGACCGTTTTGCAGATATTTTTTTGGTAACCGCAGCAAGTTTTTCGACCACGAGGTACCTACATGAATGAACAGCCTAACACCGGCGCCACCCCGGCTATCGATGCCCGCAAGGTCAACTTCTACTACGGCAACTCCCAGGCGCTGCACAATATCAGCCTCTCCTTCCCGCACCGTCAGGTTACTGCCCTGATCGGCCCTTCGGGCTGCGGCAAGTCGACATTTCTGCGCTGCCTCAATCGGATGAACGACCTGGTTGACGGCGCCCGGGTTGAAGGTCAGATCCTGCTCGGCGACACCGACATCAACTCGGCTGCGATGGATGTCATCGAACTGCGCCGACGGGTTGGAATGGTGTTTCAAAAATCCAACCCCTTTCCCAAGTCGATCTACGAAAACGTCATCTACGGCCTGCGCATCGCCGGGGTCAAAGACCCACGGGTCCTTGATGCGGCCGTCGAAACCAGCCTGAAAGGCGCCGCCCTCTGGGACGAGGTCAAGGACCGCCTGCAGCAATCGGCCCTCGGCATGTCCGGCGGCCAGCAGCAGCGTCTCTGCATCGCCCGAGCCATCGCCGTCAACCCTGAAGTCATCCTGATGGACGAGCCGTGCAGCGCCCTCGATCCCAAATCAACGGCCCGGGTCGAGGAACTGATCGGCGAACTGCGGCAGAACTACACCATTATTATCGTCACCCACAACATGCAGCAGGCGGCCCGAGTCTCCGATCACACCGCCTTCCTCTACGAAGGACTGCTGGTGGAACACGGGTTAACTAAAAAAATCTTTATGAAACCAAAAAACAAACAGACCGAGGATTATATTACCGGACGTTTCGGTTAAGGGAGAAGACCATGACGCAACTGATGCAGAAAGAATTAGACAAACTGAAAAACCAGCTGCTGACCTTAAGCGCCGTGGTTGAAGAAGGGGTCCGACAGGCATCTCAGGCCCTGGAAACCTTCGATGCCACGCTGGCCAAACAGGTGATCGGCACGGATGAACAGGTCAACCAGATGGAAGTCGAACTGGAGGAGGAATGTCTCAAGGTGCTCGCCCTGCACCAGCCGGTGGCCATCGACTTGCGCTACATCGTGGCGGTACTCAAGATCAACAACGACCTCGAGCGCATCGGCGATCTGGCTTCGAATATTGCCGAACGAGCCCTGACCCTGACCGGAGAAACGCGAATCTCGCCTCCCTTCGACTGCAACGGCATGGCTCACAAGGTGCAAATAATGCTGAAAAAAAGTCTCGACTGCCTGGTGCAGATGGATATCCGCCTGGCCCGCCAGGTGCTGAAACTGGATGACGAGATCGACCAGCAGCACCGGGACAATTTCGGACTGATCAAAGAACAGATCCGCCTGCAACCAGACCATCTCGACGCGCTGAGCCAGTACCTCACCGTCTCCAGGCACCTGGAACGGATCGCCGACTTGGCCACCAACATTGCCGAAGACGTCTACTACATGATTGAAGGAGAGATCGTCCGCCACACCAGCAACTGGTGCAACTGGCCATCGGACCAGAAGTGACCCCTGAGGTGGAACAAATAAACAGGGCCCGAAGCAGATTTGCTTCGGGCCCTGTTTTTTCTTAAGGAGGAGTTGCCAAAGACTACCCAACTCTGGCAGAATCGCAAAAGCCCGCAACAACAAGGAGCCTGCCCATGTCCAATCCCGGTGAATTTTTCAAAGCCTGCAGCGAAGGTCGCATCTGGCTGCACTGCAACCAATGCAACGAAACAAAGCAATACAACGATGTCAAACACCTCGATTCCATCGAAAACCCCACCTACCTGGGCCCGGACCCCTGGTGGTATGACACCAAGGTGTTTGTGTGCCCGGACTGCGGCACCACCCAGCAGTCCGTGATGCACATTCAAGACTGACCGTCATTTGCCCAGCATTCACAAACCAAAGCGGGCAGCTTAAACCTCGGCGCAAGGGACCGGCATCGAAGATCGGATCACGATCTGGCCGTCAGCTTCAATCCCGCGATCCCTGCAACAATCAGCAGGATGCAGAGGATTCTTACGGTGCCCCGCGGTTCACCTAGAATCAGCATCCCCACCAGCGCGGTCCCGACAGCCCCGATACCGGTCCAGACAGCATAGGCGGTGCCAATCGGCAAGGTTTTAAGAGAATGGGAAAGCAGAGCGAAGCTGAGAAGCATAGCGATGGCGGTCATAACCGACGGCCACAGCCGAGTAAAGCCTTCGGTATAGGTGAGACCAACGGCCCAGACGATTTCGAAAACCCCGGCCATGGTCAAGATGATCCACGCCATTGACGACTCCCTCAACATTTTACAGCATCCCCACTGGAGTCTGTCGGGCTTCAGCCTCCTAAACTCGACAATAGCGGCGATCAGTTCCATGGCCGCCTGCATGATGGCGGTGCGCTTAACAGTTTTTCTTCGGCCATTTTCCTTCCCCATCTGCCGAAGAGGAAATTCAGTCCGCAACCTTAAGAGCACCGGTAATTCCCGTCAAGTGAATTCTCTTGAATATTATATAACGTCCGCCTGCCCCTCTTGCACTCCCGGGTTGGAAAGGTTACATTGAGTTCCGACATTCTTTTCGCGGGACCTGTATTTCTATGAATGATTTCGAGCCCCTCCACCACACTATCCTGCCGGCCCCGACTCCGGACCTGGTGGTCAACTGCCGCCCGGGCGGACGACTGCAGCTGGTGCAGATATCAAACCGTCTGGCGCAGTTGACAGGCCAGTCGGCCGCCGAACTGCGAGGCCTGGATCTGGAACAAACCCTGGCCGGTACGGTGCCGCCCCTGGCTGAACTGGCCCTGGAAAGCCTCAGCCACGACAGGGCGCTCTCTAACATCCAGGTCCGTTTTCCCGCCGCGGGGATCACCCTGGTCGCCGAGGTTTTCCCGGCCGGACTGGCCGAAGACTACAGCGGCACGCTGGTCCATTTCAACTTCCGCGAGCCCACATCCGACCGTCCCGAAACCGTCCCAAGCTTCAGTGGCCTGATCGGAGCCAGCGCCGCCATCCGCGAGGTTTTCCGTAAAATCAGCCTCTACGCCCCCACCGAGGCGTCGGTGGTTATCACCGGCGAGACCGGCACCGGCAAGGAACTGGTGGCCCGTGCCCTGCACCAGGGAAGCGACCGGGCCCAGGGTCCCTTTGTCGCGGTAAATTGTTCGGCGATCTCTGAAGAACTACTCGAATCGGAGCTGTTCGGCCACGAAAAAGGTGCCTTCACCGGGGCGGTGCGCACCCACAAGGGCCGCTTCGAACGGGCTGACGGCGGGACCCTCTTTCTGGATGAAATCGGCGACATGCCGCTGCACACTCAAACCCGGCTGCTGCGGGTACTGGAAGAAAAGCGAGTCGAGCGGGTCGGCAGCGAACAGGAATTTTCCGTTGACGTGCGGGTCGTCTGCGCCACCAATGTCCCGCTAGAGCAAGCGGTCGGCCAGAACCGCTTTCGAGCGGACCTCTACCATCGCCTCTCGGTGCTGCGCATCCATCTGCCGCCGCTGCGCCAACGCAGCGAAGATATCCCCCACCTGGTCAACCATTTTCTCCGCCAGTTCAGCGACAAATACGGTCGCCGAGTAGAACGACTGACCAACGAAGCGTTGACCCTGCTGCAATCGTACCTGTGGCCCGGCAATATCCGCGAGCTGCGCAATGTCCTCGAACGAGTCTACATCGAGACCCAGGCCGAAGTGATCGGCGCCCGCGCTTTTGCCGAATGGGTTCGGGAGCGCCAGGGATTCGCTCCCGGCGATTGGGACCCAGAGGCCCGGCGAAAGGCGCAACCGGTTGCCCCTCCCTATCCTTTAGCCAGCGAGCAGTTGCTGCTGACAGCACCACAGCAGAAGACATTTGACGCAGAACTGCTGCCCGCCTCGCGCAAAACCGCAGCGGCAACCCGCCCAGCCGAGCTTTCCGCCGACGACATCCGCAGGGCTTACCGGGCGGCAGGCGGCAACCTCAGCGCTGCGGCGCGCCGTCTCGGCGTGCATCGGGCTACGCTGTACCGCTACCTGGAAAAACTGGGTATTGCCCGCGAAGAACTCGATTAGTTTTCAAATGGGAAACGAGCAATTTTTCGCAAGATCAAGCACAGCGGTAGATTGACGCAGAGATTGCGGAAAAGGACCGTTTTTGAATGAAAACTCGATTAAAAATAGACAGACAACGCGTTAACTTTATGATTCCTGCGGAGGGGGCATGTATTTCGTTGCGGCACTTATCGGCCTGATCGGAGGGGCCTGGCTATTCTCAGAGAACAGCCGGGAAATTGCCGGCGCCATCCTCGGAGCGATCCTGGGAGTGGCCTGGCTCAGGCAGCAGCGCCTGCAAAATCGTCTGGAACAGCTGGAACGGCAACTGGCAGACGGCTCAGCCAAAACCGC
>JBFHFM010000104.1:0-10442 GCA_041583595.1 Trichloromonas sp. | reverse complement strand
TCGCCGAAGAAGTTTTTGATGACCATCGGCTGATGGTAGAGCAGAAGGATCAGTTCGTCGATACCGTGCTTCTTGAGCAATTCGATGATGTGCAGCATGATCGGGCGGTTATACAGCGGGATCATCGGCTTGGGCAGGTCAATGGTGAGCGGGTGGATGCGGGTGCCGAAGCCGCCCGCCATGATAACAGCTTTCATGGATTGGGGTTCTCCAGGATTAGTGGTGTTTTTTCTTTAAAACGCGGGCGACTTCATTTTTTAATTCTGTAAGGTCCGAACTCTTGACCACGTAGCCGTCAGCCAGCCAGGACGAGAAATCTTCCTTGTAGCAGGAAAAGGCAGTGCACAGGATAACTGGCAGGTCGGTGCGTTCCTTGACAATTTTCTGCAATAGCTGTAAGCCGCTCTCCCCCTTCATCTGGATATCGAGGACCACCAGGTCGAAGGAGTGGTGTTTCAGCAACTCGGCTGCGTCGGCGCCGTTGCCGGCGGTTTCGACTTCGTAGCCTTCATCCTCGAGTTCCGCGGCGTAGAGATAGCGGATGTCGCGTTCGTCGTCAACGATCAATAGTCGGGCCATGCTCGTCCTCCCTGGATATGTTCAGTCGAATAGTAAAGGTGGTTCCCTGGCCTTCTGTGCTGACGATGTCGAGGGTGGTGCCATGTTCCTCAAGAATGCGCGCACACAGCGGCAGGCCAAGGCCGCTGCCCGATTCCTTGGTCGAGAAGAAGGGGGTGGTGACGGCCCGGATGGTCTCGGCGTTCATTCCCGGACCGGTATCGGTGAGGGTGATATGAATTTCATTGTCGCACAGGGCGCTCTGGATCTGGATCTGTCCACCGTCGGACATTGCTTCAATCGCATTGGTGGCCAGGCTGCGCAGGCAGTAGGATATCTTCTTGTAGTCGAGCTTGGCTTTGGGCAGGTTCGGTTCGAGGTTGAATCGACAACTGATGTGGCTCATCTGAAGGTCATCGCGCAGTCCGGCGAAAACGGCTGTAATCAGATGGTTGACGTCCCACCAGTCGAAGGTCGGGTGCAGCGACTCAGAATAACTCAACACTTCTTCCAGCACTTCTTCGAGCCGCCGGGTTTCTCGGACAATCGACTCGATGTAGCTGTGCTTGGCATCCTCCTGAGGGGTGTTTTTCATCAGGTTACGGGCAAAGCCACCGATGATGGTCAGAGGATTGCGGATGGTGTGGGCGATGTTGGAGGCGATTTTTCCAACCAAGGCCATCTTTTCCATGCGCAGGATCAATTCCTGCTGTTCGCGTAGTTGGATGTTGGCAGCGGTCACCTTGGCCAGTTCTTCCTGCAGGCGCTCATACAGACCGGCTCGCTCGATGGCGAAGGAAACCGGCAGGGAAAAGGTTTCGATCGATTGGACGTCCTCGGCAGTGATCGGTCGGCCGTTGATGATGTTGTCGGCCAACAGAAGGCCGATGCGGCGATTTTTGCTGATCAGTGGGACCATCAGCAATTCGCCGCCACCGAGGTTTTCGGCTTGCCAAAGATCGATTCCAGGGACCTGGTAGAGATTTTTGATATGGCGGGTTTTCTGCTCATTGAGGGTGGTGATAAAAAGGTGTTCGTTGCGGCTCATCGGCACCGAAAGGATTTCGAGTAGATCGCGGAATTTTTCTTTTTCGGCCGGCATCTTCTTTTTGAAGAAGATCTGGCCCATGTCATTCAGCGAGTAATCGTGTTCTTCGATTTCGTGCCAGATTCGGCCGGCCTCTTCGCGGCTGCGGGGGCCGACGGCAATATGACCTTTTAAGTGTTGCCGTTCTTTGTCGACCAGTAGCAGGATCGCCCGGTTGAGGCCGAATCCCTTGCCGGAGGTGATGGCGGTAAGGGCCATGGAGATGACTTCATCGATGTCCACCGAGGTTTGAAGCACCTGACCAACTTCGTGGAAAAAACGAATTTCGCGGTTGCGTGACTGGGCTTGGCTGGTGAGGCTGCGGATTTCAGTCCGCTGGGCCAGAAGTTCTTCTATGGTATAGGAGAAGAGGCCTGGCAGGCCGTCACATTCGTCGTTTCTTTGCCGCAAGTCTTCGATAAAGCAGGGACATTCAACGCAGCGGCTGAGAAATCGCTTTTTGCGGTTGAACAGCAGTTCCTCATCGCCGGGGCGCAGAAGTCGACACTCGTCGGCATTGATGGCTTCTTTGTTCCAGCAGCAGCCTGATAGCACGAAAACTCCTGGTGGTTGGCTTGAGGGCAGTGGTTCATCTAAGGAGGTTGTCCGAGAATACATAACCGGCTGCAAACGCAGCTGCCTGGCCTATATTTCAGCTCTTTTTCGGCCCCTGGCACCTGCTATGAGCTCTTAAACGAGCTAACGTCTGTGTTCAAGCTTCGGCATTTTCGCTTCGGCCCTTATTTGGGGACAGCCTTCTTAGGAAAAAGATGATGAATTATAGCAAGATTGAACGGCAATGCAATGAAAGATTAGGGGCGGTTCTAATACGGATTCTCATGGGTTCACTTGTGGCCCAGGCCGGGGTCCGGGGATTTGCGCTTGCCCTTCGGCCGGGGGGGGTGGCATAGTGCCGCCATGAGTGAGAAACGATACCGGGTTTTTTCCCAACAACTTAAGCAGACTTTTGGCGGCCGGGTGCACAAAATCTCCGTCGATGCCGGTTTTTCCTGCCCTAACCGGGGTCATACCCGGCAGGGTTCAGGGTGCCTGTTTTGCGATCCCGGGGGTTCGGGAGCCGTTGGCATCGATCGCGGATTTCCGGTGCCTGAGCAGATTGAGCGGGGCAAGGAGGTGATGGTCCGCAAGTATAAGGCGACCCGGTTCATCGCCTACTTTCAGCCCTTTTCCAACACCAATGCGCCGGTCGCCCGGCTGCGAAGTCTCTACGATCAGGCTCTGTCCGTTGATGGCGTGGTTGGCCTGGCCGTTGGTACCCGGCCGGACTGTCTGCCGCCCGAGGTGCTCGATCTGCTGGCCGAGTACCATCGGCGCACCGATTTCTGGCTGGAGATTGGCCTGCAGAGTATTCACGATGCGACCCTGACCTTTTTGCGCCGCGGCCACGATTATGCGACTTTTTTACGAGCTTTTCAGGGGGCCCGGGCGCGTGGGATTCGGGTCTGCGTCCATGTTATTCTTGGATTGCCGGGCGAAACCCGAGAACAGATGCTGGCTTGCGCCGACGAGATGGCCCGCTTGCGGGTCGACGGCATCAAGATTCATCTGCTGCATGTGCTAAAGGGGACTCCTTTGGGCGATTTGTATCAACAGGGAGGGGTCAGGATTCTGGAGCAGGAAGAATACGTGAGCCTGGTCGTTGATTTTCTCGAGCGACTGCATCCCGACACCTCGATACATCGATTGACCGGCGATGGTCCGAGGTCTTTGCTTCTCGCGCCTTTATGGTCGTTGAACAAGTGGGAAGTATTGAATGCTATCGATGTTGAATTGGAAAAACGGGGGTCACGTCAGGGTTCGGCGTGTCTCGGACTGCCGGGATAGTTTTCTCCCTGCAGCCCTCGCCAGAGGCAGGGACGTTGAATGCCCGGAGTGTTGCAGGACCTCAGGAGTTGGGGTTCCCCTGGATGCCGGCCGGACTCTGCGAGACGGGTGGTTCGGTGGTGCCGCCCCAGGAAATCAGGAGGAGTGAGGCCCAGACGATGCTGATTAATATGACGATTGTTTTAAACATGGAGCGCACATTACACCAGGCTGCCAAGTGAAATCAAGCGAAGATTAATTGTTGGGGCGCTTGTTTTCATTTTTCTTTCCGTGGTAGGTTTGCGTAATAAAAAACTTCCGACCGGGATGGGCTGACGGTCGGATTTTTCGTGTATTCTGAGGCGAGGCACGGCCTGCTCCGATCATTTATTCTTTGTTTGCGGGCACAACCCGCTCCTTTTTATAACAACCCTGGTTATCTGAATTATGAATCTTTCCACGCTCAATCCGCAGCAGCAAGCTGCCGTCCGCCACACCGCAGGTCCCTTGTTGCTGCTGGCCGGGGCCGGTTCCGGCAAGACCCGGGTGATCACCAGCCGAATCGCTTACATGGTTGACGTACTGAGGATTCCTTCGGAACAGATCCTTGCCGTCACCTTTACTAATAAAGCTGCCCGCGAGATGCTCGAGCGGGTGATTGAGCAGATCGGGCGCAAGCGGGCCAAGGGAATGGTTGTCTCGACCTTCCATTCGATGTGTGTGCGGATTCTGAAAGAAGATATCGAGTTACTTGGCTATAAGAAAAATTTCTCAATTTACGCAACTGCCGATCAGTCGCGGCTGGTGCGGGACATTATGCAGACCCTTGCGGTGGATGGGAAAAAGTTTGATGCTGATCGGGTGCTCTTTGCGATTTCCGATGCCAAGAACCGGTTGGTGCCGCCCGAACAGTTTGTGGTGCGTTTTCAGGATGAACATGAGTATCTGGCGGCTGAGGTTTATCCTCGCTATCAAAAGGCCCTTAAAGCCTATAATGCTGTCGATTTCGATGACATCATCATGCTTGCCGTGCGGCTCTTGAAGGAGTTTCCCGAGGTTCGGGAAAAATACCAGCAACGCTTCCGTTATCTGATGGTCGATGAATATCAGGATACCAACGCCGCCCAGTACTTGATGCTGCGGCTGCTGGCCGAAAAACACCACAACCTTTGTGTGGTCGGTGACGACGACCAATCAATTTACGGTTGGCGTGGCGCCGATCTTGGCAATATCCTCGACTTCGAAAAGGACTTTGCCGGCGCCGAGGTGATTCGCCTGGAGCAGAACTACCGTTCCAGCGGCAACATCCTGAGTGCCGCCAATGCGGTGATCAAGAACAACACCAAGCGCAAGGACAAGGCTCTCTGGACGGCTGGCGACCCGGGGCGGCAGATCGAATACCTGCGTTGTGCCGACGGCGAGGATGAGGCCCGGCTGGTGATGGAACGGATCCATGCTGAGCGCTACAAGCATAATTTGAGTTACAGCGATTTTGCCGTCCTTTACCGCACCAACGTTCAGTCGCGGGCCTTTGAAGAGCAGTTTCGCTACGAGAATATTCCCTATGTACTGATCGGTGGCCAGCAGTTTTTTGACCGCAAGGAGGTCAAGGACGCGGTGGCCTATCTGCGGGTGCTGGTCAATCCCCGTGACGAAGTCAATCTGCTGCGGATTCTCAACTACCCCAGGCGGGGAATCGGCGAAGCCAGCGCCGACCGGTTGATCCGGCACTCGGCCGATCTGGGTCGACCGCTCTGGGAGGTGCTGGCCGATCCCTCGGGAGTCGAGGACCTCGGTGACAAGGCGGTCGAGGCGGTGGCCAGCTTCGTCGCTCTCATGGAGCGCTATCGCAAGGCCTTCGCCCGCACCCGGCAGCTGTCTCATACCGTCCGTGAACTCTATGCCGAAATCAAACTCGAGGACGAGATCTATCGCGGTGCCGACGATCCGACCAAGGGCCGGCGCCGGGCCGACAACGTCGAGGAGGTGGTTAACTCGATGGCCTCCTACGAGGAACGCGAGGAGAGTCCATCGCTGGCGGGATTTCTGGAAAAGGTCTCGCTGCTCGACAGAGACCAGCCGAACCGCGACAGCAAAGAAAAAAAGCTGCAGCAAGACGCGGTGATTCTGATGAGTCTCCATTCGAGCAAAGGGCTCGAATTTCCGGTGGTCTTTATGGTCGGCATGGAAGAGGAATACCTGCCGCATAAACGGGCGATTAATGAGACTTTTGATATCGAAGAAGAGCGGCGGCTCTGCTACGTTGGTATCACCCGGGCTCGCAGCCACCTGCTGCTGCTTAACGCCGCCAGTCGTAAAAAATACGGTAAGCTGCAGCCGCGCGTCGCCAGTCGGTTTCTCCAGGAAATTCCCGCCGATCTGCTGCAGGAACAGACCAGTGAAGGCCGGCTGCCTGCCAGCGAAGAGGAGCAGGAGGTGATGGCTTCCAGTTTCTTCTCTAACATGCGGGCGATGCTTGGGGAGTGACATCCGGGTCATTATTCTGACATCTCTCAGGGCCGAGGCAGGTTGCGACAGTTTTTTGACTTGAGCCTTTGGCCCGCTGGTGTATGACGGTCCTGTTTGATTAAAATTCCTGCCATTCCCAGTGCGTTACGCCGAATTCCCCTGTATGTCGGTGGTATTTTGATTGGCATAATTATTGAAAGATTGCCAGCCGTATCATTCGTTTCGACCTTAACAGGGGGCTCCGCTGAAATTTTTTGGCCGTACACAAAAAAAAGCAACCGGAATGACCGGTGTCTGCCGGTTATCCGGCGGTTTCGGTCTGGTGCATGTGCAGGATGACGGCGGACAACCACCGAGGGTGGTTTCAGCCGATGTCCTTCTGACGGCTAAAGGCACCCTGTTGCAGGCCCTGCAGGATGGCGTCGCCCGACACTCTCTGGGGCGTACCCCGTGTGTTGACGTCATGGCCCTTGGTGATTACAACCTGTTGCAGATCGAGCCGCCGGCGGTTCCCGATAACGAACTGCGTGATGCTTCCCGCTGGCAGATTCGCGAGCTGATCAATTACCCGATTGATGAGGCCCTGATCGATGTCTTCCGGGTTCCCAGCGAAGGGATGCGAGGTCGCGCGTCGATTGCTTACGTGGTTTCTGCCCATAGTGGCCAGGTTAAGGAGCAGGTTAACCAACTGCGGGCTGCGCGACTGACGATCAATGCGATCGATATCCCCGAACTGGCGATCCGCAACCTCGCTACACTCCTTCCCGAAGAATCCCGTGGGGTCGTCTTTGTCTATCTCGGCAACACCCGCGGCCTCATCACGATTTGCCGCGGCGGCAACCTGTATCTCGCCCGCAACATCAGTATCGGCGTGGATCAGCTCAAGTCTCGTCCTGATTTTGCCGATGACGACAGCGAGGGGTTCAGTTCTCACAACAACGACCTGCTCGATTCCATCGTGCTGGAAATCCAGCGTTCCCTCGATTTTTACGAAAGCAATTTTTCTTTGCCGCCGATATCCAGCCTGGTAGTCGCTTCCATCGAAGCTGAACTGCCGGCGGTGATTTCTTATCTGCAGAACTATCTCGGACTGGGTGTGCGGGCATTTGTACCCACCGAGGTTCTCGATTGCGGTCATCTTGAGGCGGACAATGTGGCCCGTTGTCTGCTGGCGATCGGTGCGGCACTCCGTGATCGGCAGGTGTCGCCATGAATCAGTCAATCAACCTTTACCAGCCTGAATTGCTTGAGCCCAGGCAGCCCCGCTCGACCCGCCTGATGCTGCTGGCTTTTGCTCTCACCGTGGTGGTGCTGGTGGTTTATTACGTTCTGGTCAGCGTGCAGACTCTTTCCCTGAGAAATGAAATGCGGGCACTGTCAGCGCGGCGAACTGCTGTGGCCGCAAGCATTGCCCAGTTGCAGCTGGTTCAAGTGCCGCAGAAAAGTCCTCTGTTGCAGCGGGAAATCGACCGGTTGGCGGCTGAACTGGAGGCCAAGCGACCGCTGGTCGAGCTGTTTAAGGCGCCCATGAGAAAGGTTGGTCACGGTTTTTCTCCCTATTTGCAAGGGCTGGCCCGGCGCACCCCTGATGGACTCTGGCTGCGGCATATTGTTCTCGCGATGGAAGGTGGTCGTTCGGCCCTTGAGGGGAGCGCCCTGCGTCCGGAGCTGGTGCCTCAGTTTTTGCAGAAGATGAACGCCGAAGAGGCTTTTTCGGGGATGGACTTTGCCGGATTCCGCCTGGAACGACCTGAAACCGGCGGCGAGAACGTTGATTTTTTTATTGAAACCGGCAGGGAGCTGCAACCATGAAGGTTTTTCGGGAACAGCTCAAGCTCTGGTACGGTCGCCTGGATAAGCTTTCGCTACGCGAGAAGGTTTTGCTGATCTTGATGATGCTGGTGACCCTGGCGGGAGCGGTGGATATGCTGGCGGTGGGACCCCAGAAGGTTCAGCAGAAGCTGCTGCGGGATCAACTGGCCGTGGCCCGCAGTGACATTCAGGTTTTTGAGGTTGAGCTGGCGGGCGCGCAGGCACGGATCTCCGCTGATCCTGATCGTGAAAACCGCGCTCAGTTAGCGCAATTGCAGCAGCAACTTGCAGAACTTGACCGGCAGTTGGAGTCTCTGGCGCTCGAGCTGATTGCGCCTCGGGAAATGCCGGGGGTGCTCGAAGAGTTGCTTCTGCGTCAACGGGATCTGCGTCTGTTGCGCGTAGAAAATCTGCCGCCAGAGCCGCTGCTGATTACCGCGGCAGGTGAAAATCCCACCGGAACGGAGGCGCCAAACGTTTACCGGCATGGCCTGCGACTCGAATTTTCCGGCGGCTACCAGCAGGTTCTCGCTTATTTGCAGGCACTTGAGGGGATGAAACAGCAGATGTTCTGGAGTTCCCTTGATCTGCAGGTCGAAGAGTATCCTCGTGCGCGAGTCGTGCTGACAGTTTACACCCTGAGTCTGAAGAAGGAGTGGATCGGTGTTTAGCGGCGTCTTTCGCATATCCGCCCTGATTGCAGTGGCGCTGATTGCTCTGCTGGCGGCCCCGCTGGCGGCAGCCGACCTGCAGCGGGATCCGACCCGGCCCCCCAGCCAAAGTCTGCCGGCGGCTGTCGTTTCGCCGGTGGGCAGCTGGAAGGTCAGTTCCATTCTGGTTTCATCGGAGCGCCGGGTGGCGACAATCAATGGTCGGACTGTGCAAGAAGGGGAGTTGATTGATGGCGCCAGGGTGGTGCGGATTGAACCCACAACTGTCCGCCTGCGATCGGGACAACAGGAACTATCCATTCATCTGTCGAATCGACGGATCAAGAAACCGACGGCCTACGTCGGTGGAGAAGTTGGGGAAAAATGACACATATCGGGGAAAAACAACACTTGGCTACCTTGCTGCTGGTTATGCTGACCCTCCTTAGCGCCTGCATGCCGGTCACCCGGGGGACGCCCACCGGGGATGGCATCGATTCCGCACTGCAGCAGGGGGGCTCACAGACCCAGGCTGGAGCACCGGCCTTGCCTCCAGAGGTGGCGGCGGCGCTGCTGTCTCCGCCGGCGCTACCGAAACCTTCCAGTGCCGTTCAGGGTGAGTCACGTTTCGACGTGGAGGCCAGTCAGATCCCGGCTCGAGAATTTTTTGCCGGATTAGTGGCCGGCACACCCTACAACCTGGTGGTACACCCCGAACTGACCGGCGAAATTTCTCTGTCTCTTAAAAACACAAGTATCGCTGAAGTGATTGAAGTAGTACACAGTGTGTACGGTTACGATTACCGGCGTATGGGTAATACCTTCGAAATTCGTCCGGCTGGGATGCAATCGCGGATTTTCCCGGTGAACTATCTTAATCTCTCGCGCCGCGGTATTTCCCAGACTAGGGTTAGCTCCGGTCAGGTCAGCGAAACCGGCAGCAGCGACAGCGATGAAGATGATTCGACCGGTAGCAGTGGGCAGTCTCAGGCGGTTTCGGGTAGCCGCATCGATACCGAGTCAACTGCCGATTATTGGAAAGAACTCGAATCGGCCCTGAGCACTCTCATTGGTACCGCGGATGGTCGTCGGGTGGTGGTGCAACCCCAGTCCAGTGTGGTGATTGTGCGGGCCATGCCCGATGAACTGCGCGAGGTGGAAGGCTTCCTGGCAACTATGCAGGGGAATCTGCAGCGGCAGGTGATTCTTGAAACGAAGATCCTCGAAGTCCAGCTCAGCGACGGCTTCCAGTCCGGAATCAATTGGTCGGCCATTGGCGAGCCGACATCGAACTCATCATTTGTCCTGAGCCAGACGGGTGGCGGCACATACTTCAGCGATGGGGTTTCCGACATCGCCGGCAACACCGGCCTGCTCAACCCCGGGTCGACCCTCCAGTCCATGGTCGAGGGGAGTACGACCTCGGCTTTCGGCGGGGTTTTTTCCGCCGCCCTCAATTTGGGCGACTTTGCCGCCTTTATCGAGCTTTTGGAGTCTCAGGGAAATGTCCAGGTCCTCTCCAGTCCGCGGATTTCGACGGTAAATAACCAGAAGGCGGTGATCAAGGTTGGTACCGACGAGTTTTTTGTCACCGATATTTCCAGCACCACGGTAACGGGCACCACCACTACGACGACTCCGGATATTACTCTGACCCCATTTTTTTCAGGTATCGCTCTCGACGTGACGCCACAGATCTCCTCCGGTGGGCGGGTTACCCTGCATATTCATCCGACCGTCAGCGAGGTCACCGATCAGCAGAAGACCATCACTATTTCCAACGAGCAACAGACGCTGCCTCTGGCCTTTTCCAGCGTGCGTGAATCCGACAGCATCATCAGCGCCCAGAGCGGCCAGGTCGTGGTGATCGGCGGCCTGATGAAAAATCAGACAGTGTCGGAGAAGGCCTCGGTGCCGCTGCTCGGCCGCATCCCCTACTTCGGATCACTCTTTTCCCATAACCAGATGGTTTCCAGCAAGAGCGAGCTGGTGATCCTGGTGCGGCCGCTGGTTGTGGATAACGACGCGGTCTGGGGGCAGGA
>JBFHFM010000103.1:0-10456 GCA_041583595.1 Trichloromonas sp. | reverse complement strand
TGTATTGCCGAGGTAGATTTCAAATCGGGCCTTCACCAGCATGGCTTCATTGACCGACTTCATTCGAAAAATGCCGAATTTTCGCGGCACAATCCGAAACAGGTCCGCCTGCACGCGCGTGATCAACGAAGCCCCGTCGTAAATGGAGAAGCCAAAACCGCTGATTGCCATGGAACCGGTATTTTTTTGTTCCTCGACCGGGTGTGACACCGGTATTTCAGCGCCGGCCCAGATCCAGATCACCAGAGCCAGAGAAGTGCAGATAAAGCAGACCAGAACGAGATTGGCAAGTAGCGATCGATTCATGTAGAAGTTTTCTCCCCAAGTGACAATTGAGGACTCCATAGATATCCATAGAAAAAAGGGCCGCCCGAAGGCGGCCCCATCATCTCTAATAAAAAAGCCCGTTGCAATTAAGGAACGGTCCTAACCAGAACGTCAGTAGCCACCCCAGTAATTGTACCGCCCAGAGTAAAATACTGGATGATGTTAAGCGAATCGACGGTGCTTCCTTTCAGCAGATAAACAGAGGTCGTTTCGCTTCCCACTATATAAGAAAGTACACCATCGGTCACGGACCATGAGAGATTCTCCGAAGGATTAGGCTGATCACCATCAAAAACACCAGAACCGCCGGCATCGAAGGTGATGGTCCCCCCCTCCTCGGTCAGAACAAAGGTGCCGACCAAAGTACCAGCGTCGAAAGCCTTCGTCGCGATAAGGTCCACCGATGAATCAGGCATCACCGTGCTGGAGATAGAGACCCTGTAGCCGTTGGAAATGAGACTGTCCAGAGTCCAATGGAGAGCCTCATCCGCAGTCATCCCAGCCAGGGTAACGGTGACGGAGCCATCGTCCTCCAACAACCAGGTCCCGGTCTCCTCGGAATCTGCTGTTTCATTTATGATATGGATGGTGCTATCACCAAAAGTTACAATACTCGTGTCAGTCGCCCCGAAAACCGCGAACGTATTACCCGTAAGCATCTCACTCGTAAACGAGACAGCAGGAGTGAGAGGTTCATCTCCAGTCCCGGAGTCCAGCCCCTCCCACATATGCCCGTAGCCATCAACGGAATAAACGCCACCGTAAATACTCCAATTGTAATTGAGATCGAGCCAGTCCGCCCCGCCTTCGCCATTATCGAGGATCAGGGTCATGGTGGCAAAGAAGGTCAGGTCGTCATTTGTGTTGGTCAACACCAGTTGACCGTCCACTACCGCCCACGTGCCAGACACCGAACCACTCGCCTCATTGTATGTCCATTGCAGAGAGAAGGTATTGTCAGGGCTCAGGTTCATGGAAAAATGAAGACTCGACATCGAATTCGGGATAAACCCGAAACCTTCGAGGAACCTTCCCTCAAGGAGCGCGTCACCAAACTGGGAATAGCCGTCGATAAGGTCGGGGACACCATCCTCGTCAAGATCGGTGTTGAGTTCCAGGGGATCTGTATCAGTTGCAAAAATGCCACCCAGGGTCGTGTCGGGGAACAGGGTGAAATCCCCATCCTCATCAAAAGGCAGCAGCGCCCGAAAGTCGACCAGACCGCCGAAAAACGCGCTCGGGTCCACGACCAGGGTTTCATCATCCCCCTCATCAGCGGTCCCCATATCGTCGGTCACAATTTCGATCGGGCCATCGGCGTTCACCAGGGCCAGAGCCTCATCGATATCTGCGAGGGTTTCGATAATTTCCTGAGCCATATTGACAGGCTCACAGACCTCACCGAAACCATTCCAGTAACAATCCTCGTCGTAGAAGGTGACAAAGTCGTCGGCCTGCTCATCCGCTTCCCCTTGAATAGCGACAATTGCCGCCCGAATGTCAACCAAACCTCCATCGAGCTGCCCCTTGGCCAAGACCAATTTATCAGCGGCCTGAATCTCTAGCAGGGTTGGTGCACTGTCAAGAAGAGAGCTCGGGTCATATTCCAGTTCCCAACACCCGTCCTCGCACTCCTGATCACCAGCGTCACACTCAGCGATGCAGCTATCGACTGCCACATCACCAGCGCGGGTCGCCGCGTCAACTTCGGCCAGGTTAACGTCAAGATCGTAGGCCAGCAGCATATTGATCTGTGCCTGCAGTCCCTTAGCCACCCCGCGGACAAAGAGAACATCGCTGTAGTCAACCTCGGTATTCTTCTCGATAGCAATGCCGCTATCGGTGGACGATTCGGTCCAGATATCCATGTACTCAGGAGAAATCAAATTCAGAGCACTGATGGCGTCGGCCAGAGCCCCCTGAGATCCGCCCATACTGCTTTCGACAAAACCGAGCATATCTCCGCTGGTCGGAGCGTCAGAGGGAAGTTGCTCCAATTTGCAATCCATGATGGCGGTAGTATCATCCATTTCGAATAACGGAGTGCCCATGTCATCTTCGGCTTGAACACAGACTTCAGGCAGGGCGATGCTGTTGTAAGTAGCCCGTTTATCGTAGTCAGTCGCCACGCCCAGTCGATCGAGAAAATCGGAGAAATTGTTGAGGTTGCTCGGATCGCCATCCGTCTGGGTTTCAAAGACCACCTTCGCCACCCGGGTTAGTGCATATAGGAAACGTGCCGAATCGGCGACCGCGGTGTTATCGCTGTCGGCCACTGCAGTTTTCGCCTCCTGAAAATGACTGGCAGCAAGAACCACATCGGCGTTAAGGGCGCTGGCGTTAAAGGCCTCGAGTGCCGCCCTGCCCGCTTCATATCCAGGCCTTGCTGCACTGGCCTGCAGGGTAGCGTCGTTCGGAAAATCGTCAAGTTTCAGAGTTGTACTGGCCAAATCGTCTGGAGTTGCACTCGGGTTCCAGGAATCAGGAGCCCCGTCACCGTCGGTATCGACACTGGCAGCAGCATCGGTGGGAAAGGCATCGCTGCCGTCATTGAGGCCGTCGGCATCGCTGTCCTGATTGAAATCATCAGGATCGGCAGCATTATCGACCCCGTCGCCGTCGATGTCAGAATCGCAAAGGTCGCCAAACCCGTCGTTATCGAAATTCGCCTGATCGACGTTACTGATAGACGGACAGTTGTCTACGTCGGCGCCCTTCCCGTCCTTATCGATGTCGTTATCTGCATCGAAAGGAAAGGCGTCGCAAGCATCGCCAATCCCATCAGAATCAGTATCTGCCTGAGTGCTGTTGGCAACCAGCGGGCAATTGTCTACATCGGCCCCCAGTCCGTCATTATCAATGTCGTTAGCCTTGTCAAAGGGGAAGGTATCGCAGGCATCGCCACTACCGTCGACGTCGCTGTCGAGCTGGGAATAGTTTTTCGTAGCGGGACAGTTATCCGCGTTATCATCGATGCCGTCGCCGTCGGAGTCTATCGAACGAGCCGCATCGAAAGGAAAGGCATCGACATCATCAGAAACGCCGTCGTTGTCATCGTCGTCGTCACAGACATCGCCATAGGCGTCACCGTCGAAATTGACCTGGTTGGCGTTCTTAATCGCAGGGCAATTATCCGCATCATCGTCGATACCGTCATCGTCATTATCCTTCGAGACGGTCGCATCAAAAGGAAAGGCATCGTCGACATCCTCAACCCCATCACCGTCGGCATCATTGACTTCTTCTGCGGCGTTTGATGTACCATCGCCATCAAAGTCAAGCTCACCGGTCACCGTTGCGACGGTTGTCTTGAACGCGGCCAGGTCTTCGGCAGAAGTCTGATCAATAACCGAATTGGCAACCGATGTCGCGTCAAACTGCGGAGGCGCTCCTTCGTCGTTCGCGGCCGCAATCACCTGCGCCTGATACTCATCAACCTTACTGACGATGAACGCCAACTGGGCAGCAACCAGCGCAACAATATCCTTGGTGACAGCTCCCAAACTCGAATTAACCGCCTGCTCACCAGCAGCCGTGTCGCTACCGGCGGCTGCAACAATCATTTCCTTGGCCGATTTCTGCAGCTGGCTCATGGTCTTCGTGACAACCTGAGCGACGAGCTTAACTTTATTATAGACCGCAACTTTCGAGTGATCTTCGGCGACATTCTCATAGTCGTCGAAAAGGCTTACATCATCTTCGCCATCGATACCGAGTGCCAGCTTGACGCTAGCCTCCGCATCTTTGAGGGCCTGCACCGGGTCGGTAGCACCGGCGGCCATGATCGCCTCATATTGCTGCTGCACCAGGGTCGTCAGGGGACTGACAAACGCCGGCTTACCGGCAGGGGCCACAAGATTAAAGGAATTTTCGATCGGCGTACAATTCGCTCCGTTCTCGTCACAGCTGTCCTCGTCGTAGACATCTGGATTGAGGGCCGGATCAACGAAGACCCTAACCGGGTATTTGTTAAAATCGTCGTCAGTGAGGTCCGCCGCACTAAGAGTAAATTTACCGCCGGCGGTAGTGAGCGCCGAGGGCTCATCGGCATCAAGCACGCTGTTGTTGTTTATGTCCAAAAATGCCGTAGCCCCGACGAGATAGCCGTCAGCCGCCAAACTGTCTACGCTACCGGCGCTACTGCTCGAACTCGAACCTCCGCCTCCGCACCCGGCCATGATCAAAACCAGAAAAAAATTCAACAACACCAACCAATGTCTCACTCTCACTCTCACAAAAACCTCCTTTTGCAAAAAAGAAAAAGCCATCCTGGCACGAACAAAGACCTGAACCCAAACAGGTCCATTAAACGTAAAAGACCCGCCCCTGACTGGAGAGGTGGGTCTTCATTAAAAAGCAATGCGTGTTCTATATAATAAATTCAATACCAAATTCCTTTAGGTATCCGAGGACTCTCTTCATTTGTCGAAGAGGGAGGACACTGCAGGTTACTTCACCTATCTTTGTCTTGAGCTTTTTTTCGCTGGCATAGCAATATGATCAATTGTATCAATTAGTACATTTACACACATGAAACGTCAACATCATAATTTAAGAAAATTCTTATTTCTCAAGCACCCCTCTAACGATAGGACACCATTGTCCCACAGAGACCAGGCCCCGACCTCATCGGAGGCTTCTCCCTGTGAGGTTTCACTCCAGACATTAAAAGAATCCGGACCGAAAATCGCAATACCCGTGTCTGTCGTCCCGAAAAATGCAAACGTCTTACCTGAGAGCATCTCGTTCGTGAAAGGATTATCAACAAGGGGAGTCTCCTGAGCCTCCCATATAGAACCGGAGCCCAATCAAATGCATTTTTTTAAATAACCACCTGGGGTTAAAAAGGTGGATCTGAACCCAAATGCTTATAGGTCCGCCATCGTAAAATAAAACATATGGGTCCTTCAGCATCTTGACTGCAACTTATTGCCATTGAAGGAGACGGGATTCTTGCCCCTCACTGCCTTTGATTTATCCTGAGGTATTGGCATATTTGCCAAGAAAGGTTATCAAAAAGCTAATTAACACAAGACGATCATTAAAAAGCTACAATACTATTATTTTTATTGTTTTTTTTTACTTTCACAAAACCCTAGGACGACCGTTACTCAAACATTAAAACCTGGCTTTTGCCCCTTGCATTTTGGCAATGTTACCCATAGAATGAGATAGTTTTCAGTGCCGTATCGGATCTCCCCTTAACCCCCCGCATCGGATTCCAATGGTACCATTTCTCCAAAAATATACTCCTGCCCTCATTCTCTTTTTACTCACCCTGTTGGGAGTTACCCTTGGGGCCATGTTCTCAACCGTCGGTGGCATATACCTGAGTCCGACCATCGCCGCAGACTCAAAACCGATCCCGACCCAAAAGCTCGCTTCGCAAAGGGCCACGTTAAAAGACTACGCCATCATTAACAGTGAAAATATTTTCAATTCTTCGGCCCAAAAATCCGTTTCAAGTCCGACGTTTGCAAAGACATCTGCAAATTCCACCGCAGAACCAGGAAAACGCGGAGATCTGAGGCTCCTCGGCACGGTCGTGGCCGATGGCAATTCCCAGGCCCTGATCGAATCGGGAAAAACAATCGAAATCTATCATCTGGGAGATGCGCTTGCTGGCGGCGGGAACATCGAGACCATTGATCGCAATACCGTCGTGATTTTGTTCAGCGACGGAAGCCGGCAGACCCTCACCCTGTATGAAGAGAATATCCCCCAGCGCATCAACCCGGCATCTCCTCCCCCCTCATCCACGGACAAAGGGATCACCGACCTGGGTGACAATCGCTGGGCTATTGACCCCATGGTGGCCAATAATGCTCGCGAAAATATTGGTGAATTACTGAAATCTACACGTATGGAACCACGAATTGTTAACGGAGCAACCTCAGGGTTTGCCGTCAAAATGATTCGCCCGCAGTCGCTTCTGGCAAAAATGGGCATTCGCCGTGGAGACGTCATCATGCAGATTAACGACGTCACCCTGGACAGCCCGGAGAAGGCCCTGCAGATCTTTCAGTTACTGCGCGAAGCTCGAAAAATCTCGGTCAGTCTCGAACGTAACGGGACACCGGACACCTTTCAATATGAAATTAATTAGTAGGATGTTCCAATCAACCTGACCCGGCAGAACTGTCGGTGCACGGTATTTATTTAGCAGCTGGCACAACCGGCGATTGTAGAAACACAGGAGGTTTCTCAGGTGAATATCCGCAAGGGTGCATATGTAAGTTGTATTCTTCTGATGCTGCTTCTCTCCCCCATTACCGAGAGAATCGCTCTGGGCGCTGAGGAAAAGATCAACCTTGATTTCAAAGAAATTGAGCTGCCCGCTCTCATCCAGACCATCAGTGAGCTCACAGGAAAGAACTTTATCTACGATGACTCGGTCAAAGGGAAGGTCACCATTATCTCCCCTTCCGAAGTCTCCCTGGATGAGGCTTACAACCTGTTCCTGACAGTACTGAACGTCAAAGGTTACACTGTCGTCCCCTCTGGCAAAGCCAACAAGATTATCCAGGTCAGAGATGCCAAAGAAAGCAGCCTGCCCATCACCACCCAGCAAACCGGGGGAGAACAGTACGTCACCCGGTTGATCCCCCTTAAAAACGTAGATGCCACCCTGATGGCCACCAGCGTGCTCGCGCCGCTTATTCCTAAGTCCAGCAATATCGTAGCCTATACCCCCACCAACACCCTGATTGTCACCGACAGCGCCACCAACATCGAGCGCCTGGTGAAAATCGTGCGAGAACTGGATATCGCCAGCTCCCTCGAGGCACTGGAGACGATATCCCTGCAATTCGCTACCGCCGATGATGTCGCCCTGGTTCTCAACCAGGTCTTTGCCCAGAACGCGGCGACCCCGCGACGCAGCCGTACCAATAAGGGAGTCTCGGCGGCCGGTAGCGCCGAAGCGCCCAAGATCATCCCCTATTCCCGCAACAACACCCTGGTTGTAGCTGCGACAGTCGAAGACATTGCCATCATTCGGTCGCTGGTCAGCGAACTGGACCAGAAACCGACCCAGAACCAGGACCGTTCCCATATCAACGTCTATTACCTTGAAAATGCCGACGCTGAAACCCTGGCGAAAACTTTGACCGACATGGTCGCCGGGATATCTTCTCATGCCGATAAACAGCAGCAAAATACATCGGTCCCCAGCACCGTCAGCATCACGGCCGACGTACCGACCAACTCGCTGGTCATCAACGCCACCCCGCCTGACTACGAAATGCTCAAGGCGATCATCAGCCAGCTCGACATCAAGCGCAAGCAGGTCTACGTCGAAGCGTTGATCATGGAACTGTCTATGGACGCCACCCAGAGCCTTGGCATGTCCCTGCAAGGAGCGGTCTCCGTTGGCGACGGCGTCAGCTACTTCAGCACCGGAACCTCGGCGGTTTCACCGCTGCTAGAGGATGACGATACAGGTGTCTCAAGTATACTATCCTCCGCCGTCAGCGGCATCATGATGGGAGGCCTGTTCAACCCGATCACCATCACCGATCCGACGGACAGTTCGAGCACCATCACCATACCGGCCCTGTCGGCCCTGATCAACCTCTCCAAGGCCAACACCGATGTTAACATCCTCTCCGCACCGCGCCTGCTCACTTCGGACAACGAGGAAGCCGAAATTATCGTTGGAGCCAACGTGCCGATGATTACCAGCCGCCTCACGGATTCAACGAATACCTCTTCTCAAAGCGTTTCTGTCGAACGAAAAGACGTGGCCCTAACCCTGCGTTTCACCCCGCAGATCACCGAGGGACGTCAGGTACGCCTGGAGGTTTATCAGGAAATCACCGCCCTGGTTGACAGCTCGTCGTCTCAATCGGTCGGTACAGTAGACGAAGTCGGCCCGACCCTGACCAAGCGCCTGCTGCGCAACACAGTCATAGCCGAAGATGGCAAAACGGTGGTGCTGGGCGGACTCATCCGCAACAACCAGAGTGAATCAATCAGCAAGGTGCCGTTTCTGGGTGATATCCCCATCCTCGGCTGGCTGTTCAAGACAAAAAGCACCACCGATGAGAAAACCAACCTGCTGATTTTCATCACCCCCAAAATCATCCGCAATGGCGACGATTTGGATGATGTAACCAGCGATGCCTCAAAGGCGATGGACACAAGCCGCGTGGGGGACGTCGCCTCGGATACGGTGATTGAAAACCTGAAATCGGCTCCTACTGTCGAAACGGGGAACTGAAGTGGTGAAGACGAGCTGGAAACTCCTTGGAGAAATCCTCAGGGACGAACACCGGATCTCACCGGAGGCCATCGAAACGGCACTGCAATCCAGCAGTAAAACCGGCAAGCGAATCGGCGAAACCCTGTTGACTACCAAAGTCATCACAGAGGGGCAGCTCGCCCATGCCCTGGCTTCCCAGCAGGATCTCCCCTTTCTCGAGTTCCTCCCCCAGGAGTTTTCTGCCGAGCTGTTGGATCTGGTCCCCATCGGTTATGCCAAGGAATACGGGATCTTTCCCGTCGAGCGCAAGGACGGCCGCCTGCAGATGGCCACTGCGAACCCCTTGGACATGCGTCCATTCAACGACCTTGCGACGATCACCGGAGACTGGATTGATGTCGTGGTCACGACCCCGACTGAAATTCTGCGTGCCATCAATCGCAACTATGAGCGTCATGCGGAAAAAGCCCAAGTGGTATTCGATGAGATGGAAGGAAACAATGGCGAGGGCCTGAGCAAAGGGCTCGAACCGGCGGATCTTCTCGACACCAGCGACGAAGCGCCGATCATCCGCTTTGTCAACAGCCTGATCACCCAGGCCTATAAAGAGCGGGCCAGCGACATTCACATCGAGCCTTTCGAAACGGAAGTCATCGTGCGCTACCGCATCGACGGCATCCTCTACGAAATTCTGCGTCCGCCTCACCAGGCACAGGCCGGTATCATCTCCCGCGTCAAAATCATGGCCAATCTCAACATTGCCGAAAAACGCCTCCCCCAGGATGGACGGTTTCGCGTGCGTATCGCCGGCAAAGACCTGGATGTGCGCGTATCGACCCTCCCCACCGCCTTCGGCGAACGGGTCGTGCTGCGCCTGCTGGAGCAGAGTTCAAGCGTCCTTTCGCTGGAAGACATCGGCATGGAATCCGAAATACTGCACCAGATGGGGCAGATGATCCACAAAAACCATGGCATCTTCCTGGTTACCGGCCCCACCGGTTCGGGCAAAACCACCACCCTCTACGCCGCCCTCTCCCAGCTCAACGGTCGCGAAAAAAATATCATTACCGTTGAAGATCCCATTGAATATCAGCTTCCGGGGGTCGGACAAATCCAGGTGAATTCAAAGATCAACCTGACCTTTGCCGCCGGGTTGCGCTCGATTCTGCGCCAGGACCCGGATGTGATAATGGTCGGGGAGATCCGTGACGGCGAGACCGCTGAGATCGCGGTACAATCTGCCCTGACCGGCCACATGGTCTTCTCTACCCTGCACACCAACGATGCGGCAGGAGCCCTGACCCGACTGGTAGAAATGGGGATCGAGCCCTTTCTGGCGGCGTCGTCCATCGTCGGTATTCTCGCTCAGCGCCTGGTACGCCGAATCTGTCCGGACTGCCGGGAAGCCTATCGACCGAGCGAAGAAATGCTCCGTGAAATGAAACTAGAAGACTCTCTCCCCGCAGACACCGTCTTCTACCGCGGAACCGGGTGCCCCAGTTGCATGGACATCGGCTATCGCGGGCGCACCGGCATCTACGAATTGCTCCCGGTAAACGAAGACATCCGCGACCTTCTCCTGCAGAACAAGGACGCCTCCAGCATCAAAGGTTCTGCTATCCGCAGCGGCATGACCACCTTACGAGCAAACGGCCTGGCCAAGGTTCTGAAAGGGGAAACGTCGATCGAAGAGATCTTGCGCGTAACCCAGGAGGAGGGTTAAAGGGTGCCTCAGTTCGGCTACACCGGCCTGGACGGTCGAGGAAAAAAAATCTCCGGGGTCATCGAGGGAACTGGAAAAAAAGTCGTCCTGCAAAAACTGCGTGCACAAGGACTCTTCCCCACAGAACTCCGTGAAGAGAGCACCTCCGCAACAAAGTCCAATCGATTTTCCATCGGTCTGTCACGCCGGGTTTCCTCGGTAGA
>JBFHFM010000102.1:0-10468 GCA_041583595.1 Trichloromonas sp. | reverse complement strand
CTTGGCTCTTTCGGCAGCAGATTGATCAGCAGACCGGTTACGATGGCGGTGAAAAAGGCCGACAAGGGCCTGACCACCGTCATGATCGGGTCAAGCAGGGCATAGGTGATGGCGATCGAATCGACCCCCGTTTCCGGTACCGAGACCAGAAAGGCGGCGGAGGCCCCCTTGCTCGCCCCCTGTTTGCGCAGGCCGATAGCGGCTGGAATCACCCCGCAGGAACAGAGCGGTAAGGGGATGCCGAAGAGTGAGGCCTTGAGAACCGATCCGCTGCTGCTTTTCCCCAGATGCCGAACGACGAGTTCTTCTGGGACCAACGCCTTGAGCATCCCGGCAGCGAAAAAACCAAATAGTACGTAAGGGGAAGATTCCACCAGGATATCCCAGCATTCAAGCAAAATTCCAAGCAAAAGTTCCTGCATGATTCTCTTCTTTCCAGAGCAACGAGCTTTAATTTTCTGAGTTTGTATAAGTTGGGAGTGCTCTTTTCGCCGCAACCTCTCTTCACTTGAAGGTTATGGTCTTCATTTCAATTGTAGCCCCAGGTAACCCTCGAATGTCAAGGTGGGGGTTAATCTCCTCTTGTTAGCTACGGTAAACTGGTAAGGGGGTATGGGCGGCCCAATTTAACGTGTAGACTTGAAGGGTCAGGCTTTTCTTGACGCTGGTTGATCCGGCCGTAAAGACAGACAATTTGCCTTTTCAAATAGGTTAATCCACATAAGCGGGATTTGTGAGTGGCCACTGTCACGGGTCAGGAGCGTCTCGGTTGTCTCGAGGTTCAAATCCCCCATTAAGCATGAAGTCTGGTAAATGGCCTGGCCCTTGCAAAATGATTGGTCGCGAGTCCATTTTGGTACTTCAGGCAAACGTGGTGCTTGGCATAGGAAAGACTCTTCCAGCATTCTAATGGCTAAGATGGGCAGATGGCACCAGGGGGTCTTCAGTTGACAAGTCATTAAATTGACTGAGGCGTGAGTTTTATCTTGACGGGAGCAGGTATGGAAACAGAAAAGCGTAAAATTTACATTGAGTGGAAAGAATGTTACAGCGTTGGCAATACTGTTCTAGACAATCAACATAAATTCATTATCAATATTATTAATAATATGTACAGTTCTTTATCGTCGTTCGGTGAAATCGACGACAAGAGTGGGTTATTTGAAGAACTGCAAAAATACACAAAAGTTCACTTTGCCTATGAAGAGAAATTATTGCATAAGATTTGTTTCCCGGCTATTGAAGAACATCTTGCTTATCATGAGCTCATGCGGGATAAAATCCTACATCTTAAAGCCTATATGTTAACGAATGAAGATGACGCCCGCTTGGAGATGTTTCATTTTCTAAAAGAATGGTGGCTGGACCATATTCTTATAAAAGACATGGCTTATTCGGATGCCATAAAAACAGACCAACTAAAATAATCTTATTTACCCTGTGAATTACTTTCTCCATGATTCAATCGAGGCCCACCTTCTTTGAAGGTGGGCCTTTTCTATGCGTTGCAGGGAATGCAAGTCTGTTTCACCTGTAGACATCAATCAAGGTTATGCGCTTAGCGTTGCAGGGGAAGTTTCGATCCCGCAACCCCGGGAGGGGGTGCGGGATCGTTTCGTTCTCAGGGGTTGTCCTGAGTCCTTTTCATTCGCCCGACGGCCAAATACAGCGCCGGCAGCACGAACAGGGTGAGCAGGGTCGAGGTCAGGACCCCGCCGATAACGACCGTGGCCAGCGGCCGTTGTACCTCGGCGCCGACTCCGACCGACAGCGCCATTGGCAGAAAGCCGGCGGCGTCGGTGATGGCGGTGGCGAGGACCGGCATCAGGCGTTGGCGGCCGGCCTCGGTGACCGCTTCGAGCAGCGAATGGCCCTCATCGAGGGCGCTGCGGATGGCCGAGACCAGCACCTGGCCGTTAAGCACGGCGATCCCAGACAGGGCAATGAAACCGACCGCGGCGCTCACCGAAAAGGGGATGCCGCGTAGATATAAGGCCAGCACTCCGCCGATGGCGGCGAACGGGATGCCGGTGTAGATGATCAGCACGTCGCGCAGGCGCTTGAGGCTGAAGTAGAGCAAAAAGAAGATCAGCGCCAACGTCAGCGGCACGACCAGCATCAGCCGGTTTTGTGAACGCTCGAGGTTTTCGAACTGGCCGCCCCACTCGATGAGGTAACCCTCGGGCAGCTTGACCTCGGCGGCGATGCGCTCTTTGGCCTCGGCGACGAAGGAGGCGATGTCCCGCTCGCGCACGTTGGCCTGCACCTTGATCAGGCGCTTGCCCCATTCGCGGTTGATGGTCGAGGGACGTTCCACTTCGTTCAGTTCGGCCAGGCGGCCGAGGGGCAGAATAGCGCCGGTGCGGGTCGGGATCAGGGTTTCGCGCAGGGTCGCCACGTCGGCGCGCTGATTGTCGGGCAGGCGCACCACCAGGGGGAAGGCCCGCTCTCCTTCGAAGACCTCGCCGACCCTTGTCGAACCGACCGCCGCGACGACATCGAGCACGTCCTTTGCCGGCACGCCGAAGCGGGCGAGTTGCTGTTGGTCAACCTTGATCTGTAGAGTCGGCTGGCCGGTGATCTGCTCCACCGAAATATCCGCGGCGCCGGGCACGTCGAGCAGCAGGTGTTCGACCTGATCCCCAAGGGCTACCAGGTTGTCGAAATCGTCGCCGTAAATCTTGATGCCGACGTCAGCACGAATGCCCGAGAGCATTTCGTTGACTCGCAGCTCGATCGGCTGGGTCAGCACCGTGCGGATTCCCGGCAGGCCGTGAAACGCCTCCTCCACCTTCGCGGTCAGTTCGGCCTGGCTGGAGGCGCGGGTCCACTGGTCGCGGGGGTGCAGGGCCATGAAGATGTCGGTCAGCTCGGTCCCCATCGGGTCGGTAGCCACCTCGGCGCTGCCGATGCGGCTCCAGACTGCCTTGATCTCGTCGGGAAAGCGCTCGAGCAGCAGTTTTTCCAGCTGGGTGTTGTAACTCACCGACTCGTCGATGGAGACCCCGGCCAGGCGCACCACGCTGGCGACCAGCGACCCTTCGTTCATGCGCGGCAGAAATTCTCCGCCGAGGCGAAAGTTGAGCACGGTGGTGCCGGCCAGCAGTACCGCCACCAGGGCCAGCAGCGCCAGGCGATGGCGGAGCACCGGTTGCAGCAATTGGAGATAGAAGTTTTTCAGCAGCAGGCTGAGGCGGGCTTCTTTGGCCTTGGCCTTATTGGGCAGAAAGCGCCAGGAGAGGATCGGGTTGAGAAAGACCGCTACCAGCAGCGCCCCGACCATGGCGAAAATGAAGGTCCAGGCCATCGGCTTGAACATCTTGCCTTCGATTCCCTGCAGGGTCAGTACCGGCAAAAAGACCAGGATGATGATGCCCATGCCGAAGACGATGGGACGCACCACTTCTTTACTTGAGGCGGCGATACTGGCCAGCCGTTCTTCGCCGGTCAGCGGCCTCCCGAGTTCGAGTTGACGCTGGGTCAGTCGGCGCAGGTTGGCCTCGGTCATGACCACCGAGCCGTCGACCAGGATGCCGAAGTCGATCGCCCCCAGCGAGAGCAGGCTGGCGGCAATGGCCATTTCGTGCATGCCGAGCACGGCAAACAGCACCGCTATGGGGATGGCGGCGGCGACCAGCAGCCCGGCGCGCAGGTTGCCGAGCAGCAGAAAAAGCACGACGATCACCAGAATCGCTCCGGCGATCAGGTTGTGTTTGACCGTGTCGATGACCTGTTCGACCAACTCGGTGCGATCATAAACCGGCTCGATGATCACATCGGCCGGCAGGGCGCTGCGCACTGCTTCGAGCCGCTCTTTCAGGGCGGTGGTGACGGTGCGGCTGTTTTCTCCCATCAGCATGAAACCGAGCCCCAGCACCACTTCGCCTTTGCCCTGGGCCGAAACGGCGCCGCGCCGCAGTTCGTGGCCGATGCGCACCTCGGCAACATCGCCGATGCGGACTGGCGTTCCCTGGTAGGCGGCAATCACGATGCTGCCGATTTCACCCGGGGTCGAGACCCGGCCGATGCCTTGCACCAGCAGGGTCTGCCCGCCGCTAGTGACCTGGCCGCCGCCGACGTTGGCGTTGTTCTCCTGCAGGGCGGTGGTGATGTCATCGAAAGTCAGGTTGTACTTGATCAATGATTCGGGGGTGACGATGACGTGATACTGCCGCTCCAGCCCCCCCCAGGAATTGACCTCGGCGACCCCGGCGGCCTTGCGCAGCTCGGGTTTGACCACCCAGTCGTGCAGAACCCGCAGCTCGTCGAGGGTGCGTTCCGGGTTGTCGGAGCGCAGCACGTAGTGGAAGACTTCGCCGAGGCCGGTGGAGATTGGTCCCAGCTCGGGGCGTTCGATCCCCGCGGGGAGTTCGACGCTGGCTAGCCGCTCCATGATCAACTGGCGCGAATCGTAGATCGGCATGGCGTCGGTGAAGGTTGCGACCACCTGCGAAAGGCCGAACTTCGAGATCGAGCGCACGTTTTCCAGTCCCGGCAGGCCGGATACCGCCAGTTCCACCGGCAGGGTCAGCTGTTTCTCAATCTCTTCAGGTCCCAGGTTGGGGGCGATGGTGTTGATCTGCACCTGCACCGGGGTGGTGTCGGGAAAGGCGTCGATCGGTAGCCGGGTCAGCGCCCAGATACCGGTCGCGACGGCCACCGCGAAGAGCAGCACCACCAGCAGGCGGTTTTTCAGGGTTATATCTATCAGACGTTCCAGCATTCAGGAATCTCCGTAAAATGGATGTTGGGGCGAATCTTGTATCGCCCATGTCTGCGTCAGAACAAGCCGGCCAGGGCGATCACAAGGATCGCCCCTACGAGGTTGATTCGTTCGTCCGGCAAGGCCACCGTAACGCCGCAGGGCGGGATTTTTACGACGCCATCAGTGGTCGGCGCAGGAAGCCCCCAGCTGTGACTTGAGGATTTCCGACTTGAGGGCGAAGCCCTGGCCGCTGACCACCCGGTCGTCGGTGGAAAGCCCGCTGGTGATGATCACCGAACCGTTGTCCCGACGGCCGGAATCGACCCGGCGCAGTTCGAACAGGTCCCGCTCCAGGGCGACGAAGACGTAGGAGGCGCCGTCGATGATCTGCAGGGCATCGCTTGGGACCGCCAAGGATTGTCCCTTCAGTTCACTGCCCAGTCGCACCTCGCCGAACAGCCCCCCCTTGAGCAGGCCGCTTTCGTTGGAGATTTCGGCCAGCGCCTTGAGCTGGCGGGTTTTTTCGTCGAGCGCAGGGGCGACCCAGAAGATCGTGCCGGTAAAGGAGCGCCCGGGCAGGCCCGAGAAGGTGGCGTTGACTGCGGCGCCGGAATGGACCTCGAGCAGGCGACTTTCCGGGATCGATAGTTCGATCCACAGAGTATCGAGATCGGCGATGGTAAAGAAGGCCGCCCCGGCACTGACCGCTTCGCCGGTTACGGCGCTGCGTTCCACGAGGGTGCCGGCGAAGGGGGCGCGGATCGGCAGAGACGAGCCGGTCGCCTGCAGGTCCTGGCGGGAAATCCCGTAGTCGAGCAGCTGCTGGCGAAGCTGGGCGACGGCGCTTTTTGCCTGGCTCCGCTCGGCTTCGGCCTGTTGGAACTCCTGCCGCGAAGTGATGCCGCGAGCGAGCAGATCCTGCTCGCGCAAGTAGACCTCTTCGGCCAGGGCGCTGCGGCTCTGTGCCGATTGCAGTGAGGCGCGCAGGGAGGCGATTTCCGGGGTGGCGATCTCAGCCAGCACCTGTCCCTGTTTGACCTTGGCGCCGAGTTCGGCGTGCACCTTTGTCACCACCCCCGGCACCAGGGTTGACAGGCGCGCAAGTTTGTTGCGGTTGAAGATCACCTGGCCGGGCAGGGGGTTGCCCTGATTAATGGCGGCCAGCGGGCGGCTGGCGGTGATGCCGATGCGTTCTGCGGCGTCCGCTGTGGCCAGCCGGACCTTGAGTCCCTGTCCCGGTTGCAGTCCCTCCATCAACTGGGGCTGGCAGAGGGCGTCTTCGATTTCAGGGATGCCATGCTCGGGGCAGTTGCCCTCGATATCGGCAGAACCGTGATTGTGTCCCGCGTGCTCATCGACTTTCGCCTCTGCGTGGCCGTGCCCGGCGTGATCGTCCTGGTCTTCCTCGTGGTCCGCTTCGTCGGCAAACAGGTCGTCGAGGTCGGCCTTGGCGTCGCCGTGATTGTGTCCCGCATGGGGATCAGTGGCAGCCGTGGCGGACGGAGTGCCGTGCCCAGTGAAAGACCACAGGCCAAGGGCCAGAGCAAAGACGGCCAAAAATGAAAAAATCCAACGGGTATGACTGCGAAATATCATGAGGGAGAGTTCTCCATATTTTTTGTCGGGTTGAAGGCAAGTCCGGGCAGGGCACGGCCGAGCAGACGTTCCAGTTCGGCCACCGCCTGGTGAAAACTGGCAAGTGCCGACAGGTGACTCTGACGGGTTTCGATCAGGGTGCGCTGAGCGTCGAGCACGTCGAGCAGGGGAAACTTGCCGGCGCGATAGCCGTATTCGGCGGCGGCCAGGGCTTCTTCGGCGGCGGGCAGCACCTGGTCCCGGAGCGCCTCGGCCTCTTCGTGGGCGGCGCTCATTTGCTGCCAGGCCGCAGTCAGGGCGGCGCGGGCTTGCAGGGTGGCATTGCGCTGCTCGCTACGAACCTTTTCGGCACGGCTGCGGGCGGCGGCCACTGCTCCCTGATTACGGTTAAACAGGGGCAGAGGGATACTCAGGCCGGCGACCAGCGCATTATCTTCACTGTCGTTGAAGTAACGGATGCCGACTCCCACTTCGAGGTCAGGGATGCGGCGGGATTCCTCCAGAGCGAGGATCCGCTCCCGCTGTTGCCGTTGGGCGTCCCACTCGGTTTGGTGCGGGCTTTGTTCGAGCAGCGGCTCCAGTTCGGACAGCGGGGGTGGGGACGGCAACTGGGTCAGGTCACCGGCGACCGTACCGACGTTGAACTGGTCGCCGAGCAGAGCGGCGAGGCTCTGCCGTTCGGCCGTCAGACTGTGTGTTTCTTTGGTCCGGGCGATTTCGAGTTCGGCCACCAGGATGCGGGCCCTGAGTTTTTCCGTGGCCGGGGCCTTGCCCGCCTCGATACGCTCTTCCACCGTGTTCAAGGCCCGCCGGGCCAGAGTGACCAGGTCATCGGCCAGCTGCAGCCGCTGTTGGGCGCTCAGGACGGTAATGAACTGGCGGGTGGTGCGGGCGCGCAGTTCGGTGCGGGTGATTTCGCCGCGACTCTGGGCCAGGGCCGTTTCGGCCTCGGCGGCCCGGCGGCGCTCGTCCCGTTTGCCGCCCAGTTCGATGGCCTGGCTCAGCATCA
This sequence comes from Trichloromonas sp., assembly GCA_041583595.1. Taxonomy (GTDB): domain Bacteria; phylum Desulfobacterota; class Desulfuromonadia; order Desulfuromonadales; family Trichloromonadaceae; genus Trichloromonas. The sequence continues at coordinate 3,158 of JBFHFM010000102.1, read as the reverse complement.
GGGTTGTTTCGGTGGCGTCAGTCCCCGAAAAATTGCCGCTGCCGGCAAGGTTTTCAAAGTCAAGCGCCACTACCGGGTTGGGGCGCAGTCCGGCCTGCAGCGCCTCGGCCTCATAGGCGCGAATCTCTGCGGCAGTGGCATCCACTTCGGGATTATGTGCCAGGGTCAGAGACAGGGCGTGATCCAGGGTGAGCGGGGCTCCTCCGTCGGTGACGGCTGGAGTTTCGGCGTGGGCCTGCGGATGCAGGGCGATGACCAACAGCGCCCAGACGCAGACAAAAAGCATGCGTGGCATGGATGGTGACTCCTGTTACGGATTATATAGACGGAACTGTCCCTGGATTTCAGGGAGGTGAATCAGCGGAAAGCGGAGGTGAATCTTAAGTCAGCAGGACCACGGTCCTGAGGGAGGTGAGGGAGATGGGTGGTGGTAGCAGCAGGTCATGGCGGGGGTTTGCTGTGAAGGTCAGGGGGCCGGCGAGGATGCGCAGAGACGGCTGAGGGAGTACCAAGCTGGTGGACGGGGGGATCAGTTGGACGAGCCGCGAGTCTCTGGCCTGGCTGGTCAGCAGACCGATGTCCTGACATTCTTTTTCCGGTGTGTTTGAAGTCAGGCCGGGCAGTGCTGGCCCGGTTTGCTGTTTCTCGCTGGATTCGCAGGAGACCTTGCAGTCTCCCGCCGGGTTGAACTCGACGTGGCTGTGACCGCTTTCATCGATGCACCAGACGACGGCGTGCGCCAACCCGCTGCCAACGAGCAGGTAGGCTAGCACTAGCAGTGCGGCGAAAAAGCGATGTAAAGCGGCGAAGTGCAAGTCGAGCTCCTTAATGAAAAGAGTTCTTTATTTATACCCGAGGGGGGGGGTTAAGTCAAGGTGGGGTGGATTAAAACCTAAATTCAGAACCGACGGGTCGCGTCCCGTCAGACGCCTTACTTTTTGTAAGAGCCAACAAAAAGTAAGCAAAAAATGGCTCCTTGCCGGGGGCATTACTGTTGCCGAGGGCAGTGCTCTTATAACCATTAGGGAGAAAAACACTGGGCGCGCTTCGTTGCATGGGTTTGTCATGCGAACTGTCGCGGGGTTCATTCCCGTTGCGTTTCAAAAGAACATTTCGTCCGAGTGCTGTTGAGTGAAAAGCTTTAAGTCAGGGCATTGTTTACGATTTGTCGGATGATTCTTTTCTGAGCACAGTTTCCACCACCACGTCCGCATGCAGGGTTCGATGCACCGGGCATTTTTCCGCAATTTCCAACAGTCTCTGCCGTTGCTCGTCGCTGAGGTCGCCGATCAGTTCCAGTTCTCGTTCGAAACGGTCGATTTTGCCAGTTTTGTTTTCGCAGTGCTCGCAGTCTTCTGCATGGATCTTGGCGTGGCGCAGGCGGACCAGGGCATCCTGCAGCGGCCATTTTTTTTGTCGGGCATACATTTGCACGGTCATGCTGGTGCAGGCGCCGAGGGCGGCGAGCAGGTAGTCGTAGGGAGATGGGCCCCGGTTGGTGCCGCCGTAGGAGATCGGCTCGTCGGCGACCAGGGCGTGGCCGTTGACGAACAGGTCGGTGAAGAATCCTTCCGGTCCCGTGCGGGCGGTAACTCGATTGTCAATGATTTCGAGGGGGCTTTCTATTTCCGGTGCGGTGTCGAGGTAGCGGTGGACCCAGGTGGCAATCATTTCGCCAGCGTAGCGAGCGTCCTCTTTGCGAGAGAGGAGATGGTCGGCGGGGTCGAGGGTGATGAAGCTTTTCGGGTGGCGGGCGGCCTGGTAAATTTTTGCCGCATTGTCGATGCCGACGATCAGGTCGCGAGGGGAGTGCATCACCAGCAGGGCCACCTTGAGTGCGGCGATGTCCGGACCTAGAGCATGCTGGCCGAGATCGTCGAAAAAGGCTTTTTTCAAGGTGTAGGGGGTGCCGCCGAGTTCGACCTGGGCTTCGCCGTGTTGCTCGATCTCTTGCTGAACGTCTCCAATCTGGCGCGTCAGGTGGGCAGGATCGAAGGGGGCGCCGATGGTGACTACGGCGGCGGCCGAGGGAATCCGGCTTGCGGCTTGCAGTACGGCGGTGCCGCCGAGGGAATGGCCGATGAGGATCTGCGGCCCCTGGTATTCGCGGGCCATGTAGTCGGCTGCGGCGACCAGGTCTTCGATTTCGCTGGAAAAGGTGGTGGCTGAAAAATCGCCGCCACTGTCACCGATGCCGGTGAAGTCGAAACGCAGTACGGCGATGCGCTGGCGCGCCAGGGCGCGGGAGATGCTGGCTGCGGCCTTGATATGCTTGCCGCAGGTGAAGCAGTGGGCGAAGAGGGCCCAGGCCAGTGGCTGCTCGTCTTCGGGGAGGTCGAGCAGCCCGGCGAGTTCGATTCCGGCGGGGTTGGTGAAGGACACTTTGTGCTGTTTCATGGTGGTTTACCTTTTTTCGTGGCGGTTGAGTCTTTTTTAAAACCGACGGGTCGCGTCCCGTCAGACGCCTTACTTTTTGTAAGGAGGCTTTCAAGCTATTCGGGCCGAAGCGAAAAATTGTTTGTTTGAGGCCAGAATTGGGGTCGTTTGAAAATCAATAGCTGTAGCTATTGGTTGAAAAGGAGCTCGATTATGGGCCAAACAGGCGATTTTGCAGCCGGCTCATGAATAGTTTGATAGCCTCCTTTACACCAACAAAAAGTAAGCAAAAAATGGCTCCTTGCCGGGGGCATTACTGTCGCCGGGGGCAGTGCTCTGATAACCAGTTAGGGAGAAAAACACTGGGCGTGCTTCGTAGCACAGGCCTGTCTTACGACTTGTGTCTGGAGGTTATGCCCGGGGTGTTTTAAAAGATCATTTCGTTCGAGTGCTGTTGGGTGAAAACCTTTAGGTCAAGGGCGTTTTCTTAATGTTTGTTCTTCCCCCGAAATTATTTGCCTCGCATCCAGGTGTGAAATTTTTCGACCCAACGCAATAACGCCTCTGGGGCATGATTCCGTTTCCATTCTCCGGCCACCGCTTTGTTCATCTCGGCCAGGGTTGGGTAGATGTGGATGGTGCCGAGGATCTTGTTGAGGCCGAGGTTGTGTTTCATGGCGCTGACGTATTCGGCGATGATGTCGCCGGCGTGGGAGCCGACGATGGTGGCGCCGAGGATTTTGTCGCTGCCCGGTTTGGTCAGCACTTTGATGAAGCCGCCG
>JBFHFM010000101.1:0-10560 GCA_041583595.1 Trichloromonas sp. | reverse complement strand
GGTGCCAGTTCGGGTGTCGGTGCGAATCGCCTGCAGAAAGAGCGACTGTGCCCCCGGCGCCACGTTCGAATCCTTACCGGCCAACTGGGTACCGATGGTTTCGCTGCCGGTTCCGTCGACAAAACGAAAGCCCGCCTCGGCAAAAACCAGGTTCGCGTCAAGAGGCTCAGCCGTGCCGCCGTGTTCGGTAACCGATCCGGAGACCAGGTTGATATTAACCGTTTCGGCATAGGGATACTTAAGATTGAGCACGACACTCGATTCGGCGCTGAAGGTGTAGAGGGCGCTGCCGCTGCCGCTGTTGACCAGGGTGCCGTTGCCGCTGACTTTCGACCAGTCGCCCCGGCCGGTGCTGGTTGAAAGGGTCATGCTGGTTCCTGTGAGCAGATACGACAGATGCGCGGCGCTATGGGCGGTGATCGTAACCGGCTCGGCTTGACAAGTCACCCCTGCCCCACTGTGGCTGATGGTGAAATGATCAAGCAGGTTAACGACGTTGATCGTCCCCTTGGCATAATGGTTGACCAGCGAGACGTTCACCGGGTTGTACACTTCGAGCCAGAAAAATGAACCCGAGGCCGCCGTAGAGGTAGCTTTGGTAGGAACGGATACGGTCTTCTGGGTGGTGCCGGCAGAAAAAGTAGCCGTCCCGGTTGTCGAGGTGTAGTCGGTAGGGGTCACAGCACTGCCATCCCAGGTGCGGTAGGCTACCGTTATCGTAGAGGTAGATGAAGAAGAAAGCTTTAGGGTGAAGGTCGCTGTCGATCCCCGGTTGACAGAGACATCGGCCACACTCAGCTGTGGAAGACTAGTGCTGTCGTTGGTCGTTGCCGGCGATTCATTTCCGGAGTTGCCCGGCCCCAGGTCCCCCCAGGCCCCGGTGCCATCCGGTGATCGAGCCAAAGAGAAGCTGTTCCCATAGGATGCATAGGTGGTCGGGTAGATCAACGACGTACAGGCCGCACTCTGATAGGCCGCGCCGGCAACACTGAAATAGTCGACGGTATATCCCGATGCGTCGGTCAGCAGGATATCGAGCTTATCTTTTTTAAAATTGAGATAGTCGCGATAAGCGTCACCGATGTAAAGAACCCGATAAGACCCGTTAGCCACCGCGCTGTTCATCGAAAAAGAGGCACAGCCGGTTGACTGGTTGCAGAGGCGCACCGTCCAGTCGGTGACACTGAGATCGCTCTGCAGAAGCTTGATTTCGATAAAGGTGGGGTTGCTTCCGTTATAAGTTTCGTTGATGGTGGCCCGCCCCACATACGGCGAGCAGGTGGCCCCGGCATCGCTGGCCGTCAATGGACTCAGCAGCAAAATCGCCGCCAGCAGCACTCCCCACATCCGCATCGGCATCCTCCTCATGGCCCGGTTACCCGGGCATCGACCCGCCGTGAGACATACCCTGCCGAGCCATAACTGCCGGCACTTGCCTGCGAAGTCAGGTCGTAGACGTAGTAGCTCATCGGTCCTTCGATAATCGACAGCGCCGAACAGCCGACCGTCACGCTGAATCCCTCAACGGTGATCGTCGTACTCGCCGCACAACTGCCGGCCACGCTTTGGGCGATCCCCCATTCGATGCCGGTTTGCGCTGCCTGATAGGCGCGGGCACCCTGCACGGCAAAGATCGGGGTGCGCGACTGCACGCCAGTCATGGTCACCATAAAGGCGCCGAGAGCAGCCAGCACCACCAAAATGAAGATAGCATTGACCAGGGTAAAGCCGCTCTGGTTTTTTGACAGATATCTCATGGCGAGTTCACCACATGCACCTGCTGCAGCAGTTGCACCTGTTCGCTATCTTCTTCGATGGTCAGATTCAACGTCACCAACCCGGCCCGCTGGCTGGTTCCGGCCTGGTAGCTAAAACTGCAGCCGGTGACGTTGCGCGCCAACAGATCACCGCCGCCCAGAGTCGGTGTCAAAGAAATATCGTAGCCGTCATAACGTGTCAGGGTTTTGGCACTAGTATCGCACACATAACTGACCGGGGTATCGACAATGAAAAAGCGTTGATAAGGGGAGGATTGGGGAAAGGTCACAGCCGGCGTCTTTGCATCATATTGCAGGTAACTCGCGGTACTGGCCACGTTCACGGCAAAGCGGTTGTCCGCATTGGTCTGGTAAGCATTACCTGTAGCGGCCTGGTCAGACAGGTTGTAAATCACCAGCCAGCTTCCAGCGGCCGGGGCGGCACTCAGGTCGCCCAGAATATCAAAGCCTGTATCGGTCGCATCATTGAAATCGAGAATGTCGCCCGGCCCCTGGGCCCGGTAGCGACCGCCATCGCTGGCGTGCAGCAACTCCAGGGTCGTCCCGCCTGTGATTCGCACACTATTGGGGAGCGCTTCGCGGATATCCCGCTGCATCCGGCGCAGAGCCCCATCGGCGGTGTCGACCAGCTCGGCCCTGCGGGAAAGCGCCAGGTACCCCTCGATCGGTTTGGTAAGGAAACCAATGCTCATGGCGCTTAGGATACCCACCACGACGATCACCGTAACCAGCTCGACCAGGGTGAACCCGGCGGAATTTGTCTCTCGATGCTGAGTCGTCATCCGCTTTCCCTAATAATTCGCTCGATAACCAGTCAACGCAATGTTTTCGCTGCCAGAAGTCACCGTCACGGTCGCTCGTAACATGCCCACCCCACTGAGGGTCGCCGGTTGCACGCTGACCCGCACGGTATAGGCAGAAAGTTCAGAAATAGCCGTATCGCTCTGGTCGCGGGCCCCGACATCGGTCAGGGTGTCGTAGTCGTCGACATCGTCGAACAGGTCACGACTTACCTCGCCGTCAACACCATCGGGATCAGCGTACGGTTTGAGCAGAATTTCCTCAAGATAGGCTTCGGCGATGGCCACTGCCTGCTGTCGGATCAGCGGATCGGCACTGTGCGCCGTCGTATAGTTCATCACCAGCAGCACGCCGGAAAGCGCGATGCTCACCACGACCATGGCGATAACCAGTTCGACCAGGGTCAGGCCGCGCTGGCAGGTATATCGAGAAGAAGATCCGTTCATGGCGTATCCACGTAGCCCGTCTCGCCGACGATGTTAAAACTTTTTCCGCCGACACTAAGCGCACTATAATCTGTAGAGACTCTAGCCGCGTTTGTAGCTTGGCCCAGAGGGGTAAAAATGATGGTTGCCGTCGAAACACTTACGCCGTTTGGCGGAGATCCCGCGAAATTACCGGTTCCGGCCGGGTGTGTCACTGCCAGGGTAAAGGCACTGCTGGTGTCACAGGCGGCCCGCTGCATCAACGCATACCCCCCGGTTCCCAGCGTCACCTGCACATCACAACCGCTGGCCACCGCCAGTTTCTGAGCATAGCGAACGGCGGAGACGGTTTCATCGTAAAAGCCGCGCTGCTGAAAAATTGACAGATCGAAAAAACGGGAGAGCGCGCCTGCGGAAAGAATCCCCAATAACGCAATAACAAGGACTAGTTCGATAATAGTGAATCCAGAAGAGCTTTTCATGCAAGAGCTTGCCCTTAGCAGTCAATTCAGCCTGAAAAATCATAATCTAAAACTTGATCGGATTAAATATCCCCCCACCTGAAATAAAAAGCGGAACCCAACCGAACAGGTTCCGCTTTTGGGGGGCAGACTGAATAAAATCTTAGTCACCAAAAGATGCTACTAAAGATTAGTCACAAGTTGTTGTGGCAGCAATGCTAGCAGGCAAAGCGGCTGTTGCTTGAGTGTATGTAACAAAGCAATCCGCAGTTGCGCTATCTGAATCGAGAGTAAATGTGCCCGTACCCTCGGCGTAGGTAAACCCATCCTCCGTGATGGTCCCCGCAACGCTATTATTGCTCGCAGCGGCTTGTGCCGGATAACCATAAACCATATCGATGGTGGTCCCCTCCATCGTAATTGTACCAGTCGCACCGGTTGCACCAGTCATTATTGCCTGCGCGTGAGCAACGGCCATCGCTCCCTGCAGGGCCCCCTGCATACCTTTTACCGTTGCGGCCTTGGCCTGCGTCTGCATATCCACAAATTTCGGCACCGCCACAGCAGCCAGAATACCAAGAATAACGATAACGACCACCAGTTCGATCAGGGTAAAACCTTTTTGATTGCTCATCTTGAACCTACCTCCCATTGTTGTTGTTATTAATATTACGCACCTGCTATCTTTGCAAATATTGCACCACAGTTCAGATTTCCGGCCGAATCTTTTCCCCCCAGACGTGTTTTTAATCCTCCTTTCATATCGCCTTCTTCAGCCATGAATATCGTTCCTGAGCCACGATCCGCACCCCCTCCACATTGTCGGTATCGGGCTCGTAATTGCCATTGTTGTTTCTGTCGTCATAGACCAGCTCGATTTTGAATCGGGCCCTGGGCGGATCGTTCAATTCGGACTGGAAATAATCCGTGTTCTTCACCTGGTAAACCAGGTTTTGCTGAGATTTATCAAAATACCATTGCCCGGCTTCCATAGCGGCAGGATCAGCCTGTTCCAACTCCCCGAGATAATTCTGCTGATGTTGGCTGAGGTAGTTCATGGGATTGGTCCCCGCCATATCGGCAATCTGCCCCACCTCGCCATCAACGATCTTTCTGGCCACTTGCATGGCCACGGCGCTGCGCATGATCCCCAGGTTCTGCTCCATGGTCGCCCGTTCGACATCGACCAGCAGGTCGAGATATTTGTCAATCGCAACCAGAAACAGAATAGAGATAATCAGTACCACGACGACCAATTCCAGAAGCGTGAAACCGCGCTGGTTATGTCTTCTGTAACCGCCTTCGCTCATGGCCGCCTTTCTCAGCGCATTACCTGCGACAGGTTCCACATCGGCAGAAAAACCCCGAGGGCTAGAACCAGCACCATGCCGCCGATAAAAATGATCAGAATCGGCTCGATGGCGCTGGTCAGGTTCTTCAGATCATAGTCAACTTCGCGCTCATAGAATTCGGCCACCTCGAGCATCATCTGGTCAACCGCGCCGGTCTCTTCGCCAACCGAAAGCATCTGCAACACCAGCGGGGTAAACATGCCAGAACTGCGGGCGCTGCGGGTCAGGGTGTCCCCGCGCTCGATGCCGTTGCGCATTTTATCCAGTCGCCCTTCAACGTACACGTTATCAACCGCCCGGGCGGTCAGGTTCAGCGCCTGCACCAGCGGAACACCGGCCGAAAAGGACATGGCAAAAGCGCGGGCGAAGCGGGTCAAGGTGGCCCGCAGCAGAATGCTGCCGACGATGGGAATTCGCAATTTGATCCGGTGCCAGAGCAGGCGCCCCGCCGGAGTGCGAACAAACTGGCGGACACCGACAAGCACAACAACCAGTCCAACCAGCAGATACGGCCAGTAGCTCACCGAAAACTTCGAAATCCCGAGGATAATCCGGGTCGGCAGCGGCAGTTCGGCTCCTAAACGATTGAATACTTTCTCGAAGGTCGGGATCACGAACAGGCTGAGCACGGCAATGGCGATGCTGATGGCGGCGATGACGAAGGTGGGATAGCGCATCGCCTGCTTGATCCGGTCCAGAGTATCTTTCTCACGAGTCAGGTAGATAGCCACCTGGTTGAACGTCTCGTCGAGTTTCCCGGTATTTTCACCGACCTGCACCATGCTGACCAGCAAGGTCGGAAAAATCTGGGGATGCCGAACCAGCGCAGCGGAGAGTTCACGGCCACTCTCGAGATCTTCGCAGACCTCCTTCAGGGCCTTGGCCATAGCTGGCTTACGGGCCGTTTCGATGAGTCCGCGCAAGCCTCGGATCAGCGGCACCCCGGCCCGGGTCAAAGTGTACATCTGCCGGCAGAAGAGAACCAGATCGTCGATCTCCACGGCACCGCGACGGGCAAAAGCCTGGCGCAGCAGGACGCCGACATCAATAGACCGGGAAACTTCGGAAATTTCCACCGGCGTCAGTTCGCTGGACTGCAACTGCACGGCAACTGCTTCTTCTGAAGGAGCCTCAAGTACCCCTTGAATCAGTTCGCCGCCGCCGCCGCGTGCTCGATAACGAAAGTTCCCCATAAAACTATTCCTGCTCCCCGGGGACCGCGGTCAATACCGCGTCTTCGATCTGTCCGGCAATGCGAATAACTTCTTCTACGCTGGTCACCCCTTTGACAGCGTAATCGAGAGCACAGGCAGCAAGGGGCTTAAAGCCCTTTTGCTGACGAGCAATATTGGCAAAATCGGCGTGATTGTTACGACGCAGGGCGTCAGCCAACGGATAATCAATTTCCAGCAGCTCAAAGACACCGATCCGCCCACGATAACCAGTATTGTTACAGTTGGGACAGCCAACGCCCTGTTTGAAGGAGATCTCCCGGGCCGATTCACCAAGCATCGCCACGATCCAGCTCATCTGCTGCGGCTCGATGACCGCCTCGGTGGCGCAGCTGACGCAGATACGCCGCACCAGCCGCTGAGCCAGAATCGCCTGCAACGAACCGCCCACCACGTAGCCTGCCGCCCCCATATCGAGCAGACGCAACGCGGTACTGACCGCATCATTGGTATGCAGGGTCGAAAGAACCATATGCCCGGTCATGGCGGCGCGCATGCCAATTTCGGAGGTTTCCTGGTCGCGCATCTCACCGACCATGATGATGTCAGGGTCCTGGCGCAATGCCGCTCGCAACACACCAGCGAAGGTCAGGTTGATTTTATGCTGCACCTGCACCTGGTTAATCCGTGGCAAACGGTATTCCACCGGATCTTCAACGGTGATGATTTTTTTCTCTTCGTCGTTGAGCTCATTGAGCGCTGCATAGAGACTGGTAGTTTTGCCGCTACCGGTCGGTCCTGTGACCAGCACCATGCCGTTAGGACGCTTGATCAGCCGCCGGAACCGCTTGAGAATCTCGTCCGGCATGCCGATCTGAGTGAGTCGCAGCAAGCCCCCGGCCTGATCGAGTAGACGCATAACCACGGACTCGCCGAACTGCAGCGGCATGGTCGACACGCGTACGTCGATGGTACGGTTGCGGACCTTGATGTTAAAGCGACCATCCTGCGGCAGGCGCCGTTCCGAAATATCGAGGCCGCTCATCAGCTTGAGCCGTGAAACCAGGGCAGCGGCGATGCGCTTTTCCTTCATCACCTGTTCCTGCAGCACGCCATCGACACGCTGCCGAATGCGCAAGACCTGCTCATCCGGTTCAATATGAATATCCGACGCCCCAACCTGCACAGCATCCTCGAAGAGCGAGCGGAGCAGACGCACCACCGGAGCATCTTCAAGCTGACTTTCAGGCAGCAGTTCGGCCAGGTTGACATCCCCCAGCGAAAGCTCCTCCCCCAACTCGACAGCGATATTGACGATTTCATCCGTCCGCCGATAGACGGTGTCAACGGCTCGCAACAGATCGGTCTCGCGCACCACGGCGAGCATGATCGAGCATTTGAGAATCTTGACCAGTTCGTCGTAAGCGAAAATATCGGTGGGGTCAGCCATCCCCACCAGGAGTTCCCCCCCCCAGTTGGAAAGAACGATGGCCCGGTAGCGGCGAGCGTAGGTTTCGGGCAGAAGACGGACAACTTCGGCATCATACTGATAATGATTGAGGTCAACGAAGGAGATCTGCAACTGCTCGGCGAGAAACTCAAGAAACCGTTTCGAACTCAGAAAACCCAATTCAATCAGGGTATTGCCAAGTTTAGCCCCGGTCTTCTTCTGAGCGGTCAAGGCCGTCTCGAGCTGCTGCTCGGTGATGATACCGTTCTGGACCAGAAGGTCGCCGATGCGGATTTTCTTGCGGGTCAGATTCATGAAAACCTGTTTGTCGTCAAGGTGTCAGTTATTCAATGCAGCCAGCCGCTGGCGGACGTATAGAACCAGCTCGGGATCCAAATCCCTGGTCGCCAGCGCCTGCCGATAGACATCGCCAGCCTCAGCCCCCTGGCCATTACTTTCAAGAGCAATGCCTAGCCCCATCCACCAGATTCCCGTCTGCGGAAACCGTTCGACCATCTGCCGGTAGGTGGCTGCCGCATCGGCATACTGGCCGAGGCGCTGCTGAGCTGCGGCAATCAGCGCGTAATATTCGGAGTCTTCCGTCAGCGCCGGCCTGGAACCCTGCAAAAGAACCGACCGGGCTTCGCCGAAAGCATTCCGCTCGATCAGCAACCGTGCATACCCCTTGCGGAAAGGGGCGTGATCGCCGACTACCCGAACCCCTTCAGCGTAAATTTCTTCGGCCTCACTGGCCCGCCCCTGCTTCAGCAACAGCGTCGCCAGAGCCTCGCGAGAGACGATATGACCCGGGTCGCGCGCCAGAGTCTGCCGCAGCGACTCCTCGGCACCTTGCACCTGCCGCACCCCCGAATCCTGCTGCTCCTGAAGGGACATCGACTGGGCCTCCCCAGACTGCCCCCCGTTCGACGCAGCGACGCTCGACGCTCGCTCAACTGGTTTCGATGCCGGAGCGAGCACCTCGAGGACAGAGGTCGCCGCACCTGCCAGAGGCAAGGGGGTCTGCGGGTAAAGATCAATCATCAGCTGCGTCCCGCCGCTGATGAGGGAGGGGCGCCATGACGTGCGTGATTTGCACGGTGTTTCAACGCGAAGCCACAGCTCGGAAGCGCCCTGCAACTCGCGCACCTCCATGCGACGAATCACCCCCCCGGCGGGTACACCCATTTTAGAGCCAACGAAACGGGTCTGCGGCAGACGAAGCACCAGATGGTCCGCCTCATTGCGAATTTCAACCTCAGCCGTCGGCCGCCGGTCGAAATCCATCACCAGGCGAGGCTGATCGGAACGCCCGGTCACCCGCACTCTCTTCAGCCGGGAGACATCGACCCTGGCCAACCCGTCGGTCGCCACCTTGGCAACCGGCTCCACCTTGGCAACCGGCTCCACCTTGGCAACCGGCTCCACCTTGGCAACCGGAGTCGCCTTGGCTACCGGAGCCACCATCGGCTCGGACACAGCCACTTCGGCCTCCAAACCTGGCATAGACTCAGATTCCCCGCTTTCGATCGAAGCTGCAACCATTACTGGCTCAACCGTGGCAGACGTTGAAGGTTCTGCCGGAAGGCTCTCCTGCACGGATAACGCAGGATCTTCCACCGTGACGAAAGCCTCCGGGGTCTCGTCAATGACCATAGCCTGAAGCGGCGCTGCAACCACCTCAGCCTCCCTGGTATCAACCACAGAGACCGGTGCAACAGAGACGCGCGACAGGGCGACACCACCCCAGATCAGCGCACCGGCCAGCGGTAAACCGACACAGAGACCAGCACCCATCGAGATCGACCGCTTTCTGATTCTCTTGCCAGAAGACTCTACCGCCGAGGGCAAGCTGCCACCAGGAACACTTTGAGCCTCAGTTTTACGTCGCTCCTCAATATCCTTGAGCATCTGATTAATAAGGCTCATCCGACCGTCCCCTTCAAAATAAACCCGGCCAGAGCAGCCAGGGCCAACGTCACCAGAGTCCCGGCGGCCAGCCGCCACCTCCGCTCCGGACGCGCGGCATCCTCGGTATCTGCAATGGCCATCTTTAGATGCTTCACCTCAATACGCCGTCTTCCCTTTCCGTAGGCCGCCATCAGGGCCTTGTGGCAGAGGATATTGACCAGCCGGGGAATGCCGCCACTCCCCCGCCCTAACAGCGTCAACGCTGCCGGTGAAAAGAGGGCTCCACCCTGATGCCCGGCAATTAACAAGCGGTGTGCTACATAATCACGAACCCCCTCATCATCGAGAGGAGGAAGACAATAGCTGAAGACGATCCGTTGACGCAGCTGACGCAGTGAATCCTGCCGCAGTCGTTCGTCGAGTTCGGGCTGGGCAAAGAGCACGATTTGCAGCAGCTTGTACTTTTCTGTTTCAAGGTTACTGAGCAAACGCAGAGCTTCGAGGCTTTTTTCGGCCATCGCCTGCACTTCATCAATGACCAGCACGACCCGGTGCCCTGCGGCACTCAACTGGAGGAGTTGCTTATTGAGTGACCCCAGCAACATGCTGGCCGTCGCCCGAGACGACACGTCCAGGCCAAGTTCTTCGGCAATGGCCCGGTAAATTTCAACCGGTCCGAGCAGCGGGTTAGGTAGATAAGCAGTTAGGTAAGGGGCTTCGAGTTGATCCAGAAGTTTGCGGCAGAGCAGTGTCTTGCCGGTGCCGACCTCACCGATGATTTTGATGAACCCCTCGCCGCCATCAAGCGCCACCTGCAACACCTCAAGGGCCTCTCGATGACCCCTGGTATTGAAATAAAATGTGGTGTCCGGAGTCAGCGTGAAAGGGGCTTCGCGCAATCCGAAATGCTCAAGGTAAATCAAGAATAATCCTTAATAATGGCCAACCTTCCGTCTTCCGTCTTCCGCCTTCCGCCTTCCTCGCCACGCGCCACGCGCCACTCGCCTGGACCTACCAGCTTCGACCAAGATCCCCGCCAATGTTGCGGAAGCGGCTACGGGTACTGTCGAGTTCCTGCCCCCAGACCGCGTCGTTATCCACAACCAGCGGCCGCACCAGGATCACCAGCTCGCTCTTGCTGGAAACCATCTGGTTATGGGAAAAGAGTGATCCGAAGTAGGGGATGCGGCCGAGCAGCGGCACCGAGGCCTTC
>JBFHFM010000100.1:0-10614 GCA_041583595.1 Trichloromonas sp. | reverse complement strand
TTGCCACCGATTGAAAAGGATGTTTTTTTTAACGAAAGCGCTCTGTTTGCGACCTTGCGGCACTCAGAGCATGACATCGGATATCTTAGAAACAACCTGATTCAAGCATGAAGGAATCGGCTAAAGCCGAAGACCAAGCCTGTTTCACCTGGCGACCACCTTTTAATTCTACAGCCCCTTCAGCCATTCCCCTTCGCCAGGAAACACCCCGGATCCTTCTCGACCAGCGGATCGACGCCCCAGCCGTATGCCACCGCCAGGCAGCCACCGCAGACCGCCCGCAAGCGGCAGTCATCACAATCCAGACAGCCACGGCGATAGGCCCGGGCCGCCGGTGAGGAATAAATCTCTTCCAACAGTTGGCGGTTGATATCGCCGATCGGTGAAGGGAATTTCCGGCAGGCATGCACCTGCCCGTCCGGGAGCAATGAAACGAAATTAAAAGCCGCACCGCAACCGAAGCCAGTACAGCCGCCGAAGACTTGTTGCTGCTGTGCTTCGTACTCGATGTTGATCAGGCTGTCTTTGAGAGCCAGCGCCGGGTTCGATTTTTTCGCCGCCAGGTACTGCTGCACAAAGATCCGGTATTCTTCGGGATGAGGCGATTCAAGGGCCGCCCCCTCTCCGACCATTGCTAGCCGGCTGTAGGTGAACAGATCCACCCGGTCGCGCAAAAGCTCGGCTAGCGGCAGCACCTGGTCGAGGTTGGCGCGGGTCAGGGTCAACATGACCATCGAGTAGATTTTTTTTCGCTTCAAAAGGTCGAGAAACGCAAAGACCGCAGCAAAGTTACCGCGGCCGCGAATCAAATCATTGTGCTCCTGCAATCCTTCCAGACTGACCTGGTAAAAAGCCGGCCGGGCAATCACAAGCGCCGCATCGAGCTGTGCTTCGGAGATTGGATTTCCCAGAATCGCCAGGTTCAGGTTGCGATCGTGGGCCGCCTGGTACAACTGGAAAAACTGGGGATGCATAAAGGGGTTGCCACCAGAAAAGGAAACCTGGCCGCCAACATGATGCCGCAGGCAAAACGCTCGCAGCTGGTCGAGAACTTCTAGGCCCTGCGACAATTTCACATCATCGCGCCGGCTGCGGTCATAGCAGTGGCGGCAGTGCAGATCGCAACGATGAGTAATGTGCCATTGCAAGGTAAATACCTCGGCGCTCAAAAACCTCTCCGCCGTTCCTTCAACTGCGGGAAAGTCGGCATCCCGCCGCAGCGTGGACGGCGGCGAAAGGAGCAGTCCCTTGCGCACCGCCTTTACCATCGCGCCATCGATCACCCCCACCGGCCGCCCGCTTTCGGCGGCGATTTCCAAGGGATCGAGCTGTTCGCTTACCACTTTGAGGGCCAACAGATCAGCAGCCTCGGCCACCGCCTCACACAGCTTACCGGAAACAGGATGGCGCCAGAAAACCAGTACCCCGGCCACAGGCTCCGGCTCTTCTGTCCCCCCGTCGAGCAACGCAAAGAGCGGCAGCCAGTCGACCGACACCAGCTCCAGGCTCGGGTTGACCTGTAACACCTCAACCTTGAGCTCACCATTCGACGTTCTGTGACGCTGGCGGTGGCGGACCAGCTCGACCTGGGCCAGGTCCGGCAAAAAGCCGTCGACGTCGTTTTGATCGACAAAGTAACGGACCTGCTCGGGAAAATATTCGGGGAGCACACCTGTAACATTCGCACGATGCAGCTCAGACCAGAAACGCTCAGGAAGTCGGGCCGAAGTGATGGGAAATAGGCTTTTCAGTCGCTCAGTCATCACTCACCAAAAAAACATCGGATTGGCGTGGCGTAAGGGCCAGCACCAATCCGATGCCACAGCTATTCTTACTTTTTTTCAACCGCATCGGCCGACACCGCAGAACTCTTGTCATCCTCGTCACTGCGGTTGGCCTCATTTTCAGCGCTAGCCTCTTCTTTCTCGTCAGCGGCGCTGCTCACTTCGTCTTTATCAACGTCACCGTTGTCGCTGCTTTTACTATCGTCGGTGCTCACGGCACCGGCATGTTGCCCACCTCAACCACTGCTCCCGGGACGCTGGTCTTTTTCGGCACTAACTGTGCCGTCGCCCTTACCCCCTCAACCACTGCTGGCGTGCAGCGCACTCGGCACCGTCACACCAACAGCCGACACCAGGGTCATAACCCCCAGCCCAGCCAGAATTTTTTTCAGTTCTTTGGCATCCATCGACACACTCCTTTGGTTGACAGAAGTTTAAATCGAAAATCTTGATCAGAGACATGCTCGAGATCGAAACAGCCCATACTGTAATTTATCCTAGAGCCGGGCTATGTCAAGGTGAGGAAACAACGAACCGCACGTAGAGGGCAGGACCTGACTCAGGCAGGCAACGCACTCTCTTGATTTGCACCTGATCAGTGATATGCATTAAGAAATAAACCCACAGAGGAAAGGAACCGCCCCATGACTAAAACACTCTATGAACGACTGGGCAGTACAGATGGAATTAAACGTCTGGTCGAGGATGCCGTTGCCGCACATCTCAATAACCCTGCCATTAAGCCCAGATTTGAAAACGCCAGGGATATTGAACACGCCAAACGGATGTCGGTCGAGTTTTTCTGTGCGGGCTCTGGCGGTCTTGAAATCTATACCGGAAGGGATATGCTCACCACGCACAAGGGGATGAACATCTCTGAACAGGAATTTGTGGCAGTCGTCGATGATATTCTGGGGGCAATGGATAAACACGGTTTAGGCGATGAAGAGAAAAAGGAGGTCCTTGCCATTCTCTATTCACTGAAAGGGGCGATTATCCGCGTGTAAGTTGAGAAGACCTGAAACGATAACGGCGGGAGAGCCACAAGCAATAAGGGACTGTGCTGACCAAGGAACGAGGCAAACCAGACACCCCCGCCAGCGCTAAGTACCAGCGAAGAGGTCTCGACACCGAAGGGATCGAACGACACTCAACAAACGTCATTGCGCTGACAGCATCCCGAAACGGGTCCGGGGCAGGATCAAATGGGGTCGTCGACGGCAAAAGACGCTTCGAGTTGCTTTTTCTTGATTTTTTCGATCAAGGTGGTTCGTTTAAGGTTGAGCAGTTTGGCGGCCTCTTTTTTATTGCCGCCGGTTTTGGTCAAAGCCTTGAGAATCAACCGATCTTCGAAGTCACTCACCAAAACATTAAAATCAAAATTCTCGTCGTCAGAAGGCTCCGGGTACGCCACCTCGATCAGCACCGGGGGCTCTTCCTTCACCTGAATACCGCCAGCTGGCTGGTATTTTTCTGGCAAGTCGGCTACCGATACCAACTCGCCAGCATGGAGGATCGACATCCGCTGAACCAGATTTTCCAATTCGCGGACATTGCCCGGCCAAGGGTATTCGAGCAGAGCAGCCATAGCGCTGTCTGCAAACCCCTTCAAACCATTTTTTCGTCCCCGGTTAAAGACCTGCACAAACTTTTCGAGCAGAATGGGAACATCTGCTTTCCGATCCCGCAAAGGGGGAATGTGAAGCGGAACGACACTGAGTCGATAGAAAAGGTCTTCACGAAATCGTCCTTCAGCGACCGAGGCCTCGAGATCCCGGTGGGTCGCCGCCACAATCCGGACATTCACGGAAACCGGTTTGACGCCCCCGACCGGTTCGAACTCCCGCTCCTGAATGACACGCAGTAACTTAGCCTGCAGTGTTGGCTTCATATCGCCAATTTCATCCAGGAACAGAGTGCCCCCGTCGGCATACTGAATGCGTCCCATTTTAGACTGATTGGCCCCCGTGAAAGCCCCTTTGACGTACCCAAACAGCTCGCTTTCGAGCAGATCTTCAGGAATGGCCGCGCAGTTTACCGGAACAAAGTTCTTTCCTTTACGCGGACCGAGAGCATGGGTCGCCCGGGCAACAAGTTCTTTGCCGGTCCCGCTTTCCCCATGGATCAACACATTGCTTTCGCCATCTTCGGCCACTTTTTCAAGAATTCGAAAAAGTTCAGTCATTTTCTGCGATTGTCCGATGATTCCCTGGAAACCGTCGTTCTTGCTTATTTTCGGACTGCGCTTCTGCTGATGTACCAGAAGTTCGTGATGCTCAAGAGCCCGGGCCGTGGCAATCACCGCCTCTTCGAAATCGTAGGGTGAATGGATGTAGAAAATAGCTCCGCGCCTAAGCACCTCAACCACTAAGTCACGGTCGCCATAAGGAACGCAGACGATCACAGCCACCTGGGGATGCTGGGAACGAACTTCCTTGAGCAACTCAATCCCGCCCTGCTTCGGAGAAAAGATATCGGTAATGACCAGCGAGATGTCCTGTTCTTTGAGAACCTCTTGGGCCTCACTGGGACTCTGGGCTTCCAGAACCACACATCCTATATGCTTGCGAAGCATGACGGCCAGACCGTCCCTGGCCTCCCTGTTGCCATCCACCAATAGAATGCTACGCATAGACTCAGACATTAGATATACCTTTTCAGCATTTCATTTATGTTGGTACCTGTTTGCGAGGTCAACTGTACCACGGTCGCTTATGCTGGTCCCGCTGAAGGAGACCGACTCCAAGGTCCAATTTTCCCCCAAAAACGCTTAATGATACTGAAACATTAAGTGTTTAACCAGAAAAAAGTGGTCCTCTGGTACTTCAAGATCAGTGATAATAACTCAACAAACCATGACAAATCAATACGTTATTCAATGATTTCGCTATGGGTTCCCACATCCGTGTCGAACATTTATCACAAACCACCGTTTGCCACCTTATTGGTTTCAGGAAGAAACGATAAATCAAGGACTCATAAGGCTTTACTTGATTTTTAATCGAAAATAAAATAAAATTTTTATTAATTTTTTCACTTTCCGATAAGTCTGACTTTCAGACTGTACGGGGTGAAACATAAACTCGAATAGTCAAGCAACTAATTCCGAGGACTTGAGAACGGATAACAGCGTATTTACTCAAAAATTATCGAAAACGTGAGCCGCTCAATCATCCTTGCACCAATCCATGTAAAGTCAGACAACCTCCAGCAGGCCAGGAATTTCCGTGCGTCTTAAACTAATCAACAAATACAACATCGTCATGGGTGCCGTTTTGCTGGCGACCATGGTCATGTATGCTTTTCTCAATGTCGAAACCCTGACCACCATGTTCATGGATGAGGCTTTAAAAAATGTCGACAGCCTGAGTGAAACCATTATCCGAACCACTCATTATCAAATGCTTGAAGATGACCGCCAACGGGTCTATCAGATGATTGATGAGGTCGGGTCACAAAAAGGGGTGAACCGGATCCGCCTGCTGGACAAAGAAGGGACCATCGATTTCTCGACCCACAAAGAAGAAATCGGTACCTGCGTCGACCGCAACTCTGAGGGCTGCAGTGGATGCCATTCCGGCGAGACACCTCGAGTGCAGGCTTCCTCGATGGACCGTAGCCGAATTTTTGTCAACCGCGAAGGGGTTGAATTGCTTGGCGTCACCAAAGAAATTCTCAACAAAGAAAGTTGCTATACGGCCAAATGCCATTTTCACCCTCCCGAGGCTCAGCTCCTAGGCATTCTGGATGTCCATGTTGATTTGTCAAGTGTGCGGGCGACAGCCGCAGCCTACCGAAACAATATCATTGTATTTACCCTTGTGCTCCTTCTGATCCTGGGGACCTGTCTTTCGCTATTGACTCATCAACTGATCAACGTGCCCGTCAACAACCTGCTAGAGCAAACCCAAAAGGTGGCTCAGGGTGATCTTTCAACCCGTGTCGACAATTACCCCAAGGACGAGCTTGGGGAGTTAGCCGAAGCCTTCAACGACATGACTTTCAATCTCAAGAAAGCCCAGGATGAGAGCCGCGAATGGGCAAACTCCCTGGAAGCCAGGGTCGAAGAACGCACCGAAAAAATTCAGCGCATGCAGTCCAAGCTTTTGCGTTCAGAAAAACTCGCTTCTATTGGTGAATTAGTCGCCGGCATTGCCCATGAAATCAATAATCCCCTTACCGGAGTATTGATGTTCGCTGCCATGATCGAAGAAGATCCCCGCCTTGCCCCGGAGATCAAAAATGATCTGGGAACCATTATCCACGAAACCCAGCGCTGTGCCAAAATCGTTCGTGAACTTCTCGATTTTTCTAGAGAGTCGGTGCCCCAGAAAAAAGAAGAATCGATCAATTATCTTCTCGACAAAACCATGGCCCTGATAGAACACCACACTTCTTTCCACAACATCCGCATCAACAAAGAATACAATAAAAATCTTCCACCAGCACTGGTCGATCCGAGCCAGATCGAACAGGTTTTCATGAATGTGCTTATAAACGCCAGCCAGTCCATGCCGTCCGGCGGTCAGATTACGGTGCTCACCGATTTTTCAGCCCAGGAAAAGTACCTCTCCATCAAAATCAGCGATACCGGCCTTGGTATCGCCGAAGAAAATCTGCAGAAAATTTTCGATCCATTCTTTTCGACCAAAGGCGCCCAAGGGACTGGACTCGGCCTATCGGTGTCCTACGGAATTATCGAAAATCACGGAGGCCAGATTGAGGTTATCAGCAAGTTAGGAGAAGGTACTTCCTTCATCATCAAGCTTCCCCTGAGCGAAGAAACCGCCACTCAAGGCAACCCACCAGCAGACACCCAGGCCTGCTGATCCCAGATTTCCCGTTATTCTCAAAAAAGCCCCCGGTAGCTCAGCTACCGGGGGCTTTTCTTTCCTGTCCTGCACGATTTAACTTAACAAGCGATCACGCACTGAAATGCCCTGTTTTTTTAACAAGGCCTGAAAGTTGGGGCGCAACATTCCCACCTCTTCTGCGGCCTTGGTAATATTCCAATCGTTACGCTTCAGGGCATCCAGAACAAAGGCGCGTTCAATAGGGCCCACAGCCCGCTCACGGATTTCCCGCTTGGCCTCCTTAAGCTCTTCGGTGGTTCTCGGCACGTAATCTTCTTCAATGCCAAGGTCTTCGGCTCCAGAATCGGGCAACTCGAGATCGTCCGGCTCAATCAGGTCGCCGCAGCTAAGAACCACCGCTCGCTCAATGATGTTTTCGACTTCTCGAACATTACCGGGGAACGCATAGCGTTTCAACATGGCCATAGCCCCAGGCGCCAAACCACGAACTTCTTTACCGATTTCGCCACCGAATTTTTTCAGGAAATGCTTGACCAGGGGAACCAGGTCTCCCTTGCGCTCACGCAGTGGCGGCAAATCGATCGGAATAATATTGAGCCGAAAAAACAGGTCTTCACGAAAGGTTCCTTCCGAAACCATCTCCTTTAGATTTTTATTGGTAGCAGCGATCAACCGAATATCAATCGGTATCGGCTTGGTCCCACCGATGGGAGTCACTTCACGCTCCTGCAGCACTCGCAACAGCTTGGCTTGAGTGGTCAGGCTGATATTAGACACTTCATCCAGAAACAGAGTCCCGCCGTCCGCCACCCTGAAGAGCCCCATTTTCGTCTGTACCGCGCCGGTAAATGATCCCTTGATATGACCGAACAGTTCACTCTCGAGAAGGCTTTCAGCGAGAGATGTACAATCCACCGCGACAAAAGGCTGATCCTTGCGCGGACTGTTCTGCTGGATGGCGCGAGCGACGAGCTCTTTACCGGTTCCGCTTTCACCACTGATCAGAACCGTACTGTCGGTCCGGGCAACCTGCAAGATCCGCCGAAAAACTTTAGCCATTTGTGGACTATCGCCCACCAGATCCCCAAGGCCCTGATCGCTCATGGGGTCATTGTCCTTGCTCGCCGAGTTTAGCACCAAAGCCCGTTGATCGAGGGCTTTCTGAACCTTTTCTGTTATCTGCCCGGGAGTGAAAGGCTTCGCCAGATAATCAAAAGCGCCATTTTTCATGGCCTCAACAGCGGTTTCAACGGTGGAAAAACCGGTAATCAAAATAACCGGAACATCCGGCTGCAAAATCCGAATGGCTTTTAACAGTTCAATGCCCCCCATCCCAGGCATCTTCAAGTCGGTAATGACCAGGTCAAACTCTTCTTCCTGAAGTTTTTCCAAGGCCACCCGCCCGCTCGACTTAGGCTCTACCTGGTATCCATCTTTTTCCAGGATTCGACGAATCCCCTCTCGAATAACCGCTTCATCATCTACTACAAGAATTCTAGAATTAGACATTTGGTCCGAACTCCTCGCCCTTCCGGCACTAACCTGGGTAGCGGCCCTAAGGACCCATCTGCCGCCCGTATTATTTTAAAATTAATCTTACGGTTTTTTTTTCATAAAATCAATCCAATGTTGCCTTTGTCACAATGCTGAAATGACAATCGCTGGCCAGACCCACCTCGGCGCCGAGGCTTTCTCGTTTATATCCATGTGTACATTTTCTCCATACTCCTTTCCAAAAACTACAACAATCTGAAATTAAACGTTTTTTTCTTCACAAAAAAAAACAATTCGTGAGTGGGTATTTTATCGACTGTATATTTTTAGCATACAGTCGGCTCAAGAAAAAACTTCAAGAACTTCGAAACGACAAAAAAATCCATTAACTTTCAACAACTTAAAAAACTATTAATCGAATCAAAAGTTTTGGCACAGGCACTGCTAGAGCATTCACAGATTTCAATAAGACAAGTTTTACATTGACGTACCCTAATAGAAAGGAGTAAATGATGAACGCGTGGCTAAAAATCTCAAGTATGATCGCGATACTCATCGCGACGACTTTACCAGCCCTGGCGACTTCGGAATCCAGCACCAACCACATGAGCATCGGTGCGTGGATCTTTATCGGCTTTTGCGCACTGATTTTCGTAGCTCAGCTGGTACCGGCGCTCCTTTTGCTATTTGGCATGGTCAAAGGAATTTTTGAACGCAAAGAAGAAAAATCAGCGACATCCCGGCTGACCTAAAAAAAAGAGGAGTTCATACATCGTAGCCATCCCTTAGTTAACGAGCTTCAAACTTTTCCTAGAAAAGGGGGAACCACCGTGCGACAAATGACAAAACACACGCGACTACTGTTAAACCTGATGCTGGCTCTGTTGTTCTGTGTAACAACGGCAAGCGCTATGGAATCGGCGGACTGCCTGGATTGCCATAGCGATGCGGATACCGTCGGCGACGACTTTACCATCAACGGTGAAAAGTTCGACAACACCGCTCATGCCGAGATGGGATGTTCTGGCTGCCATGAATCAGTTACCGATGCCCATCCGGATGACGGACTGACGCCCTCGAAAGCCAGTTGCAAAGACTGCCATGACAATATCTACGAAGAGTACACCCTGAGCCTTCACGGCTCTAATGCCGACTGCTCCGACTGTCACAACCCTCATACTGCGAAAGCTCCGACCGAAATTTCGGGCTTTGACATGAACAAGCAATGTTCTTCCTGTCACGACACCCAGGAAACGGTTTCCACCCACGATGAGTGGCTGCCACAGGCGGGTCTGCATATCGAGGCGATCCCCTGCATCACATGCCACACCGGGTCTGAAAACTACGTTATCACTATGTACCTGATTAAACGTGACCAGGATAACCGCTACAGCAAGTTCACCGCTGCGGAAGGTAAAGACCTTGAGGCTCTCGCTGGCGGCAAACCCATCCAGACCCTGGTAGATACCGACAATAATGGGTTGATCTCCCTTTCTGAACTCAGGAAGTTCAACGGCAATCCGGCCTACTCGGACATGCGCCTGTGGGGAATGATGACCCCCGAGCTGGTCACCCATTCGTACCAGATCCTGGACAACCGCTGGGACTGCTCCTTTTGCCATGCATCCGGCCCAAGCGCCATGCAGACCAGCTTTGTCGCCTTTCCGGAAAAGGATGGTTCCTATGTCCGGTTGGCGGTGGAAAAAGGCGCGGTTCTCGATATTCTCAACGGAACCCCTGATTTCTACATGATGGGCGCCACCCGCAGTAAATGGCTCAACATCGCCGGCCTGATGATTGTCCTCGGCGGGATGGTCATGCCTGTTGGTCACGGAACTCTGCGCTTTTTGACCCGTAAAAATAGAGAAGGAAAGGGGCACTAATTATGTCTGAAAAAAAGGCAATGATCTATCTGCAGCCGACTCCGGTAAGAATCTGGCACTGGTTGAACGCCCTGGGTATTGTTACCCTCTGCGTTACCGGCGCCCAGATCCGGTTTCCTGAAAACGTTAATATTTTCGGGACCTACAAGGCGGCTATCGAACTGCATAATACAGCCGGCATAGTTGTCGGGATATCTTTTATTCTCTGGGTCTTCTACTACCTGTTTATTGCAGGCACCCTGGTTAAATTGTATGTTCCCAACATGGGAGACATTAAATCGGGAATCTTCCGCCAGGCGCTGTTCTATTTCTTCAACTACTTCCGGGGCGGTCCAAACCCGCACCATACCACTCCGGACAACAAGTTCAACCCGATGCAGAAAGCGGCCTACCTGGTCATCATGATGGTCCTGGTTCCTCTGGTCATCGTTACCGGCGTCCTGTTGCTGAACATTGAACCGCTGCGTAACACTCTACTGATGATCGGCGGATTGAAACTTCTGGTCGGCGTCCACTTTCTGCTGGCCTGCTCTCTCTGCGCCTTTGTTTTCACGCATGTCTACCTTGCGACCCTGGGGCATACCCCCTTCGCCCACTTTGTTCCGATGTGGACTGGCTGGGAAGAAGAGGAAGAAGAAC
>JBFHFM010000099.1:0-10616 GCA_041583595.1 Trichloromonas sp. | reverse complement strand
CGCTCTTTGCGCCTTGCGACACAGCTCAAGCATCTGATCAGGGGCAAAACCCTTTCCGGCCAGTTCGAGCGTCTCTGTATCGCCGCTTTCCAGTCCGAAATAGAGGATCCGGAGTTTCTTCTCTTTTAATACTTTAAGCTCCTCTTCGGTTTTGGTCGTTAGACTGTTTGGCGAAGCATACGCAGCGACCCTGGTTAGGTTAGGGAATTTCTCCGTAAGGGCGTCGAGAATCTCAATCAGGCCGGACTGTTGATAGACCAGGGCATCACCATCGGCAAGAAAAATTCGCTGAATATTTTTTCGGTAAGAGGGCGGTACGGCTTCTAACTCCTGCAGCACCTCACCAACCGGACGGCAGCGGAACTGCTTCATCTTGTACATGCCGCAAAACTTACACTGATTTTGACTGCACCCAACGGTAATTTGCATAATTAAAGACTGTGCTTCGGAGGGGGGCCTAAAGACCGGTTCAATATAATCGAAAAAATAATTCATGTAGCATCCTTGTTCACTGGTAGACGTCCACCCTCTTCATATTGCCGTGTCTCTGGACTTTATCCGGCGAATTATGCAGGCGTGAAATGCAAGCTTAACGCAAACAACTTACTGTAATTGTATGTGATTTTAACGGGTTACAGCGGGTTTTTCAGGTAGCGGTAATAACTGTCATACTGATAAATCGCGGCCAGCGGATTATGTGCGAGCAGCCGGTCCTTGCTGGCCAGCACGGTATTGTAGGCCTTGGCATATTTCAGAAACAGCGCATCATGTCCGACGCAGAGGCCGAACAACACGTTCAGCTCCGACTCGTGGTAATTGGCGGTTAACGCCTGCAGTATCGGGTTGCACATGACCTCGAAAGAGTCCGGGTCAATCTGCTGCTCGCGCAACAGCCCGATCTCTTCCTTTGAAATAGCTCCGGCTTTGCACATCACCGAAATTGTCTCGAATCCATTATCGGTGAAAATTTTATGGATAATTTCCGCTTCCTTACGCATGCCGATACAGAAGACCAGACAGATTCTGTGAAATTTCATCTTTTGAGCAAATTCGATCGTTTCCTGAATCCGCGGTTTAATCGGACGGATGTGGGCATACCCCTTGTCCCGGTCGCCATACGCCTCCCCTTCCTGGATCGAGGCCTGCCGCACCACTTCCATTACCCCGGGATCCTTCAAGATTTCGAGAGTGTCTTTGATGATGTCAAGTGATCGGGTCGACGGGCAATTGCTCGGCGCCTTTCCCTTTTCCTGTCGGCAGAAGCGCTCGGGGACCTCAACGGGGCAGACGGCGCAGGTAGGCAAGGGAACCTGTTTGGGGTCGATCGTCATAGTTGAAAACGTCCTTTCAGGTAGAATTTAAAAACCGGCCGCCTGTGTAGCATTGAACTGGCGAGTGCCGCAGACGGCGCGACTAAAACAATCCAGCGTTAACGTTTCTTCCAATCCGGTGCACGTTTGGCCAGAAAAGCGTTGACGCCCTCCACGGCATCTTCCGTGGAACAGAGGGTGGCAAACAGGTCGTCCATCACATCCAGTCCCTGGTGATAAGGGGTGTCGTGCAGACGATTGATCCCTTCCTTGCCTATCTGCAGGGCCAGCGGACTTTTTGCGGCCAGTTTACGAGCCAGGTTATTTGTTGCTTCTTGTAGCTCTGCTTCGGGAACGACCCTGTTCACCAGCCCGAGTTTCTCGGCCTGAGCCGCAGGGATCATGTCCCCGGTCAGAACCATTTCGAGGGTTTTCTTGAGCCCGAGAGAGCGCATCATCGGAGCGGCCGGCCCGAGGCAGATCAGGCCAACATTGATGGCGGTGGTTCCGAACATGGCGGTGTCGGTGGCCAGAGTCAAGTCGCAGCCGAAGGCCAGTCCCGCTCCATTGGCCAGGGCGTAGCCATGTACAGCGGCGATCGTCACCGTCTTCATACGCGCCAGGGTATGATAGAACGCGTCGATCTGGTACAGGAATTCGCGAGCTTCCGGCTGAGTTCGGGAAGGGAACTGGTCGAGCGATATGCCCGTACAGAAATTTTTCCCGGCCCCGTTAATGATGACGACCCGGATCTCCGGATCCTTTTCCATGGCCCAGAGCGCATCATCAAGCTGCTTGGCAAAGGGGATGGTAAAGGTATTCATCGCCTCCGGCCGGTTCAGTGTAATCCGCCCGATGGCGCCTTCTTTGCTGGAGAGAATCAGATCGTTAGACATGGTGACCTCCTTGGTTCGGGGGGGGGATTGTTCTGGGTCTTTGGCCGGTAGGAACATTATCGCGCCCTGCTGTTCGCTCTCGAAGAAGCGATCATGTGATTTTTGGTTAGGGGCTGTCAAGCAGGACGGCAGCCGGTTTCCGGCTCGAAGAGCTTGTTCTGCAGACGGGAACCGGCCTGCAGCGAAGTCCGGTCATTTACCTCAATAGTTAAAAATAACAGATAACAGCAACTTTATGTCAGCTTTTAACCGCATTCTCTTTATCGAGACCCTCTAAATTTGCAGACGGCTACTTTGGTCTGAAGCTGCGTTGATGTCGAAAAGAGGGGAGGGCATTTTTGCGTCTTGATGCATTGCATTTTCAATAGGTTATCACCTTGACCTATTGTTCGGGATCTGACGAACAGTATCGAGGGGGTTGACATGTGTGACCAGACACTCTACTATTGGTCCTACCATTATCCGGCCATCTTGATTCGTACACTCCCCTAGTTAGGCCAATGAAGACCAAATGATGTCGCTTTAAGGGGTTTTTCCTTAGGCGATAAGAATAACGCCAGGCAAGGCCGCTCGATTTATCTTGTCATGGTAGTACCAATCGCCCAGGAGATAGACAACTCATGAGCACTGAATACCTATTTACACCGGCCCGAGTCGGTCGTGCCGGCGAGGATGTCGCTCTGCAGATCGAAGCGGCTATTCTGGAGGAAAAGATTCTGCCCGGGGAGAGTCTGCCCAGTGAGCGGGAACTACAGGCCCAGTTTCAAACCGGCCGAGGTGTGATCAGGGAAGCCATGCGCGCCCTCAAACAAAAGGGCTTGATTGAAATTCGCAAAGGCGCCAAGGGTGGGGCCTACGTCAAGCAGATTGATGTCGCAAACGTTAGCGAATCTCTGGCCCTGTTTCTGAAGCAGCAGCATGTCAGCCTGGCCCATATCGCCGAATTTCGCGAAAGCATCGATCGCACCATTACCACTTTGGCCATCGCCCGAGCCGACTCCGCTGAAAAGCAGCAGCTTGTGACAGAAACCAAAAAGTTGTTGGAGTGCCTTGACCGGCCGGAGCCGGACATGGGGGCGCTGGGGGAGATGGACCGCGAACTCAATATCCGCCTGGCTAAAATGACCAAAAACCCGGTCTTCGAGTGGATTATGCAGGCGCTGCAGCTCGGCTTCAGCTCCCAGGATTACGCCTTGTATGAGGACCCGGAATATCGACACAAAACGGCAGTGAACTGGGTCGAAACGGCGAACCATATTGCGGCCAATGAGCCGCTGCGGGCGCTTTCTTCGATCGGTGCACACTATGCCATGCTACAGCGCTGCGCGCCGGAAGCAAGTGGCGACCCTCGGTCGGCATCCCCACCGACAGATAAACAGAGATCATACAACATCGAAACCTTTGATGAAAACGACGAGGAGAGCAGATCATGAACAAGCAGATGTACCATTATATCATTATCGGTGGCGGCTCCGCAGGCAGCGTACTGGCCAACCGCCTGAGCGCAAATCCGAAACATAAGGTGCTGGTTCTCGAGGCGGGCAAGCCTGACTACAAATTTGATTTCAGAATCCACATGCCGGCAGCGTTGACCTATCTGCTGACGGACAAGACCTATAACTGGCTTTATGAATCGGCTCCCGAGCCACAGATGCACAATCGTCGCATCGCCCAGCCTCGCGGCAAGGTCCTCGGTGGGTCGAGCTGCATCAATGGGATGATCTATATTCGCGGCAACGCCATGGATTATGAAAAATGGGGTAAGAATAAGGGCCTCGAAAATTGGGATTACGCCCACTGCCTGCCTTACTTCAGAAAGTTCGAAAACCGCTTGCAGGGGGCAGACCAATACCACGGCTCGAACGGCCCTCTTGCCCTGACCACGCCGGAGGCTGACAACCCATTGTTCGAGGCCTTCTTCAAGGCTGGCGAGCAGAGCGGATATCCACTCACCAGCGATGTTAATGGTTATCAACAGGAAGGCTTCGGCCGCTTTGACCAGAACATCTACCGGGGGCGCCGCTTGAATGCCGCCCGAGCCTATGTCCACCCGGTAAAAAACCGCGCGAATCTCACCGTGAAGTGCCGGGCCATGGCAACGCGCATCCTCTTTGAGGGTAAAAAAGCAGTCGGCGTGGAATACACCCGGGGCGGTAAGACTCACAAGGCCTACGGGGGCGAAATGATTTCTTGCGGCGGGGCCATCAATTCTCCCCAGTTGCTACAGCTTTCCGGAATCGGCAACGGCGAGCATCTCAGCAGCCTCGGCGTCGAGGTGGTCCACAATCTCCCCGGTGTTGGCGAGAACCTGCAAGACCATCTGGAACTCTATGTTCAATACGCCTGTAAAAAGCCGGTCAGCATGTACCCGGCCCTTAAGTGGTACAACCAGCCTAAGATTGGTTTTGACTGGTTGTTCCGCCGCAAGGGCCTGGCAGCCACCAACCACTTCGAAGCCGGTGGTTTTATTCGCGGCAACGACAAGGTCGCCTATCCCAACCTGCAATTCCACTTTCTGCCGATCGCCATCCGCTACGACGGTTCGGCACCCGCGCAGGGGCACGGTTTTCAGCTACATGTCGGACCGATGAATACCGATGTGCGCGGTCACGTCAAGATCAAGTCAAAGCAAGCTGCTGAGTATCCGGAAATCTTCTTCAATTACCTGTCCACCGAGCAGGAACGGCGCGAATGGGTCGAAGCAATTAAGTGCTCGCGGCGCATCATCGCCCAGGAGGCCTTCGATGATCTGCGTGGCGAAGAGCTTTCCCCCGGCCCGAAGGCGCAGACTGACGAAGAAATTCTCGATTTCGTCGCACGTGAAGGCGAAAGTGCCTACCATCCGAGCTGTACCTGTAAGATGGGCTACGATGAGATGGCCGTCGTTGATGCCGAGCTCAGGGTCCACGGGGTGGAGAATCTGCGGGTGGTCGATGCTTCGATCTTCCCCTCGATCACCAATGGCAATATTTACGCCCCGGTGATGATGGTGGCTGAAAAGGCTGCCGACCTGATCCTTGGCAATGCTCAGGAAGCGCCTGCGCAAGCCCCTTTCTATCGCCATAACACTGGGTCGGACAGCCAATGAGTGCAGTATTGAAAAAAATGTATATAGGGGGCCGCTGGGTCGCTGCCATCTCGGGGCAAACCCGCAAGATCATCAACCCCTTCAACCAGCAGAGCATCGCCGAAGTCGCCGAAGGGGGGCGTGAAGACGCCAAGGCCGCCATTGCGGCGGCGCGTCAGGCCTTCGACAGCGGCGCCTGGTCGGGGCAATCCGCCACGGCCAGGGGCGCACTGCTCTACCGGTTGGCTGAACTCATCGAGCGGGAACGCGAAACGCTGGCCGAACTGGAAAGTCTCGACACCGGCAAGACCTTTGAAGAAAGCCGCTGGGACATGGACGATATCGCGGGGATCTTCCGTTATTATGCCGGATTAGCTGATAAGGACGGCGGCGAGGTCATCGAATCGCCGGTGCCGGACTCGAGCAGCCTGGTGGTGCGTGAGCCGGTCGGGGTTTGCGGACAGATCTCGCCTTGGAACTATCCCCTGCTGCAGGCCGCGTGGAAGATGGCGCCGGCCCTGGCGGCGGGTTGTACTGTCGTCATGAAGCCGAGCGAAATAACCCCCCTGACGACCATCAAGGTTACGGAACTGGCCATTGAGGCAGGGTTTCCGGACGGGGTAATCAATCTCGTTCTCGGCCCCGGCGATAGTGTCGGCGCCGAGCTGGCGGAAAGCCCTGAGGTCGACCTGATCTCCTTTACCGGCGGCATTCAGACCGGTAAGAAGATTATGCAGGCGGCCAGTGGGAACGTGAAAAAGATCGCCCTGGAACTCGGTGGCAAAAACCCCAACATTATCTTTGCTGATGCCGATCTCGACACGGCCGTTGACTATGCCCTCAACGGGGTCTTTTTCCATGCCGGACAGATCTGTTCCGCCGGCAGCCGCCTGATGGTCGAAGCGTCGATTCATGACAGTTTCGTCGCCAGACTCAAGGCCAGGATGGAAAAAATCCGCCTCGGTGACGGCTTTGCCGAGGGCACCCAAATGGGGCCGTTGATCTCGGCGGAACACCGGAGCAAGGTCGAGGCGTATGTCCAGACCGCCAGGGAGGAGGGCGCACAGCTAGAGGTGGGTGGCAAATGGCCCGAGGCTCCCGAGCTGCAGGACGGTTTTTTCTATCTGCCGACCCTTTTTACCGGGTGCACCAACGATATGCGGATCGTTCAGGAAGAGGTCTTCGGACCAGTTATCACCGTCGAGACTTTCACCAGCGAAGAGGAAGCGCTGCGCCGGGCCAATAGCACGATTTACGGTCTGGCCGCCGGTTTCTGGACCCGGGATCCGGACCGGATTCACCGGATGTCAAAGGGCCTGCGGTTCGGCACGGTCTGGGCGAATGATTTCAATGTCTACTTCACTCAGGCCCCTTGGGGCGGCTATAAGCAGTCCGGCCTCGGCCGGGAACTCGGCCGGATCGGTCTGGACGAATACACCGAGGTGAAACACATCTTTCAGAACCACAATCCGAAGCCAGTCAACTGGTTCGGCGTTTAATGTTCTGACCGAGCAGACTCAGGCCGGTCAATAATTACCCGAAAAAGGAGAATTTAATGTTGTATCCGTTTCGACGAAGAGCCATTTTTGCTTGCCTTGTCCTCGCCACGACGCTGCTGCTTGGCGGGACCGCTTTGGCTTCGAATAAAATACGCCTTGCCAGTATCAGCTGGACGGGCGTGACCGTTAAGACCGAGCTGGGGGTGAGCATTCTCAACTGCCTCGGCTATAAAGCCTCGAAAGTCAATCTTTCTGTGCCGATCGCCTTCAAGGCTATGGACATGGGGGATGTTGATATTTTTCTCGGCAATTGGATGCCCTCCATGGAAAGTATCGCCAACCAGTTTTTCGAAAAGGGCACGGTCATTCAACTCGTGGCCAATATGCCGGGGGCGAAATATACCTTGGCCACTCCCGCCTACGCCTTCGATGGTGGTCTGAAGGATTTTTCTGATATCGCCAAATACGCCGACCAGCTCGACCACAAGATCTACGGCATCGAGCCTGGCAACGACGGCAACCAGATTATTCAAGCGATGATCGACAACAACATGTTCGGCCTCGGCGACTTCAAACTGATCGCGACCAGTGAGCCGATTATGCTCTCTGAGGTCAAGAACTTCACCCGGCAGAAGAAGCCTGTGGTCTTTCTCGGCTGGTCACCCCACTACATGAACCAGATGATCGACATGAAGTATCTCACCGGCAGCACTGCGGAGACCTTTGGTGAGAACGACGGCACGGCTACTATTTACACTAATATTCGCCGGGGCTTCGCCGAGGAACAGCCGAATGTCACTCAGTTCCTTAAAAATTTCATCTTCCCCATTCCGATGATGAACGAGATCTCGAGCATGCTGAAGAACGACAAAAAACTCAAGCACGCCGAAGCTGGACTGAGCTGGATCAAACAGCACCCGGAGATCTACCAGGGCTGGCTCAAGGATGTGAAAACCGTCGATGGCAAACCGGCCCTGCCGGTCTTCGAGGCCTATTTGCAAAGCATTTGAACCCCAGTTTTAGGGAATAAATACATTGAGAATTGAAAAAGTTGTTTCACTGGTGATTGTCGCTTTAGTTGCTATCGGTATTTCATCGCCAGGGCAGTCCCTGGCTGCTATTTCGCTCTGGGATCAGGGCGGAGCCAAGGCCGATCTGACGCTGGAAGCTGGAGCGGGTCTGTTTTTTAACGACAACGCCAACTTCGGCGCAGGACGCTGGTCCGACGGCGAAACATCGGTCCAATGGCAAGAAGGGTATTTCAAGCCGATCCTCGACCTTTCATATACTTCCGCCAAGGCCGGAACCTTTTACGGCGGCCTGAGTATTGTCGCCACCGAAACCACCGGCGATGGCGACGCCGGCGATTTCTCGAATGACGATCCCGAATCGATCGATTCCGAGCTGGGGTAT
This sequence comes from Trichloromonas sp., assembly GCA_041583595.1. Lineage (GTDB taxonomy): Bacteria > Desulfobacterota > Desulfuromonadia > Desulfuromonadales > Trichloromonadaceae > Trichloromonas. The sequence continues at coordinate 2,431 of JBFHFM010000099.1, read as the reverse complement.
GTCGGCTGGAAATCGGGAACGTTGTTTTCTCTCCTGGGGGAAGACGCCGTGGATATCTCTGTCGGTGAGCAGGAGTTTGCCATTGGCGACGGATTCCTGATCATGGATGGTGCCTTTGATGGTGCGGACGGCGCCTACTGGCTTGCACCCCACCGGTCCTTCGACAAGACGGCGGTATTGCGCATCAATACCAAACCGGTTCGCGCGGATATCTTTTACCTCAAAGCTGACAGCGATTACGACAATACCGAGCTCCATGGCCTCAACGTCGAGTATGTCGATGAGTTGGGAACTGTCGGTGCCAGCTGGATGGCGGTCACCGATTCTGACCAGGGCGGATTCTATGAAAACCGCAAGGGGATGAAGGTCCTCAGCATCCGGGCTCAGGGCACGCCTCTTGCTAATATCGACCAGGAAGAACTGTTCCTCTCTTTTGAATACGCCAGGCAAAACCAGGGGGACCAGCTCGATGTGGACGCCGAAGGCTGGTACGGCGAAGCAGGCTACACCTTTTCACAGCTGGCCTGGACGCCGACCCTGAGTTACCGCTATGCCTTTTTCAGCGGCGACGAAGATCCGGGCGATGACCAATATGAATCTTTCGACCCGATGTTTTACGGCTTCAGCCGCGGTTGGGGGACCCACTACATGGGTGAAATCACCGGGGAATACTTTTTATTCAACAGCAACGAAAAAGTTAATATGGTTCACCTGAACCTGCTCCCCAGCGAAAAACTCTCCATCGGGGCCCTCTATTACGAATTCCGTCTGGATCAGAACAACCTCTTCGGGACTCCAGTCTCTGACGACAAGTTTTCCGACGAGGTAAACCTTTACGCTGACTACGCCATGAATGACAACCTGTATATCAGTACGGTTTTTGCCTGGGCCACCCCCGGCACCGCCGCCGAAGAGTACACCGGGGGTGATGATGACTCCATGCTGTTTGAGGTGTACGCTGTTTATACCTTTTAAATAGTTTTCATCGGGAAACGGCCCTTTTCCGCAATCTCTGCGTCAATCTGCGGCTTTGCTTGTGCGACGTACCATGTACGTCTCCGCGCAAAGCCTTGATTTCCTTGACCTTGCGAAAAATTGCTCGTTTCCCAAATGAAAACGGCACTCGTGCCATCCATAGATTTCGGATGTAAACTAGCTAGGGTGAAAAGTAAATAGGGGGTGCGGGCCAAACAGCTGTTACAGAAGAAGGCCTGCTCCCCCTATTTGAGAATCTTGAGGATAATTAGCGGTCTCAGGAGGCTTTAAACATATCGGCACGCTCGCTACGTGCAGAGTGACATAACAGCCCCCGCAGGCAAATCCATCGCGTAAAAAGATGGGTTATGTCAGCCCCCCCCAAATTAATCAGTGGGGAGAGGCAAGTAAAACGCCCCGGGAAACACCCTTCTCCATTTGACCTCAAATCTCGAAAAGAGCAGCTACCCGCAGCGGGACAGTGCACCCAGATCGTCCCCATTCGGAAACGGCCCTTTCCCGGAGGCAAACCAGCTAGAGGATTATTTATGCCAATAAAGATCAAAATCGAAAATCTATACAAGGTCTTCGGCTCCCAGCCCAAAAAGGCGATGAAGATGCTCGCAGAGGGGCTTGATAAGGAAGCTATTCACGAGCGCACCGGAATGACCGTCGGGGTTCAGGATGCCAGCTTCGAGATCATGACCGGCGAGATCTTCGTCATCATGGGGCTCTCCGGTTCGGGGAAGTCGACCATGGTGCGCATGCTCAATCGCCTCATCGAGCCGACCGCCGGCCACGTCTTCATCGACGGTCAGGACGTTGCGACCATGAGCGCTGAAGATCTGGTCGAGGTTCGTCGCAAAAAGATGAGTATGGTCTTCCAGTCCTTTGCTTTGATGCCCCATATGAGCGTGCTCGAAAACGCCGCCTTCGGGCTGGAGATGGCCGGTATCGACCGGAAGACCCGCAACGAAAGAGCGATGGAGGCCCTCGCGCAGGTGGGACTGGAGGCTTATGCCGAGAGTCGCCCCGACGAGCTTTCTGGCGGCATGCAGCAGCGCGTTGGTCTGGCCCGAAGCCTTGCCGTCGACCCCGAGGTGCTGCTCATGGACGAGGCCTTCTCCGCCCTCGATCCGTTGATTCGCAGCGAAATGCAGGATGAACTGCTGAAACTTCAAACCAAGCACAAGCGCACCATCGTCTTCATCTCCCACGATCTCGACGAGGCGATGCGCATCGGCGATCGGATCGCCATCATGGAAGGGGGGCGCGTCATCCAGGTCGGCACTCCCGAGGATATCCTGCAGCATCCGGCCAACGATTACGTCGAGGCTTTCTTCCGCGGCGTCGATCCGACCAACATCCTCACTGCCGGCGACATCGCCCGCAAAACCCAGGTCACCATCATCCGCCATACGGGGGACGGCCCCCGCGCCGCTATGCAGCAACTGAT
>JBFHFM010000098.1:0-10632 GCA_041583595.1 Trichloromonas sp. | reverse complement strand
GACTGCTTCGTTGATGGTAGTTTCGACGTCGTAGCCGGCGTCGGCCCAGGCATCGTAGCCGCCGTTGAGCAGGCGGACATCCGTGACCCCGGCATACTTGAGAATCCACCAGAGGCGGGTTGCGAAAATGGGGCTGCTGCTGTAGACCACCACGGTGGTGTCGGCGGTGATGCCCATGCTGCCAACGGCGACTTTCAGCTCGTCGTCGGGAAGCATGAACCAGCGAGGATAGCCATTCTCATAGGTGTCGGAGTTGGAATGGATGGCGCCGGGGATGTGTCCCTCCAGGTAGGAGGCATCGGCCCAGCCCTGGTTCATGTCGTCAAAGCTGCCCCACTGGGTTTCGAAAATCAGATATTTGTGATCGCGGTCGTAAGAGTAGTCCGCAGGTGCCGCCGAAGTGCTGCCGGAAGCGTGATAATCGATCAATGCCTTCACCCAGGCCGGATAGACCAGGGTCTGGTACTCTTCCAGTTTTTCCATGGGATAGTCAGCCTCGTCGGCGGCAGCCCAGTCCCAGATAGAGGCATCGTAGTTGGCCACCTGCTCATATCCCATCAGCCGACCGAGAAAATAGAGGAAACCGCTACGGATGCCCGCAGTGCAGTAGCCGACAACTTCTTTGTCGTCGGTAATGCCGCGGGATTCAAACATTTCTTTCAGCTCGGAGTAGCTGAGAACTGTCTTGTCCGAGTTGTAATACCATTCGTAAGGCAGTTGCACTGCACCGGGAAGATGTCCACCGCGTTCTTCGCCGTACAGGGTCCAGCCGATGAATTCCTGATCGGTACGGGTATCGACGGTGACAAAGTCGGCGTCATCCAGCCGGCTTAAAATATCCTCCTTGCTGGCTTTGACCGAGGAATTTATCTCAGCGGTGAAAACAGTTGAGGCAAGGGTTTGGGTCGCGGTCTGGGTAGTGCGGCCATCGGCCGACCATTTGTCCCAGCCCCCGTCGAGAATCCGCACATCGCTGCATCCGAGATATTCCAGCATCCAGAAAAGGCGGCCGGCGGCCCCCCAGGATGCGGTGGTGTTGTCATAAATGACGATTTGCGCATCCCGAGAAATACCCGCTTCGCCGAGCTTTGATTCCAGTGTCGCCAGATCTTTGAGCCCGGAACCTTTGGTCCAATAGTCACTATGCAAAACGTTGATGGCGCCGGGGATATGAGCCGAGGAGTAACCTGAAGTGCGGGCATCAATGATGATAATATCGGAATCTCCAAGCACGTCCTCCAGAGTACTCCCTGAAACCAGCAGATACGCATTGGGAAAGGAGCTCGTGGCTTCCGGGAGGGATGAGGTTGTGCTTGTCGTCGCCTTGTTGTCGACAGATTCACCACATCCCCATAGCACCAAAGCGCTCAGGAGAAGGGCTATAAAGGGGGGGGCATGTTTCAGCATTTTGAACATCGGGGGATACCTCCAGAAATAATAATTCGCAACAAACTGTCAAATGGCCCACGAAGGCCACTAAACCGGAACGGTTAAAACGTCTTCAGTACAAGCGCCAGGGTGTAGGTCTGACCATAAGCCGTGTGCTGACCGTAGACGGTCGGGGTAAAAGCCGCCTCGATTCCCCACTGGTCGGAGAATTCGTAACCGAGGGTCAGATCCAGCTTAACCAGATCGAAATCGTTGCCGATGGTGGGATTGTCAAGATCGGTGCCGGTCGTGTCGCCGTTATTCAGACCGAACAAACCGTCCAGCTTGGCCCGCCCGTAGAAATCCGCACCGAAATTACTGCCCACTTCAACCAGAAGACGCAGTTCGTCCGCCGGTGCTTCGGCTCTCCAACGATAGCCCGCTTCAACGTTGCAGTACCCTGGGAAGAGGGGATAAAGCGAGCGACCATATAAAAGACGATACTCCACATCATATTGCCCGTTACCCAGGGGCATGGTGTCATTTTCGTCATAGAATTCTGGCACTTTAACCAGGACCTGGCTCGAAACGATGCCAACGGCGTTATCCAGCATTTTGTATTTCAGTGCCAGATCGACATCTCCTATACCGTAGGTTGTAACGTCTATGGTTGAATCTTCTCGGTGCAGCTGTTTGTAATAGAAAGAACCTATGGCGGTAAGTTTGTTGCTCAGCCCGTATTCGACGTAATAATTGATGTTGGCGTCTTCGAACTGGCCTGAATTCTCATAGCGAGCGCGGTCGCTGTCATCGAGATACTCTTTTTCCGAATCAAAATAGTTTAAGGCTAAACGATTGTACGAATGGCCCTTCTCCTGAGTCCAGGCCCCTCCCCAGCAAACAACGGCCGGCAAGAATAAAAAGGCCAAAACTAGCAGACAACTTTTGGGCTGAAAAAACTTTGTGATATTCACTTTGACAAACCTCCAAACAAGAAAAAACACATTGCGAAAACGTCAATTTTTTTGCTGATATAACTAATCCAGATACGATTAAAAAACAAATAGGTATTTTTAATTTATTTTTTAATGGCATAGGGAAATCCTATTACCCGAAAAGGTGGCTGCAGGTTGAGCCCCGGTTCAGAAGGTCATCCCCTTTGTTACGGAGGAACCGGCGATCAAAGACAAGCGCCCCTGTGCAGGCCTGCCACATTCGCAAGTTTTGCTTGATAGACGCAGTTGGGTAGAAATTGATGTGATTAAGCAAGAGGCAGGCGTCACCCCGGCGAGGGGGGGACAATACGAATCGCAAGGGCGGTGCTGGTAACGGCAGGGTCTGAAGGAAGCTGCACCTTAAGGCCGATACCTGATCAGATCTGTGGAGTGTTTGAGGATGCGGTAGTTTACAGAGAATCCGAGGTCACTGGGGAAGCCTTACATCGTTTCGGAGCCAGAGATGAGTGGCACAGGGAGAGATCCGAGGTCCGTACGCCAGGTTCTGTGAGAGAGGTGAGGCGAGCTTTATTGGCTCGCCTCACCCTACTTGATGATTTGTGCATGGTACGAATTAGAGATCGGAGAAGAGGATGATTATGTTACTTTCCCCTTGTGACTCTTTTTCCGAAAATCTCTAAGTGCTTTATCAGTAAACAAATTGCAGTTGCAGGCGCGCTACCTGATCGTCTTTGTCCAGGTTCCAATGATCCTCGATCATGGTGTAATCGGCCTGCAGTTTGAGGTTGTGTTTGTCGAAGTAGTAGTTGATGCCGAATTGGGTCTCGTCCTTGTCGAAATTGGACGAGGCGTTTTGGTCGTCGCATTTTATCGCCGAATAGCGGGCAGCCACTTCGACGGTTTTGGGGATCACCTGATAAGCAGCCTGCAGGTAGTAGCCATCGGCGTCCCAGTCGTCGCCCAGGTCGGGAGAGGCCTTGAGATTGTAGTATTCGGCGGCGAAAGTTGCCCCCTGCCAGGTAGCGTTGGCGTTGGCGGTCCAGAGAAGCGAGGTCAGGTCGTTGCCGTAGGCAGCGGTGAAGGCCGTCGGGGTCGTGAACTGGTCCAAATTCAGGGCGACGTCCATTACATCATTGTCTTTGTCGAATTGGCTGCCGACGTCGTTGGCTCCCACTTTGTTCCAGGCGAAAGAGCTGCCGATGTTTAGTAGCGGTTTGTCACTGGTCCAGCCGGCTTCGTCCATCTTGACTTCGCCCAGGGGGTTGAGATCAAGGCGACCTGCCACCATGTGGCGGTTGTCGGGGTTGCTGATGTTGGGGCCGTTGCCGTTGAAGAGGCCGAGACGGTATTCGATCAGCTTGTCGGCGAAGGTTCCTGCCGCCTGAAGCCCTTGATCGCGACCGAGGTTAAAGGTGTCGTTGGCCAAAGAGCGCTCGACGAAGAGCTGCCGGGAGGCGCTGGTCAGTTCCTGACGGGACTGGGGCGGCTTGAACTGGCCGAATTGTACGGTCAAAGGCGTGGCGAACTTGTAATTGATGTAAGCATCCTCGGTGACAAATCCGCTGGAAATGTCGCCCTGATACTTGTACCCGAATTTTTTCGAGAAGAGATTCCCCTGTAGTTGCAGCTTGAACCGGCGGATGTCGAAATCGCTCTTGTCGTCTGCCGATTGACTGTCGTAGTCGGTGTAACGATAGATCAGTTGGGCGTAGCCGCCGATTTGCAGGCGGTAATTGCCGTCGGCGGTTGCGGCTGTAAGTCCCTTGCCCGGTTGGTATGCGGTCAGGCTTTGTTCCTTCATCACAGCTTCGTATTCCTCGGAGGTAATCACCCCCTTCTCCTTCAGAATCTCTTCCAGTGTCTGGGTTTGGCCAAGGGCCGGGACCAGAAGCAGTGCCAGCCCCATCATCAGAGCCTGATACCTGAACTTTCTCTGCATCGATTTCTCCTTTTCGTGCTTTGTTCGTTACCGTGAACTTGAGGTGATTGAAAAAATACGGTGCCCGGCCTCCTGGATTGGAGACCGGGCACCGTTGCCCTGATCCGGCATCCTTGCCGAAACATCATTGTATGTGCTCTCATGCGGTTTTCCATCATGGCTGGAACCTCCCCTTCGAAGGATGGTCAGTAGAGCCGGCAAAGCCTGACAGCGCTTAGGTGACTGTGATTTTTTTTTAACTGTGTCGGTCATACTCGCCGTCACCGAAAGGCGGACCTTGGCAAGCAATATGGGCGTAGTTAGAAACAGGCAGAGCAGAAGTGCCATCAGGAGGGAAGGTATAAGCATTTACTTTCTCGACTAAATCAGGATATTATGAGGTGGCTGTCGTAGCCTGAGGCGAGGAGTTTCCGACGTCCTTGACGGGAAGACCCCTTGACGGTGGCACGATAATGTCATAGGGTTATGATCATGTCAAAAGAAAATTTTGTATTGCAAAATTCCGTTCGCCGCCACAGGGAAAATCACGGTTGGTCACAGCAGGAATTGGCCGAACGGGCCGGCCTGTCGCGCACAGGGGTCAGTGCTATCGAGGCGGGGAGGCTGATCCCATCGACTGCGGCGGCTTTGGCGATGGCCTCCGCCTTCGGTTGTCGGGTCGAAGATATTTTCGCTCTGGCGGGCAAAGAGACAGCCACATGGGCCTGGCCTCCGGTACAGCAGCCCTGCCGCTTCTGGCGCGCCTACGTCGGTGCGCGTCAACTGCTCTACCCGGTGGAGGCGAGTCCGTTGGGGAGCATCCCCCACGATGGTATCTGGCGCGATGGACAGTGCCAGGATCATCCCTTCGCCGAACCGGCACGAACCCTGGTGGTGGCTTGCTGCGACCCGGCCGTGGGCCTGCTCGCATCTGAATATTCTCGACAGACCACCTACCGTTTGTTGGCGCTGGCGCGTAGTAGCGGCGCTGCACTGAAGCTGTTGGCTGATGGTTTGATCCACGCGGCTGGAATCCATCTCGGCAGTGAACAAGCCGAGACGAACAACCGAAGTGCCGCGGCCGCATTGATCAGGGGAAATTTCACGTTACTGCGCGTGGCTGACCGGGAGATCGGACTGGCACTGGCGCCTGGGTTATCGTCTCTTGCTCTCGATGAACTGCTGCAGCGGGATTTGAAATGGATTGGACGGGAAGAAGGTTCGGGGGCTCGGCAGGTTCTCACTGAAATATCGGCCGGGGCAATTAATCCAAAGCTTTTAGCCCGGGATCACCGGAGCGTGGCCCAGGCGGTGCGCAATGGGGTTGCCCAAGCGGGGATCTCGGTGCGCCTGGCCTGTGAGGAGGAGGGGGTCGACTTCTTAAGTCTCCGCAAAGAAAGCTATGATCTCTGTCTGTTTGAATCCCAACTGCAGGACCCGCGTGTTCGCGCTCTGATCGAGGTGGTGGGTTCGGACAACTACCGCCAGCTGCTTTCAGGCCTTCCGGGCTATGAAAACAGTAAAACGGGAGAATTGGATACCCTTCGACAAGGTTAGTTCTGCTTCAAATCCCCCATTTGTCTCATCGGTTTCTCGTCAGGGAAGGATAATAAAAGCGACGATTTTGAAAATATGTCGATTTTCAATTCGCAGGAGGGGGAGCCAGTGGTCTGGGACCTGGGTAGCCGTGTCGTTTGAGTAAACAGACCGATGAAAGTTCAGGGCAATAAGGGTCCCCCGAAAGAATAGTTGTTTGCCATAATGTTTTATGCTTGCTTTTTTTTGTTGACGGTGATAGGCTCGACCAAATCAAAGCAAGTGTGTGTAAGTTTTTTTGTCGCTCACCATGTTGACAAGGTGTCAAGGTGGATCAAAAACACAGGCCCGCTTGGGTGTGTGTTTTTTACATTTTGGGTGAACGGGATTTGCACAACAAAAAAAGTTCCCAGTGGGGAACATGGAGAAAAAAATGGCTGAAGGTACTGTAAAGTGGTTTAACGACGCTAAGGGTTTTGGTTTTATCGAGCAGGACAATGGACCTGATGTTTTTGTCCATTTTTCCGAAATCCAGGGCGATGGCTTCAAATCTCTCGCCGAGGGCGACCGTGTAAGTTTTGAGGTTACCCAGGGCCAGAAAGGCCCCCAGTCGGCAAATGTGCGCAGAATTTAAGTAGGATTTTGCATATATTCGCTAAAAAGCCCCGCGAATTTTCGCGGGGCTTTTTTTCTTTTCTTGCGTCGTTCGTGAACTTTGATATTCATTTGCAACCTTGAGCACGGACGATATACTACAGCCTAAAAGGACTACCGGATGGCCAGAAAACCGAATTACGGCTATGAAAAGCGCCAGAAGGAACTTGCCAAGAAAGCTAAGAAGGAAGAAAAGAAGAGAAGCAAACTAGAAGAAAGCGCTCAGGAATCTCCGGAAAAATCAGAGTCTCAGGACGCCCCCCTGGAAACTCCTGAGCAAGATTAACGAATATTTCCCCTCCTGAATTCATCGGGAGCCGAACAGGTGAACCGATTCTGTCGGTTTATATGGTTTGGTTCACATCGAGCGCAGTTCTTCGGCAAGGCTCCGGCCGTGTCGAAGATTGCCCTTCGATGGCCGACCTTGTGTGGTTCTGGCCTCAGTTTGCTCCGCTTGTGTTTCTCCCCCTCTGTGATTTCGAAGACTTCCTTGCTCGCAAACCATCATGACCCTCAATATAAATCAGAAAGGAGTTGCTCTTGGCCTCTCTGGATTTTGAACTAGAGAAATGTTTATTCAGAAAATATTACGATAAAAACCGGCCTCTTTTTGAGGAGGCTAAAAACGCCTTCATCCGCACCATCAATACCCTCATCAAGCAGTCGGGAGTTGGTGATGTGACAAAAATCGAGGGAAGAATCAAGGATAAAGAGGAGTGCATAAAAAAGTTTCAGCGTAAATACCAGAGTAAATTCGAAGCCGACGACCAACCCTACGAGATTAAGGACTGCATTTCCGATCTGATCGGAATCCGCATCGTTTGCCTCTATGAAGATGAGGTCGCCGTAGTATCCGAGGTGTTGAAGAAACACTTCGATATTATCGATGTCACCGACAAGATCGCGGCCATTGAAAGTACTGAAGACTTGTTGGGCTACAAGGGACTGCATATGGATCTGGAACTCAGCAGAGAGATGGCTTGCCTGGCCAAATTTCACGCGTTTGCAGAGCTTCGATTCGAAGTGCAGATAAGGTCTCTGATACAGGATGCCTGGAGTGTGCTGGATCACAAAATCAAATACAAAAAATCGATCCCTAACGATCTCAAGCGCAGGATCAATGTCCTTTCGGCTCTCTTTGAACTGGCCGACCGGGAATTTAAAGAAATCCGCTGCGCTACGATGGAATTGCTGCAGCAGGCAACCGTCGATCCTGTTAGCGATTCGCTGACGGAAAATGGTGAAGCCACCGGTGAAGCATCGACCGCAGTCAGTGGAAAAAGGATCAATGCTTTCAATTTTTTGCGGGTCGCGGGTCACTTTTTCAAGGATTTTGAATTTGAAGATTATAAAGTCGATACCTTCGTTCAAGATATCCTGAAGCTGAACGAAGGCTTTAAGCGGTCGGATCTGCACAAGAGTCTTATTGAGAATCTGAAAACCGTCCGGGATTACCGGGACGAATTTATGGCGAGAGATCCCGAAAGCACATTCAGTCCCTACACCTCGATCCGGCACTGTCTGTATCTCTATGACAAACAAAACTACGGACGCATTTTATCCAAGGGGGCAAGAGATCGCTTTGAGACTTGGCTGAAAGAACCCTGAGTCTCCCTCCCGGAGTTTACTCTCAGAGATTGATAAAAAAGGCAGACGACCTTATCTTCAGGTGGCCTGCCTCATTCTGTTTTTAATTGAACCTCAGGATCATTACCCCCGCCATAGAGTCCATGCCAGATTGTTTCTATCGGTACTTTGGGTAAATTTTGCTTTGCATGTCAGGCATTGGTAGTCCTGCTCCTCGAATCCTCTAGGGTTTTTCCCTTTGAAGATTCGGCATTCATCCACCTTAACAAGATATTCATGCGGTGCTCCATTGCGTGATTTTTTCGATTGGTCTTCGCAGTGTTGGCAGATTTTCATTTTTTTCCCATTCTATCCGGCTTCTGGTAAATCCGCTGCCCGGCTGTTCTTGCTAAAGGGAACAACTTATCGGGACGGAAAGTCGTACGTCAACTATTTGCAGCGCATTGTTTTTAATCCATCTTCAAAGAGCACCGCAACCTTTTGTGAGCCGAGCACGCGCTGTACCTGGCCGAGGCCGAAGAGTGGATGGTTGATCAGAGCTTTGATTTTATAAGGTGCGGTCATGGAATAATCTGACGCATTGCTGCTGTTCATCTTTGGCCGCAAGAGTTCCCATTCTTTGCGCTCAGCCTCTTTATTCTGCAGGGCCAGGCGCACACCCGGTTTTTTGGGCTGGGTGGGCGGGCGATACTTGTGTTGACGATTGCAGGTTTTGCATTGCACTTTTACAGGGCTCTCGTCATCGATGGTGATGATCAGATGGTCGGTGTTTTTACGGCATTTAGTGCAGCGGGCTTCGATGGGATCGCCGGCCAAAAGCGGTTTGCTTTGCATAGCGGTACTCCCTTACTTTGGGTTAGCCAATACGAGTCCAATAAAAACCAGGGAGATCTCTGGTTTCTACGGGCCAGGTTTGACAAGGGGTCTGTCCGAGAATATCTGACCGGCTGCAAACGCTGCTGCTCGGCCCAGGTTTCCGCCCCCTTTCGGCCCATAGCACCTGCTATGACCTCTTAAAGGAGTTGAAATCTGTGTTCAAGCTTCTGCGTTTTCTCTTCGGCCCTGATTCTCGGAGGGTCGCCTGGTGACGAGCCTTGTAACTTTGGCGCGAGTGTCGATCTTCTCACTCCGTAACTTCATCTCCGTACGGTGGGAAGGGCGATGGTGGTTTGAGAGGTGATTTGAGGCGGGCTCAATTCAACTATACTACACCTTTCTACGAATAAAAGATACTAGGAGGCTGTCCGACACTACGAAGAACCTATTGCGCAATCGGCTGAGCGGTTCCTATTTTCACGTTTCCGACTAAGGGCTCGACTATTTGTCGAAAATTGGGCCTCAAGAAGGCTTTTTTTAGGTGGTTGCTTTACCGGCAAGTAAATTTCGCAGGACTGGGTAACCTGCGCCGATGGTCATTTTTAAGAATATTCTTAATGGATTTAATGGCAGATAATTCCGAGAAATCCTTGACTCGTCAAGGCGGAAGCAGTATCTCTTTTAGGGGCCTTCAAGGTTGACACCCGTACGTCTGCTGTGGGTATTTGTAGCGTCCTGGGGCGCAGTATTACAGTCTGCGGATACGGATTGCAGCCTATGAAATCAGAATTCGGTCTTTTGCTAGGGCCTGGTTCGTGTCCTTCTGATTTTATCCGTGTCCTGTTTTGACCAGGCAAGCCGAGACATAGGCAAAAGGCTGATCACTATTTATCTCAAGGAGAAAAACAAAATGAGTAGTATCAAGGGCACCGAAACGGAAAAGAATCTGTTGAAATCCTTTGCTGGAGAAAGCCAGGCGCGAAACCGCTACACCTATTTCGCCGCCGCGGCCAAGAAAGAAGGATTTGTGCAGATCGCTGACATTTTCGAGGAGACCGCTAATCAGGAAAAAGAGCATGCGAAGCGCTTTTTCAAGTTTCTCGAAGGGGGCGAAGTGGAAATTACCGCCTGTTTCCCGGCCGGTAAGATCGGCACTACAGCCGAGAATCTGTTAGATGCCGCCATGGGTGAGCATGAGGAACATACCGACCTCTATCCCGCTTTTGCCGAGGTTGCCGCGAAAGAAGGTTTTACCGACATTGCCGCAGCCTGGTTGGCGATTTCGGTGGCTGAAAAGCAGCACGAAAAACGTTATCGCGATCTGTTGGCCAATATTGAAGCCGGTCGGGTCTTCAAGCGTGACCAACCGGTTGTCTGGCGTTGCCGTAACTGTGGCTACCTGCATACCGGCAATGAGGCCCTCGATACCTGTCCGGCGTGTATTCATCCTAAAGCCCATTTTGAATTGCTGGGTGAAAACTGGTAAGGCTGCTTTACTCCTGGAGCCTGTCGGCCTTATCATGAGGTCGAACGCAAGGCCCGACTTGTTCATAAATAAAAAAGGTGTTTCCGCATAGCGGAAACACCTTTTTTGTTCTACGCCTTTAGAGGCGCCGCGACATAAGGACGAGGAGCCGGGGGAGGCTCCGTTGCGGGAAAGGCCAGAGCGAGGCCGATGTGTAAATAACCAAGGGGGTGGGGGGCTCTTTCTGTGAGTGGCTTGGTTATTGCTAGATAGGGGTTGTCTTGGGTGTATGGTTTATGGCCCTTTCGGCGTGTTTCTGGCCCGTTATTTCT
>JBFHFM010000097.1:0-10710 GCA_041583595.1 Trichloromonas sp. | reverse complement strand
ACTGGCGCTTCTTAGTTCTGAATACCTGCAAAAACAGCCCGCCGGCGAATTCGAACGACTCGCGCAACCGACAGACCTGGTGAAGCAAAAACTGACCGCCGGAAGCTGGCTGGTCGCCCGCCAGGGGCTTGATCCACGCCAGCTGGCCCGCCTGAGCAACAGTCTGGAACAGCTCAAGGGAGCCCCGCTCGCGCCCTCGGCGAGCCACTCGGCAGCGGCGCCTCGGCCCACACCGGCGACCCAACCGGAAATCATCCGTCACACCCGACCGACCCGATCACCACAACCGGCTGCGGCATTTACTCCCGCCGACAAAACCAGCGACAAGGTTACCTTCGGCGCAGTCCCTGGCATCAACAGCCCAATACGCAGTGAGGAGCAGATTCGCACCTTTGCGCAATACCTTGAAAACCGGCTCGGCACCACCGTCAACGTACGCACCTTCAACGACCAGAAAACCCTGCAGGAATGGCTCAGTCGCTATCGGATGGTCGATATCGCCCTGTTTGACAACACCTACCTGCAAAAGCAGCCAGCCGGCGAATTCGTACCGCTCATTGCCACCAGTGAACTCGGCGCCGCCCCCGGCAACCGACTGGTCGGTCGCCAGGGACTTGATGATGCCTTGTTGACCCGCGTCCACAACAGTCTCGAACAGATGAAGAACAATCCGGAAGTGGCTCGTCTCTTTCAGACGACTTCAGGGTCCGCTCCAGTCGCCACCCTGGCCACGCCCGGCGCAATTGCGCCCAGGCCTATCGCAGAACCGAAGCCACTAATCACCGCCGCACCTGCTCCAGTCACCTCGGCACCTACCCCTAAAGCAGCGGCGGCCTGGCCTGTTGCGGAACCCACCACCCAAGCGCCCACGCCAGTTCCCGTAACAAAACCGACGCTGACACCGGTGGTCGAGGCGCCCGCAAAATCCACTATTCCCGCACCAACACAAGCGCCGGTTGTCCCAGAGACACCGCCAGCCGTTGTGGCAAAACTGCCGGAAGCTCCCAAACCCCAGCCGGTTCCACAACCCGAAACCCCAGTGGCCGCACGCCCTGCGCTCCCCGAAGAGCTCTTCCGCCCCTCAGAGCAACGGGAACAGATTTATCTGACCCCCTTTATCACTGTCATGGTTCCCGGCACCGTCGCAGAACAAATTTTCGATACCTTCGTCGAAAATTTGAACGCCGATGGCATGGGACAGAAGTACGAGTTCATCATCCTTAAAGGGGGTCTCGATTCTGTCGACCAGGCCTGGCTGGCTGAGCATAATTACGTAACCGGTGAAGTCTTCGGCTATGTCGAAGAATCCGGTTGTTGCTCCACAGACATCCGCACCAAGGCACGAGTTTTTCTCTACCGCAAGGGGAACGCCGTTCCGGCTCTCCAATACGAACACCCGGTCAAGATTTTCTTCGACCACGATTATTCAACGATCAAAAAAGAACGCCAGAACATCGCCAACAATATAGCCGGCGAACTGGCGGCGAAAGTCCGCAACGCCCTGAGCGGCTCGTAATTTCCTGCCATTTTTTTCAGATAACCCTTGACATTCCCACGTCCCTGATTATATTTATCGCTGTCGTTAGCACTCCCCACCAGAGAGTGCTAACGACAGCCGCCCCCCGAAGAAACCTCCCCCACGAGGTTTCCATCGGCAACAGGTGTCTTTTTTTATTTCTGTGTTTCATACGGGAAAATGTCCCGAAACCTTATCAAATGATTGAAAAGGAGAACTGCTCATGAACATCAGACCGTTGCAGGACCGCATTATTGTCAAGAGGATTGAGGAAGAAACCAAGACCGCCGGTGGCCTGATTATTCCTGACTCCGCCAAAGAAAAACCGATGATGGGTATGGTCATTGCCGCCGGTAACGGCAAGAAGACCGACGACGGCAAGGTCCTCGCCCTGGACGTGAAAGTCGGAGACAAGGTGCTGTTCGGCAAGTATTCCGGCACCGAGATCAAGGTTGACGGCGAAGAGTTTCTCATGATGCGCGAAGACGATATCCTCGGCGTCGTGGAAAAGTAATCCGTACCTCATTCATTCCATTAAGGAGATAAAGAATAATGTCAGCCAAAGAAATCAAATTTTCCCAGGACGCCCGTAACAGCATCCTCGTCGGGGTCAACTTGCTGGCCGCTGCGGTTAAAGCTACCCTCGGTCCCAAAGGTCGCAACGTCATCATCGACAAATCGTACGGCGCACCCCTGATCACCAAGGACGGCGTCACCGTCGCCAAAGAAATCGAACTGGAAGACCGCTTTGAAAACATGGGCGCCCAGTTGGTCAAAGAAGTCGCTTCCAAGACCTCTGACGTTGCTGGCGACGGTACCACCACCGCCACCGTGCTGGCCCAGGCGATCTACCGCGAAGGCGTGAAGCTGGTTTCGGCCGGCCACAACCCGATGGAAATCAAGCGCGGCATCGACAAGGCTGTTGAAGCAGCCGTTGCCAGCCTGAAAGAACTCTCCAAGCCGATCAAGGATCACAAGGAAATCGCCCAGGTCGGCACCATCTCGGCCAACAGCGACTCCACCATCGGCAATATCATCGCCGAAGCGATGGAGAAAGTCGGCAAGGAAGGGGTCATCACCGTCGAGGAAGCCAAAGCGATGGAAACCACCCTCGAAACCGTCGAAGGGATGCAGTTTGACCGCGGCTACCTCTCCCCCTACTTTGTTTCCGATCCGGAGCGCATGGAATCGACCATGGAAGATGCTCTGGTTCTGATTTACGAAAAGAAGATCAGCACCATGCGTGACCTGCTGCCGATCCTCGAGCCGGTCGCCAAACAGGGCCGTCAGCTGCTGATCATCGCCGAAGATGTCGACGGCGAAGCTCTCGCTACCCTGGTCGTCAACAAGCTGCGCGGCACCCTCAACATCTGCGCCGTCAAGGCTCCGGGCTTCGGCGACCGCCGCAAGGCCATGCTCGAAGACATCGCCATCCTCACCGGCGGCACCGTCATCTCTGAAGACATGGGCCACAAGCTTGAGAACGCGACCCTCGACCTGCTCGGCAGCGCCAAGCGCGTCGTCATCGACAAGGACAACACCACCATCATTGACGGCGCCGGTGCTGAGGCTGACATCCAGAACCGCGTCAAAGTCATCCGCGCCCAGATCGAAGAGACCAGCAGCGACTACGACAAAGAGAAACTCCAGGAGCGCCTGGCCAAGCTGGTCGGCGGCGTTGCAGTGGTCAAGGTTGGCGCAGCCACCGAAACCGAGATGAAAGAGAAGAAAGCCCGCGTTGAAGACGCTCTGCACGCTACTCGCGCTGCCGTTGAAGAAGGCATCGTCCCTGGCGGCGGCGTCGCACTGATTCGCGCCATCGCTGCAGTTGACAAGCTTCAGCTCGAAGGCGAGCAGAAATTCGGCGTCAATATCGTCAAGCGCGCTCTCGAAGAGCCGCTGCGTACGATTGCGGCCAACGCTGGCCTCGAAGGCTCCATCGTGGTCAACGAAGTAATCAAAAACACCGGTGCCTACGGTCTCAACGCCGCCACCGACGAGTACTGCGACATGATCGTAGCCGGCATCATCGACCCGACCAAGGTGACCCGCAGCGCGCTGCAGAACGCCGCTTCGGTTGCCGGCCTGATGCTGACCACTGAAGCTGCCATCGCTGACCTTCCGAGTAAGGAAGAAGCAATGCCTGCTATGCCTGGCGGCATGGGTGGCATGGGTGGCATGGGCGGCATGGGTGGGATGATGTAAGCCTGACCAGCCCTCTGTAAAAGAAAAGGCCCTCCGGATAATCCGGGGGGCCTTTTTTTATTCAGTCATCCAGAGACCTGGATACGCCAGCGAGGTTTGCGCGTTGGAACCCTGCAAAAAAGTTATTTTGCGTTACTCGGTCAGCCGTGCGGCAACATCATCCCGGGACATGGGCGCCACAGGGATCACCCAGGTACGATCACCCTGCTGCAACAGAATATCAACCTCGGCCTCGTTCTTCCCTTTGCCGTAAGAAGCCACAATGGCTCCGGCCAGATTCAGCTCAGCTTCGCCGGCGTTACCGCTGACCACCCCCATCGGTCCGGAGAAATTATCACAGCGTACCAAAACATCCGTTGGCCGGGCCAGTTTTTTGATCGCGTCATTGTCGCTCTGATTACGGCCGACAGACAGCTTCGCCGCCGGCGACAGGCGAAACTGGCGACCGAGTTTCAGCAGCTCGACATCGACCACGGTCGCCTCAGGAAGATGCTCCAGCAGATCACGCAAACGGCCGGAAAAAGAGGATTCGGTCAACAGGCAACCGCCGCCGGAGGTGGGATAATCCGTCAGACCCCAGGCCTTGGCCAGCTCTTGTTGCCCCTTGCGGGAGCGGCCCTGAATGGCCAGAAGTTGGTCGCGATCTACCAGCCCCTGCTCTTCCATCGGGGTGATCGGCAAAAGACGGGCCGACAAGGGCCGCAGGATGCGATCGGGATACCCGGAAAAATTAGCGACACTCCGAAGAGCATTGGGGTTTTGACTCATCGGCCGTTGCCCGAGCACCTCGCCGGAAAAAAGAAAATCGAAGCCCTGCTCCTCCATTATTTGCCCGGCCAGGCGAAACATCATGGCATGACAGTCGATGCAGGGGTTCATATTTTTACCGTAGCCGTACTGGGGGTGCTTTAACATTTCAAGATGCACTTCGCTGATATCCTTAACGATCAACGGTATGCCAAGGTACTTCGCCGCCTTTTCGGCCTTGGCGGAATCGAAAAACGGCGTCACGAAGGCGATGCCTGTAACCTCGATACCCTGACGTTTAAGTGCCAGCGCGGCCAGGCTGCTGTCAAGTCCTCCGGAAAGAAGTCCTAGTGCTTTGCTCATCTTAATCCTCCCTATTTCCTGATCCCCTTACCGGGGGCGTCACCATAACGCAAAGTTCCCGTACAATTCAAGCCGTAATTATACGCCAGCCGACTTGACTTTTACCTCTGGGGTTTGTCAAAATAAAGAACTACTGAATGGGCAAACTCCGGGAAACCGGAGGGCGCAAAGCCTATGGGTCCAACATCAGCGTCCCCTTGGGACATGAAACGGACAGCCGGGTTGCCGAAGATGTGAAGCAGAGGAGTCGCTCATGCATCCCCGAGCCCATCCCCCTTCGGTGATGTTATTTTTGTCTTTTACTCTGCTTTCGATCATCTTTGTAAGGAGCATGCATGGCCAAAATCGACGGTCTTTTCAAACTGATGAAGCAGCAGGGGGCCAGCGACCTGCACATCTCAAGCGGTGCCCCACCACTGCTGCGCCAGCACGGGGAGATGGAAAAACTCAACTACCCGCCACTAACCAACGACCAAGCCAAGGCACTGGTCTTTGAAATTCTATCCCAGGAGCAACGGGCCCAGTTCGAAGAAACCCGAGACCTAGACTTAGCCTACGAACTGCCGGGTATCGCCCGCTTCCGCGGCAACATCCTCGATACCTACCGCGGACTCGCCGCAGTCTTCCGCATCATCCCAAGCAAAATTCTGAGCGCCGACGAACTGAACCTGCCACAGGGCATCCGCAAGATGTGTCACCTGAAAAAAGGGCTGGTACTGGTGACCGGACCGACCGGCAGCGGCAAATCGACAACCTTGGCAGCCATGATCGACCTGATTAACAGCACTCGCCGGGAACATATCCTGACCCTCGAAGATCCTCTCGAGTTCATCCACGAGAATAAAATGTCGCTGATGAACCAGCGACAGATCGGCCAGCACACCCAGTCCTTCGCTGCCGCCCTCAAGGGGGCTCTACGCGAGGATCCAGACGTCATTCTGGTCGGAGAAATGCGCGACCTTGAAACTATTTCGCTGGCCATGACCGCGGCCGAAACCGGTCACCTGGTCTACGGCACCCTGCACACCAACTCGGCACCGAAGACCATCGACCGTATCATCGATGCCTTCCCCAAGGATGCCCAGGAGCAGGTTCGCACTATGCTCGGCGAGAGCCTGAAGGGGGTGGTTTGCCAGCAACTGATGAAGACTGCCGATGGCAAGGGACGAATCGCTGCCCATGAAATTCTGGTCGGCAACTCGGCGGTTAGCAACCTGATCCGCGAAGGTAAAACCTTCCAGATTCCATCAATCATGCAGACCGCAAAAGGCGAAGGAATGCAATTGATGGATCAGCGAATACTTGAGCTGCTCAAAGAGAAAAAAATCACCCCCGAAGAGGCTCATCGCTGCGCCGTCGATAAGCGCGCCTTTGAACAGTATTTGCCAAAGTAAAGCGGACACCTTGACCCAATCAGTGTCAACCGCACAGCCGCAGTTGACAGGAAAGAACCTCAGTGAAAGACACTTTCGGTCGGAAAATCGACTACCTCCGGCTCTCCATCACCGACCGCTGCAACCTGCGTTGTCGCTACTGCATGCCCGAAGAGGGCGTCGACTCGGTCAGCCATGACAGCGTCCTCTCCTATGAAGAACTGCTGCGCATTGCTGCCGCCAGTGCCCGCCTCGGGGTCCGTAAAATTCGCGTCACCGGAGGCGAACCGCTGGTGCGCAAGGGAGTGGTCGGCTTCATCAAGCAGTTAGCTGATCTGCCGGAACATCCGGAAATCACCCTGACCACAAACGGCATGCTACTCGCCGAGTTAGCGGAAGAGCTCAAACAGGCCGGGCTCTCCCGGATCAACATCAGCCTCGACACCCTGCGCGAAGACCGCTTCGAGGAGATCACCCGGCGCCCAGGTCTGCAGCGGGTCCTCGACGGCATCCACCAGGCCGCGGCGGTCGGCCTGGCACCTCTGAAAATCAACATGGTTCCGATCCGCGGGGTCAACGCCGATGAAATCACCGACTTCGGCCGACTCACCCTGAAGTACCCCTGGGAAGTGCGCTTTATCGAATTCATGCCGGTCAGTGGCGGACTTGGCTACAACGATGAAAACCGCTTCTCAGCCCAGGAGATCATGACCGAGCTCGAAAGCATCGGACCACTCATCCCCGTCGAGCGCACTGGGCCCGCCGGCCCGGCCCGCCTCTTTCGCTACGAAAAGAGCCTTGGCCGGGTTGGGGTTATTCCAGCCGTTTCAAGCCATTTCTGCAGTGAATGCAATCGGCTGAGAGTGACCGCTGACGGCCGCATCCGCCCCTGCCTACTCTGCTCTGACGAACTGAACCTGCGGGAGGCCTTGCGACAGGGGGCTAGCGATCTGGAAATTGAAACCTTTTTGAGAAATGCGGCGACGGCCAAGCCTAAACAGCACCGGGTGGGAGAAAAAGACTACCAGGAAGGACGCAGGGGGATGCAGCAGATCGGTGGATAATGATAAAAGGGCGGCCCACAGGCCGCCCTTTTCGTTTGAACCTGTTTACCCGGGGGTATGGCAACGAGCACAGTTACCCGCCGCCGCAAAGGCCCGCTGACCATTGTGACACACGCCGCAGAGGCGACCGGCATAGATTTCTTCCATGGTGATTTTCACCGTCCCCTGCTTCATTTTGGGAAACATGCCGTCGTTATGACATTCCATGCACTTGACCCCGGCATCCTTGTGAATCTGTCCATCGAAAAAAACCTTGCCCAACGGGCTCTCGCTAAAAGTCAGGGTTTTCCCCGCGGGAACAGCCAGGGCCAGGCCGCACACCCCCACACCTAAAATAACCGTTGCCACCATCATTCGAATACGCATCGCACAACCTCCTTGCATTAATAGTAAAGTTTTCTCTTTAAATGTTCTGCTCAGGACTCTTCTTCCGCTGATAAATCGCAACTTCAGCAGGATTAACGTTAGCCGCGAGAAGCTATTGTTATTTACACAAAATTGCGAATAAATTCAATTTGACAGGGATTGCATGACCATTATGAAAGATTGATTCAAAACAAGTTAATTATGACTCAACTACTGAGAAAATCAACTGGCAAGTAAACGAGACTTCCGGTGCGGAAATTGCAAAAACAAGAAAAGGAACGTTTTCACCGAGGAGGTTTCATGTCAATCAAGCCAACGGATGTGCTTCAGGCCATAAGCATGCTAGAGCAGACCGGCCAGCGCTCGAAAGCTGGCGAGCCGCAGAGAACCGGGTTTAACGATGTCCTCGCCTCGATTTCGACGGGGGACTCGGCGAGCGGCCTGGCTTTGGCGGAATTATGTCGACTGCAGATGATGCGCAGTAGCATCTCTTTTGGCGAAGACCAGGACTTCCAAGAAAGTTTTTCGCTCCCGCTCTCATCCCTGAATGCCTATACCGCCTCAAGTCAAATAAATGACCAGCCGCAGGTAAGCCCGAAAGACACCACCAGCGACAGTCCGAAGCCCCTGCCCCAAGCAGAAACCCCGGTCACCGATATCGCTCACCGCGCCGCACAACGTTACAGCATAGATCCGGCCCTGGTCAAAGCGGTCATCAAGGCCGAAAGCGATTTCAACCCCAGCGTCGAATCGCCTGCCGGAGCCCAGGGACTCATGCAGCTAATGCCCGGCACGGCACAGGACCTCGGCGTCTCCGATCCCTTTGATCCCGAGCAAAATGTCATGGGGGGTACTCGCTACCTCAAACAGTTGCTCAACAAATACGACGGAGACCTGGACAAAACCCTTGCCGCCTACAACTGGGGACCAGGCAACGTCGACCGCAAAGGAATCGACACCCTGCCCGACGAAACTCGCACCTACCTCAGCCGCGTCAAGCGCTATCAGTCTGAATTTCTTGCCTGACAACGAAGAAGACGGACCCTGGAGTCCGCCTTCTTCGTTCTTCTGATCGTCACCTCAGCTGCCGTCAGGGTAACCGTTCGAGCCAGTCCTTCTCCATCGCGCAGAATTTCTCCAACAGCTGACCTCCCCACAGATATAGAGGATGGCCATGTTGGTCTTTTTCGACCCGACGGCAAAAAACGACAATCCAGGGATACAGCAATTCGCTGACAAAAGCCCTCTGCTTGACCGTCTTATCCCGCGCCCCATCCAGATCCCGACGTTGCAGAGCCTCTTCTTCCTGGTTCACCAGATAAAATAAAAATTCCAGCTCGGTCGCCAGGTAATCGGGGGGTTCACCACCGCTTTCCAGAGACAGCTCCTCGGCCCGATAGGCTTCCAGCACCTTGAGAGAGCTGGGCCCCATCAAAACGCCGTCCTGCTCCAGATAAACGGAACCATAAGGGGGAGCCGGAACGCCCCCCAGTCGATTGATGAACTGTTCGGTAAAGCCGACTTCAAGATCCTGCAGTGAATCATTCTGGTGCAAGGCCGGCAGCGGGTCAACTTCCACCAAACGCGCAGCCTCGTCCGCTTCCCCCCTGGCCAGGGCGTCAAGCAGTTCCTGATCAGGATAGGCGAACAATCGAGCCAAAAAGCGATAGACCAGCTTGCGCTCACTCACGTGAAGCATTTATTTCTCCTTCATCAAAGCTGAATGGAGTCCATAACCGATCCCCTTGAAGAAGCGGAAGAGCATGAACAGAAGCCAAACCATTGGCGCATGAAGCGTTTACTGCTCCTTCGGCAGAGCCGCAACGACCAATTCGAGCAGATGAACCACCTGTTGCGACAGCCCTGCGTGGTTGACCGAATCCTGCAGCTGCATAATGCAACCGGGACAATCGGTGGCCACCAGTTCGGCGCCGCTTGCACCGATGTTGGCGGCCTTCTTGGCGCCGATCTTCTTGCTCGTCTCGTAGTGATAAACCGAATAGGTTCCGCCCAGGCCACAGCACGTACCGGCCGCCGCCATTTCGACAAACTCGACCTGGGGCAGCGCCTTTAGAATCATCCGGGGTTCCTTGGTGATACCGCGGGTGCGCAGATGACAGGGATCATGATAAGTGACCTTAGTCCGCCGGTCCGACTTAGGCAGCGCAGCCAGTTTTTCAGGCAGCCCATGTTGGGCCAAAAAGACGAAAATATCCATGGTCTTGGCCGCCAACGCCTGGTAATCATCACCCAGGTCAGCGTAGATCTTGCCGATCCCGGCATTGCAGGAGGCGCAAGCGGTCACTACATAATCAACCGGGGTGCGATTTAAGGCCGCCAGATTTTGCGCCGCCAAAGCTTCCACGGTCCCTCCGGCGCCGGCACTGACGGCGGGCAGACCGCAGCAGGCCTGGTCCTTGGGGATAATCACCGTCACTCCGAGAAACTTCAGTATTTCAAGAAACGCCTCACCTACCGCCGGATACATGTAGTTGATACCGCAACCGGTGAAAAAAGCCACCGTCGGCGCCCCATCCTTTCCGGGAATTCGCTCCGGCACCCGTTCGCGAAAAGGCTTGGCCGTGATCGGGGGCAAAGTGCGGTCGGCATCGATATAGGGGGCGGGAAAACGCAGACGCAGGCCGCTATTTTCAGGCAGCTGCGCAAACAGCAGGGACGACAGGGTGCCGCCGGTCTTGGCCAGCAGATTCATCAGTTTCGGCCGACCCAGGATCGCGGCCAGTCCCTTGCCAAAGGTAGAGAGCCCGCGCTGCTCGGCGATGCGCCGGCGGGCAGCAGCGACTATCTCTTCGGTCGGTACTTTATTCGGACATTGGGCGCAACAGCTGCCGCAGAGCAGGCACTGACTCAGATCTTCGAGAACCTTGGCTTCAAGACCGATCTCTCCATCCAGAACGGCCCCGGCCAAGGCCACCTTGCCGCGGGCCACACGTCCTTCGTGCTTTTCGGCGCCGAACACCGGACAATGGGCGCGACAGGCACCACACTTGACGCACTGTTCGATTTCTTCACGATATTCTTCGAGTTTTTTCATAAAAACCAGTGATTAGTGGTT
>JBFHFM010000096.1:0-10762 GCA_041583595.1 Trichloromonas sp. | reverse complement strand
TTCTTTCCTGCACGAATCGGGTCTGTACAAAGTGCGTTTTGGTGATCATCCCACATGCGCCGCCGCTCGACAAGAAGCCGAAAATCTACAGCGTCAGGGGATGATCGACAGCTTCTTCATCGTGGCGCCCGAAGAAAACGCGGCCGAAAAAATCCGCCGCAGCGGCCAAGGCGACCTGCGCAAGGAACTGGTTACCACCGCCCACCGTTTTATCGGCACCCCCTACAACTGGGGGGGGACCAGCGACAATGGCATTGACTGCAGCGGCCTGACCATGGTCACCTACCGACTCAACGGACTCAAACTCCCCCGCGTCTCCCGCGACCAATACGCTGCTGGACGACCAGTAGACAAGGGCGCTCTAAAAAAGGGCGACCTGGTCTTCTTCGCCACCGGCGGAGGCAATCGGGTCTCCCATGTCGGCATCTACATCGGCAACGGCCGCTTCATCCACGCTCCCAGCCGCGGCAAGAGCGTCCGCGTCACCAGCCTCGATCACAGTTATTACCAGAAAACCTTCGTCGGCGCCCGCACTTATCTTTAATAATCACCGCCCTCACACCTTCGGACTGTAGTGCCGCTTAAGCCAGCGACTCAGACCGTCGAGACCGGGAAAAAGAACCCGCTCGGTTATGTTGGCCTGATCCAGCTTGTCACGAATTTCCCATTTCAATTCGGCCGGGATGATAATCTTGCGCCAGATCGAAGGATGTGCCTCCAGCCAGGCATCGATCGGCTTGAGGGGATCGGACATCGTGGAAAAAAAAGCAAACTGGTTGACGATGCGATCTTCCATAGAGGGTGGCTCGAAAAAAACGATGTAATCATCCTGCGCCATGCGACTTAAATCGCTCAGTGAAAGAACCGAATCGGCCAGCATTTCTACGGTAAAAACGTTGGCCCCC
Organism: Trichloromonas sp.; assembly: GCA_041583595.1. GTDB lineage: Bacteria > Desulfobacterota > Desulfuromonadia > Desulfuromonadales > Trichloromonadaceae > Trichloromonas. Next base: position 9,857 of record JBFHFM010000096.1, on the reverse strand, counting down.
TCCCGCTCAAGGGTGCTGCGCAGACTCTCGGGGAGCATCTGATGTGCCTGTACGTAATTGACGGCCCAGATCACCCCATCGACGTTGAACTTATCGATATTGGCCGTGGCAAAATGCATAGCAACAAAAGGAGAATAGGTCCAATCGAGCAAACGGGTCGGCAAACCGAAATGCTGGGCCACCGACAACCAGTGCCAGGTCGAGTCGCCGCCAGCCACAGAACGGTGCGCATATTTTTTGAAATTACGCAGAATATGCTTTTCTATTTCAACAAAGTCGCCACCCAGGCGGATCAGACCGGTCACCAGCGGGAAGCTAGCATCGGAGAGACCACGAAAGGCATTGCGAGAGCGAAACCTCCCCAGGTGGGGACTCCAGGAATCGCTGAACAGTTCGTCCTGCAGCTGGTTCCAGCTATCGATACGTACCTCGTTATCAGCCATAAAACTCTCCCGTAAATCCAATCAGCTTCCGGGCACCCCTTGTTGCTGCTCCCCGCCGAGGAACTCCAGAACATCCAGTGGGACGGAACCCCCTATGATTCCGCCTGATATTTTCACCCTTTTGACTTAACCTTTATGCCATGGTGCAGACGCAGGGAAAGCCGGTCGATCAAGTCATGCGGTAATGAAACAGGCAGACACCCTGCTCCGGCTGAACCTCGGGAAAATCCTTGCCCGGCTGTAGTTGGCCAAGCAACTCAGCCTTCGGCAGCAGTTCAGTCACCAGGTTTTCGATCAGGCCAGGAGGCAGGCCGGGGCCGTTGCGGCAAGCAACAATTTCAGCCCCAGGCGCGAGCAGTTCCGGTAGCCTCCGCAACAACTTCGGCCAATGGCGCTCTGCGGTAAAACTGGTCCCCTGAGTGGCCGGCGGGTCGCAGATCACCAGATCGAAAGGTCCTAATCGGACTAACTTGCCGAAACTACGAAAAAGTTCCAAAGGCAAAAAACTGACCTGGCGCGTATCGATACCATTGAGCCGATGATTTAAACGACCCAACTCCAACGCCCCTTTGTTCATATCGAGATTAACTACCTGAAGCGCCCCGCCGGCCAAAGCCGCAACCGAGAAACTACAGGTGTAGGCAAACAGATTCAACACCCGTTTGCCCGCCGCCCGGCGGCGAACCAGTTCGCGGCCAACTGCCATATCAGGAAAAAAACCAACATTCTGTCCCTGCCCCAACCGCAGGCGGAAACGCAACCCGGCCTCGACGGCAAAGACCTCGGCGGGAAGCTCTCCCCACAACAGACGGCCCGGGGCCTGCGGCAGAAAACGTTCCTGCAACAGCACCGCACGGGTTCCGACAACCTCCAGGCGCAACAACACAGCCAGTTCATCCAGCCAGGACTTGGACCGCTGCCGGTAGAGAATGACCAGTACTACCGGACCGAAACTGTCGATAGTCAGATCCTCATATCCTGCAAAAGAGTGGCCGCGGCCGTGAAACAGGCGGCGTGTCTCACTTCCTTGCGGCAGATGCCGGCGAATTTCATCACAAATCAGTTTCATCAGCTCTTTTTCTACATATCTTAAAGTTTCACACCAAGAGCCAGAGTGCAGAAAAAGCTAGAGCTTCACCCTGCACAACGGCATCTCCGGTGTCTCGTGCAGTTGGATCGCCGCAAAAGAAACTGATTTACCCTTCAGTCCGTGTTTTATTTTGCAAATATTTCTCCCGCAACGCCACCTTATTCACCTTGCCTACACTGGTTTTATCGATGGCGTCAATAAAACGAACCTTGAGTAGCACCACCTGCTTCGATACAAGGCCCTTATTGGCGTATTCGCGCACGATATGTTGCAGCTCTTTTTCACTGATTTTGTCTTCATATCCCGACTTGCGCACCACCAGCGCCAGCGGCCGTTCGCCCCAACGTTCGTCAGGCTGACCAATCACCGCCACTTCGGAGACCGCTGGCACATGGGCGATGATATCCTCGAGTTCGAGAGTCGAGATCCATTCCCCACCAATTTTAATCACGTCTTTGGTGCGATCGGTGATCTTCACATAGCCGCGACTGTCAATATTGGCCACGTCGCTGGTGTGCAGCCAGCCGTTATCCCACAGTTTTTCTGAACTGCGATAATCTTTCAAATACCCCTGGGTCAGCCAGGGAGTGCGTACCACAATTTCTCCAGCGCTGCGACCATCATGCGGCACATCGTTCCACTGCTCATCGACCACCCGCAAATGTACGAGCGGCAACGGCACACCGGTTTTACAGCGGATCGCAGCCTCCTCCTCAGGCTCGCTTTCGAGCATCTCCGGAGTCAGGTGCGAAAAGGTCAATATCGGGCAAGTCTCCGACATGCCATAGCCGGTAAAGATGTCGATCCCTCGTTCCATCGCCTCCAGGCAGAGCGCCTTCGACATACTCGCCCCGCCGATGATCACCTTCCAGTTGGACAGATCAACCTTTTCGCCCAGCGGCGCCTTCAACAGCATATGCAGGATGGTCGGTACGCAGTGGGAAAAGGTCACCTTCTCACGATCAATCAGCTCCAGCAAGTGATCCGGCACATACCGCCCAGGATAAACCTGCTTCACCCCCAGAACCGTCGCAGCGTAGGGAAGGCCCCAGGCATGCACATGAAACATCGGAGTGATCGGCATATAAACATCTTCGCGGTGGAAGCGTCCCTGAGACAACGGCGTCCCGAGAGCCACCAGCATGCCCATGGTATGTAACACCAACTGTCGATGGCTGAAATAGACTCCCTTTGGCAACCCGGTGGTGCCGGTAGTGTAAAAGGTCGTTGCCCGAGTATGTTCGTCAAAATCGGGAAAATCGAAGTGGGTCGCTGCCCCAGCCAGCAACGCCTCATATTCGCCGACAAAAGGGATGTTTGAAACAGGCAACTGCGGTTCGTCATTCAGCAGCACATAGGTTTTCACCATGTCAATTCGCCCCTTGATCTGGTCAAGGATCGGCAGAAAATCACCATTCACCAGCAGAACGTCATCCTCAGCGTGGTCAATAGTAAAGAGAATCTGCTCCGGCGACAGACGCACATTAATGGTATGCAGCACCGCACCGATCATCGGAACGGCGAAGAAGCACTCCAGATAACGATGGCTGTCATAATCCATCACGGCCACCGTATCCCCATGCTTCACCCCGAGTTCGGTCAGCGCATTGGCCAGACGACGGATACGCTCCCCCAGGGTGCGATAATCAAAGCGAAATTTATCACCATATACAATCTCCCTCCGGGGTGAGTTCACCTGTGGGGTTTGAAGCAAGTTTTTAATAAGCAGAGGATAGCGGTAAGCTGAATCGGTACGCGGAATAAGGGTATCGGGCATAAAAGACTCCAAAGCCAAATGAGATCACAGGAAATAACGACTGTAATTATCAAGACTAACACTGGTTATTACATTCGAAAACAAAAAACAGGGCATAAAACTAAGGCCTCTCATGTTGAAAGCAGAACAGGCCATTAAGGAGGGTACCCATAAGTATCAACGATAAGGTCAAACGGTCCATTCTTGACTGGCGGAAATAAAAAAGTGAGCCTCATTTCTTTAGGCTTTAAGTTCAAATTTCATGAAATCCCTTAAATCAAGGGTCCAGGACGTCAAAAACAAGATGACTAACGCAAGGTAACAAAATGGGACTTAAGGCTCATGAGAATTGTCGTTCAGGCTAGATTAAAGTTGACAAACCCCAGTTGTCGTGTGTAGATTTTTAATTATAAGAAAAATATTCGTAAACTCTAATTACCTTATACAGTTCCCGATTTACTTCCGAGTCTTGAAAGTAGTCCATGTCAATCAAACGCAAACTCCTGCTGACCTTTCTAGCCCTGGCCGTGCTGCCTCTCCTGGCCCTGGGGTCGGCGGGGTATTGGATGGGCAAGGAAACCGTAGAAAAAAAGACTATCGAGGCTCTTGGGGTGGTCGCTGACCTTAAAGCAAAAAAAATTTCCGACTTTATCGAAGAAAACCGTCAAGCGATAAAAATTCTTAAAAATTCATTGATCGTCTCTAAACAGCTACCCATTCTCGTTCGCTTTGCCAAAGAACCAACCCATCCAGCCTTCGTCGCGGCAACCAAAGACCTCGACAATAAACTTCCAAATCTACAGAAAATCTTCGGCCTCGATGATATCGTTTTAGCAGACCCCCATGGGACGATGCTTTACCTTAGTAACCCGGCACACGTCGCCAAATGGCGCGGAAAAACCTTCGCGGTCGAGAACAAACAGGCATTAACCTCAGAAGAAACCCTCACCTATTTTCACAATGAACACGAAAGTGGCAAATACGGTGTGTTGATCACCGCGCCAATCACAACCGCCAACGATACTGTACTAGGCCTGGTTGGACTGGAAGTAAATATCAGCACGATCCATGCACAGGTAGCCGACAATACCGGCCTTGGTGAAACCGGTATCACCGTATTGGCCAGAAAAGCCTCAGCACAAGGTTTCATTCATCTCACCGCAGACCGCTTGAATTACAAAAATGAACCGACCGAGGTTATCCCCTTTGGAAAACTCCTGCTCCCCATGCAGGAAGCGGTGCAGGGACGTAACGGTTCGGGTATCAGCCGGGCCATTCACGGCGAGGAAATCCTGGCCGCCTGGCGTTACATCCCGACACTGGAAATGGGACTGGTGACCAAAATGGGCACCGAAGAGGCCTTTGCCTCTGTCTACCGACTGCGCACTTTTACCCTGGCATTTGCCTTGCTCGCCTTAATCGTTGGCGGGTGTATCGCCATGATGATTTATCGCTCCATTGCCCACCCCTTAATGGCTCTTCAACACGGAGCCAAAGCAATCGGTAGCGGAAATCTTTCGTACCGCCTGCGCACCAAGCGTAAAGACGAATTCGGTCTACTGGCGCAAACCTTTGACACTATGGCCCAAAATCTTCAGAGCGTGACCGCCTCACGAGACGAGTTAAACCGAGAAATAGCTGAACGCAAGAAGGCTGAAAATTCTCTTCAGGAGGAACGATCGTTCCTGCAGACCATCATCGACGGGGTCATCGACCCGATCCTGGTTATATCCACCAACCATGAAGTATTGCTGATGAACCAAGTTGCGCAGAGTCATTTACCAGGAAAAACACCTGCAAATCAGCGTTGGCTCTGCCACCAGGCCTGGAATCAGTGTGACCATCCCTGCCAGGGTGAAAAACATGCCTGCCCGCTGCGTGAGGTGCAACGGACCGGCCAGTCAGCCACCGTGATTCACCATCATACGGTGGACAACATGGAAAAACGAATCTACGAACTACGAGCCTCCCCCCTTTGGAATGAAGATGGTACTCTGCGAGGGATTATCGAAGCGTCTCGCGATATCACCGAACAGATAGAGGCACAGAACGATCTGGCCCAAAACCAGGAACGATTGCTCTTTCTAGCTCATCATGATGATTTAACAAAACTACCCAATCGGTGGTTATTCAGCGACCGTCTGCGGCAAGCCATGGGCAAGGCGCGCCGCTCAGGATACCAGGTTGCGGTCATGTTTCTCGACCTGGACCGCTTCAAAAACATCAACGACACCCTGGGACATCCGGTCGGCGACCAGGTCCTGCGAGAAGTTACCACGCGCCTGCGAACCTGTCTGCGCGAGACCGATACTCTAGCCCGACTTGGGGGGGATGAGTTTCTGGTCCTTCTTGAAAACATAGAAGCCGTATCCCAGGTTGTCGCCGTGGTCAATAAGGTTAAAGCGATGTTGTCCCGACCGATTCAGGTAGCCGGGCATGAACTGACAACGACGGCGAGCATTGGCATCAGTCTCTTTCCCACCGATGCCCTCGAAGAAGAAGGCCTTCAGCGATGCGCTGACGTGGCCATGTACCGGGCCAAGCAGCTGGGACGCAATGCGTACCAGTTTTTTACCCCAGACATGAATGAAAGAGGCCATGACCTGCTTCTTCTCGAAGGGCAGTTGCGCAAAGCACTCGATCTCGAACAGTTTTTCCTGGTGTATCAACCCCAATGCGACATGCGCACCGGCGAAGTTTTAGGTGTCGAAGCCCTGCTGCGCTGGCAGCACCCGGTGCGAGGCCTCGTTTCACCTGACGATTTTATCCCCTTGGCAGAGGAAACGGGACTGATCATTCCCATTGGCGAATGGGTACTACGTACCGCCAGCCGACAAAACCGGCAGTGGCAGGACCAGGGCCATCCCCCCGTGCGCATGTCGGTCAACATCTCCGCCCGCCAGTTCAGGCAGCAAGGTTTTATAGAGCTTATGGATGAGGTGCTCACTGAAACCGGACTGAATTCCCATTGGCTGGAACTGGAAATTACCGAAAGCGTCGTCATGGAAAATGTCGAGGAGGCAATCCTGACTCTCAACGCCCTCAAAGCTCAAGGATTGCATCTGGCAATCGACGATTTTGGCACCGGATATTCATCCCTGAGCTACCTGAAACGATTTCCCATCACCAAGCTTAAAATCGATCACTCCTTCGTCAAAGATATCACCAGCGATGCCAACGATGCGGCCATTGCCGCTTCAGTAATCGCCTTGGCCAACAGCATGGACCTAGAAGTTATTGCCGAAGGGGTGGAGACCGAGGAACAGAAGAATTTTCTGATCCAGAAAAGATGTCATCAGGGGCAGGGCCACCTATTCAGCCGGCCTCTCCCTGCCGCAGAGATAAGTAATCATTTTAACAACCAACGAGACGAATACTCATCCCGGTTGTATTTGACCTACTGACAACAGAATTGACCTGGTTAAAACGAACAAAATTGGTGGATAACAAAAACAAAGCCCCCTTGTCTGTAAAGGCAAGGGGGCTTTGTTTTTTACGTAGCAACAAGGAGTGCTTATTTTTTGTTTTTACCACGGGCAGCGCGAGCCTTAGCCAGCCCAGCACCCAGATCCTTCTCGATAGCCATCTGGCGACGAGATTCGGAGTAGTCTTTTGCCGCAAGAGGCGTACCTGCAGGGATACCGAACTGCTTCCGGTATGCCCCAGGCTTCATATCATGAGCTGTTTTGAGATGACGGGCCAAAGTGGTAAAGCTCTTTCCGCACACCATACAGGTAATCTGCTTCTTACCAAAGGCCTTACGCTTAGAAATAACAGGAGCGGCTTCTTCTTCGCTAGCAGCTTCAGTTGCTACTACCTGACCTGCCACAACCTGACCATTTTCGAGAGCGTTCAGAGCAGAGTATATTTCCTGCAACTCAGTTAACAGGTCTTCCTTCGACATCGCCGAGTTAGAAGCATGAGCAGAAACAATATCTGCAGCCATCTCTAGAATTTTTGACATTATATACCTCCATTAGAATATGATTGTTTCAAGCTTATATCATAATAAAATTACAAATCGTATATATATTTTGTAACAATTAAAGAAACTCGCACTTTAAGGCATACTTCCTAGATGAAAATTGACTGTTTTTATTTTTATCCGTATACGCGCATGAAAAACCATTTTCTAATAGCAACTGTAAACATAGTTAACGGATAAATATATCGATTGAGCAACGACTTCGTCGAAGTGAAGGGATTACTTCAAGACAATCTAGAAAAGGGAGGCACTCATAGCAGGTTTGATGGAGATTTGTATCATCTTGTTAACTTCAAAACATTCAATCACAGATAAAAAAAAACCCGGTCGCATATAGCGACCGGGGTATTTGCATTTTGGTGCCGAAGGGGAGACTCGAACTCCCACGTCCTTTCGAACACATGAACCTGAATCATGCGTGTCTACCAATTCCACCACTTCGGCTTGAAGCGAGGGTGTTTATAACAAAAGCCCCGACCCATTGCAACAAAAAAAATCGTCCTTCATTTTTTTTCTGGATCAGTCACGACAAGGCGCTTCGGGCGAACCACCAAAGTACGAAAAGGATCGGCTAGCACCAAACCGGGCCGAGCACCTTTGGGCTTACGAACGGTCCGGCCTTCGGCCACCAGCACCTCGACCTTATGATCGTCTCTCCCCCGCGAATATCCAGCGGCCAGCGAGGCAGCATACCGGATATCTTCCTCAGAAACATCCCTTCGCCCCTCCCGCTTCAGCACCAGATGGCAACCGGGCAGGTTGTGAGCGTGAAACCAGAGATCATCCGCACCGGTCATCTGTTTGCTGACCTGATCATTGCTACGGTTATTACGGCCCCAGAATATCCGCAGGCCTGAGGGACTGAGAGCCTGCCGCAAACCGGCATCGACCGCAGGTGCAGTCACTTTGCGCGGCGCCCTGGAGGGTTCTTTGAGTACCCTGCCGACCACCAACTCCTGACGGATCGCCTGAAGCTCTATCGCCGTCTCGGCCTCTTCGATCGCCAAGGCCACCCCGGCCAGCCAGTCAAGGTCGTCACCAGTTTCTTTTCTACGTCGGGCGATGTGTTCAACCCCACGCTTGCCTTTACGATGGCGCCGAAAAAAGGCTTCGGCATTCTCTTGGGGCGTGAGCGCAGAGTCGAGAGGAATTCTCACCTGCTGGGGTGGGTCGACAAACCAGTCATCCACGGTGACCTCAGGCAGGCCCCGATGAAGGCGAAACAAATTAGCCAAAAGGAGATCACCCAACTGTCGCTGTCGATCGAAATCCTGCCCTCGTACGGCCTCGGCGGCAATATGCTCAAGACGCTTTTCCAACCGTTGCATGGCCTTGCGCACAATTCGTTCAAGTTCCCCTTTGCCACTACCGAAAACCGCGTCTTCGGAAGCATCTCCGTAAAAGGCGTCAGCCGCCTCGGACATACCGGCAAAACGTTGCACCTCAGAAATCTCGATAAATTCAGGAAGCAACGAGGACAGTACCCGGCGCCCATGCCAGACAAAGTGACAGGGAGTAAAGTCGCCCGCCAACCATCGGTCCCTGAAAGAGCACAGCACCTCATGGCGACTTCTTCCACCGACGACCGCAGCGGATAACTCGTCGGCCATCATCGGAGTCATCGGCGTAATATTATCGAGCAACCAGCGCTTAAACGACACGTCGGACGGAATCTCGGGCACGGAATCCGCCAAATCAAATGTTATTCGGGAAGAAGGCGGCTCATAGGGCCGCCCGGGCAGAACAATGCGATCCTCATTCTCGTGCCGCTGCAGGGCGTCAACCACCTGCCCTTCCCCATCGAGAAGAACCAGGTTAGCATGACTACCGAACAATTCAGCGACCAGCGTCCAACGACTTCCTTCAGTTCCGGAAAAGTGGAGATGAAAGATCCGCTCACCAGACATCCGTTCGATCTCCAGCAGACGATTCAATCGCGAACGCAGTAACTGACAAAACCGGGGCGGCGCCTGGGGATTAGGAAGTCTCTTCGCAGTCAGATGCATGCGACTGGCCCGTGGCGCTGCGGACAAGAGCAGCCGGAGGTTTTCGCGGCCGTTCCACAGCCGAAATACCAGTTCGGCGGGACCGGGCTGATGAATCTGGCTGACCGCAGCGCCGCGCAGGATCACATTCAGTTCGCGAGCCACAGCGTCAAGACAGAGAATGTCCATCGACATCAGGTGCTGCTCACAGCGAAAAATTTAATTTGCATCAACTATCCTCCCCTCGGTTAGAGGGTATATTTTTATCTAACAGCGTCTATTTTGCAAACTGTTTGTCCGCTGGAAACCTGTAGACACCCCAAACAATCCAAATCTCCTCAGCAAACCATGCAAGCCAAGCAGGTCGCCACAATAGAATCATCACTCCCCCGGCCCGTCCTCCCCGAACAAAACCAGGCAGTCCATTTCAGCATACATTTTCGTTTATATCCGCGGCATTTCTGCTATGATGCCAGACTTGAATTTCACCATAAGGAGACCTCCATGAGCAAATCCTGGAAAATCGAGACACAGGCGGTCCAGGGCACCTATGCGCCGAAACCGACTGAACCGCGCATCCCAGCCATCTGCCAGAGTA
>JBFHFM010000095.1:0-10995 GCA_041583595.1 Trichloromonas sp. | reverse complement strand
GCGGATATCCGTCAGGTCCGGTTCCATTTCCAGCACGTCAGCCAGCACCGCCCAGGCCGGACAGGGCAGGGCGCCCGGAGTGTCGCTGAGAAAGGTCCGGGGCGGATGGTTGCCGGCGCCGGTGATCCGGATCGGTTCTCCCGGTTGCATGACCCGTTCGAAGGCCAGCATACGTCCCTCGTTGTTGACAAAGCTGCCGGATTGCTCGGCAGTCGATGTGGTCGGCAGCAGCAGGTCGGCCCGCTTGACCGTGGCGGTGGGGAGGGCGTCGAGGACGATCAGGGCGTCGAGGCGCGACAGGGTCGCTTCGGCCCGGCCTGGATCCGGGTTGTCGCCGCAGGGGTCGGTTTCAAGACAGACCAAGGCGCGGATGCGCCCCTCCTGAATCAGGTCGAGGAGTTGGTCGAAATCGGGACCGTCTCCGGCCAGCAGGGCGCAGCCGTAGCTGTTGGGGCCGGAAAGCAGGAGCATGGCGCCGCAGGGACGCTCCGGGGTGCTCAGGGCTTCACTGGTGTCGAGCAGCCCATGGATACCGGTTTCACCGAGCAGGTCGACGGCGCCGACGAGCACAGGTTTTTGCGCCTGGGACAGCCCTCCGGTGATCTGGGCCAAAAAGGCGGATTCGGTTTGGTTGAACGCCGTCATTTCTCCGCCGGTCAAGACCGCCAGCGCTGCCGGTAGTCGCTCCGCCGCCAGCGGCAGCTGTTCAAACGCACAGGGGAGTTGTACCGGGCGGGGATCAAGTACCATTACTTTGCCGCCGTTGCGTACTGCCTGACGCAGGGCCAGGGCCAGTAGCGGCCCTTCCGCCAGCGGCTCGGCGCCGACCACGACGATCAGGTCGCTGTGGCGGATCTCCTCAAGGCTGCGGGTTTTATCCCCGAGACGCGCGGCAGCGACCCGGGCGGCGCGGTCTTGGCCGGGGTGAGGATCGAATGTGAGATGCGGGGTGCCGATCTGCTGCGCCCACTGCTGTAGCAAAAAGTTGGCTTCCAGGGTCGCCCGGGGCGAGCCGAGCAGGGCCACGCTGTTTGCGCCGTGTTCGCTAACCATCGTCTCGATGCGTTTTTTAGCCTCGGCGATCGCCTCGCTCCAGCCGCTGTCATGGCCGGAGATGTGAGGGATGCGCGGCCGCTCCGGGTGGTTGACGTGACCGCTACCGAAGCGGCCGCGATCGCAGATGAAAAAGCCGTTGACCTGCTGGTTGACTCCGGAGCGGACCCGCTGCAGCTCGCGAAAGCGCCCCCCGGGGATGGTGGCGCAGCCGATGGAACAGTTCGGGCAGATTGAGGGGGCCTCTTCGAGATCCCAGATGCGGCTGGTGAAACGGTAGCTTTTGTCGGTGAAGACGCCGGTTGGACAGACATCGACCAGATTGCCGGAGAAGGGGCTTTCCAGTCGCCCATCGCGGAAACGGCCGAAAAAGAGTCGATTGCGTGATCCCATGACGCCGAAGTCGTCGCCTCCGCAGTAGTCGCGATAGGTGCGCAGACAGCGGTAACACTGGATGCAACGGTTCATCTCCTGTTCGATGAAGGGCCCGAGTTGCTGGTTGGTGCAGGTGCGTTTCGGTCCTTCGTAGCGGCGGATTGAATGGCCGCCGGCGATGGTCAGGTCCTGCAGCTGGCACTCCCCCCCCTCGTCGCAGACCGGGCAGTCGTGGGGATGGTTCATCATCAGCCACTCGATGACGTGGGCGCGCTGATCCATCGATTCCTTATCGAGGGTGGTGACAACCATGCCGTCCTTGGCCTCGACCATGCACGCCATCTGTACCCCCTTGACCGGTCCCTCAAGGAAGCTCATGGCGCACAGACGGCAGGCGCCCACCGCTCCCAGCGCCTCGTGGTAGCAGAAATGGGGGATGTGAATCCCCAGCTGCTTGGCGGCTTCGAGGACGTTGGTGCCGTCAGGGACGGTCAGGGTCTGGTTGTCGATGGTCAGGGTCGGCATTCGGTTTCCATCATCTCACCGGGCATTTGCCCTGTTTTATATGATCGACCAGTTCTTCTTCGAACAATTTCAATAGCCCTTCCACCGGTCCCATGGCGCCCATGGCCAGGGCGCAGAAGGAGCGACCGTTGATGTTGTGCAACTGGCCGCGCAGGTTGTCGATGTCGTCCAGCGATCCCTGGCCTGCTTCGATTTTCTCCAGCAGCCAGCAGACGTAGGGGAGGCCGTCACGGCAGGGGGTACACCAGCCGCAGCTCTCGCGGGCGAAGAAGCGGGTCAGGTTGAGGGTCGCCGCCACCATGCAGGTCGTCTCGTCGAAGACCGTCACCCCGCCGGTGCCTAGGCGGCTGCCGAGTTTTTCCAGCGGGCCGAAGTCGAGCGGAGTGTCGAGGTGCTCGGCCCGTAGGTACGGGGTCGAGGCGCCGCCGGGGAGGCAGGCCTTGAATTTGCGCCCCTTCCAGACCCCGCCGCCGTGTTCTTCCACCACTTCACGCAGGCTGACACCGATGGGGAGTTCCAGGCAGACGGTCTTTTCCAGATGGCCGGAGAGGCCGAAGAGCTTGGTGCCGGCCCCTTCTTCGGTGGCGGCCAGTTCCTTGAACCAGTCGGCGCCGCCGGTGATGATGTGCGGCACGCTGGCCAGGGTCTCGACGTTGTTGACCGTGGTCGGTTTGCCGAACAGCCCCCTGACCGCCGGGAAGGGGGGCTTGCTGCGCGGGTTGGGGCGCTTACCTTCGAGGCCGTTGAGCAGGGCGGTCTCCTCGCCGCAGATGTAACGACCGGCGCTGCCGTGCAGATGCAATTCGAAGGCAAAGCCGCTGCCGAGGATGTTTGGACCCAGCAGACCCGCTCCTTTCGCTTCGGCAATCGCGCGTTCCAGGGCGGCGGTGGCACGGGCATAGGCATAGCGGATGAAGATGTAGCCGACCGGAATCTGCATGGCGTAGGCGGCGATGATCATCCCTTCCACCAGCTGATGCGGGTCGGTCTCGAGAAAAACCCGGTCCTTGTAGGTGCCCGGTTCCATCTCGTCGCAATTGCAGACCAGGTATTTTTCGCCGGGCTGGTCGCTGGGGAAAAAGCTCCACTTGACCCCGGTGGGAAAACCCGCACCACCCCGGCCGCGCAGGCCCGAGGCTTTCACCGTCTCCCGCACCTCGGCCGGGCTCATTTCCTTGAGCGCCTTGGCCAGGCCCTCATAGCCGTCGCTTTTGCGGTAGCCGTCGATGAAGACCGTTTCGCCGAGATGACGATTTTTGAAAAGGAGCTGCGGGTAAGTGGTCATAAAATCCGTTCAGGGGTCCGTAGGGGCGAATCTTGTATTCGCCCTGGTTTCGTCTTTAAATCTGTCCAGTCAAACGTTAAAAGCGGGCGATCATAAGGATCGTCCCTACGTCATATTTTGGGGGCGATCAGGGCGCGGCAAGCAGCGTCCCTACGTTTTTCGTTTCAAATCCAGAATTTCGTCGATCCGCTCTTCGGTCAGATTCCCAAATGTTTCCCGGCCGATCATCATCGCCGGGGCTTCACCGCAGGCACCCAGGCAGCAGGTCGGCAGGAGAGTGAAGGCACCGTCGGCGGTGGTTTCCCCGGGGCCGATGCCGAGTTGCTGCTGCAGGTAGCGGGCGATCTCTTCGCCGCCGCGGCTCCAGCAGCAGATCGAGTCGCAGAGGTGGATGACGTGACGCCCTGTCGGCTGGCGGAAAATCTTGTCGTAGAAGGTGGCGACTTCTTCGACTTCGATCACCGGAATGCCAAGGATTTTTGCAGCCAGTTCGACCCCTTCGTCGGAAACCCAACCCTGCTGCTCCTGAATCGCGCGCAGCAGGTCGATGACCATCTCTCGAGGGTGGGCGGTTGCGGCGGCCTTGGCGGTGAAGTCCTTGATAGTTTCTGGTGTCAGAATTTCGCTCATAGGTTAACGATCCAAATCTGCCAGCACGAAGTCGATGGAACCGAGGATGGTGATGAGGTCGGCTACCAGCCAGCCTTTGCTCACCATCGGCACCGCCTGCAGATGGGGGAAGGACGGGGTGCGGATGCGCATCCGGTAGGGGATGCTGCCGCCGTCGGAGATGGCGTAGTAGCCGCATTCGCCCTTGCTCGACTCGATGGCCCGGTAGCATTCGCCACGCGGCGCGGTCATCCCGCGGCTGACGTTGACGAAATGGTGGATCAGGCTTTCGATGTCTTTGAGACCATCCTCCCGTTTCGGGTAAGCGTAACGGTAGTCGTCGCAGATCCAGCGTCCTGCCGGCATTTTATCGGCGGCCTGGCGGACGATGGCGAGACTCTGGCGCATCTCTTCGAGGCGCACCCGGTAGCGGGCGAAGCTGTCGCCGCCCTGAGCGGTAGCGACCTCGAAGTCGAACTTTTGGTAACCCGAATAGGGCATCGCCCGGCGCAGGTCCCAGGCCATTCCGGTGGCGCGCAGGTTAGGGCCGCTGATTCCCCAGTCGATGGCCTGGTCGCGGGAAATGACGCCGACCCCTTCGGTGCGGACCCGGAAAATCGGGCCGTCGCTGAGGAGCTGGTCAAACTCGGTGATGCGGGCGGCGAAGTCGCGGGTGAAGGTGTCGACCACTGTCTTCCAGCCGTCTGGCAGATCCTTGGGGACCCCGCCGATGCGGAACCACGAAGGATGCATGCGGCCGCCGGTGATCATTTCGACGATGTCGAAGATTTTTTCGCGCGAATCGAGGGCGTAGAAAACCGGGGTCATGGCGCCGATATCGTGGGCGAAGGTGCCGAGCCAGACCAGGTGATTGCTGAGGCGGAAGAGCTCACATAGCAGCACCCGGATGAACTCGGCGCGCTCCGGCACCTCGACGCCGAGCAGGGTCTCCAGCGGGTGCAGGTAGGCCAGGTTGTTCTGCGATCCCGACAGGTAGTCGATGCGGTCAGTGTAAGGGATGAACTGGTTCCAGTGTTGGCGTTCGGCCATTTTTTCGGCGCCACGGTGGTGGTAGCCGATGTCGGCGTCGATATCGGCGATTTCTTCCCCCTGGAGTTTGAGCACCAGTCGAAGTACGCCATGGGTGCCGGGGTGATGGGGCCCGAGGTTGAGAATCATCGATTCTTCACCCGGGGCGAGGCGTTTGCCTTTGAAAAAGGCGGCGCCGTCTTTCGGCAGCATGGTCTGAGCTGTGGCGGCGGTGTACGCAGGCATCTCGGTGGCGCGGAAGGGGTGCTCCTTGCGCAGCGGGTGACCCTCCCAGGAGTCGGGCATGAGAATACGGCGCAGGTCGGGATGCCCGGCGAAACGGATGCCGAACATATCAAAAACTTCCCGCTCATACCAGTTGGCGCTCGGCCAGATGTCGGTGATACTGGGGGCGGTGGGTTGCTCCCCGCTCAGCGGCACCTTGACCCGCAGGTAGCCGGGGTCGTCGAAGTTGAGCAGGTGGTAGACCAGAGTCAGGTCATGCTCGGGGCGTATTTGGCGGGTACTTTCATCGACAGCGGTGAGGTCTTCAAGGCGCCGGTAGCGTAGCGGGGATTCGTTTTTCAAAAAACGCAGTAACTCCGGGGCCAGCTCCGGGCTGGTCAGCAGGGTCGACATATCGGCCGCCGACTGCTCTTCGCGGACGCGGTCGCCGAAGCGTTCGGCCAGGGCCCGCCGGAGGCCGCCAGTCGAAGCGGGAAATTCGATCTTCGGTTGCGGCGGCGTCCAGATCTCGGCGTTGCGGCTCCCTTTGAAGTGCGGATGCTGTTGTGAACTGCCGCGCAGCGGGCTGTTACCGTAGCCGGGACCGCGGGGGTCGCGGTTTTTGCTCACGCCGTCGATCAGCACCGGCGCCGTGGTTCCCTCGCTGCCGCCGGAAAGGCCGAACACCTTGCGGGCCGGGCGTTCCTCGCGGGCGATTTTTTCTTGCAGCATCAGCAGTCCCTGCATGAACGCTTCGGGACGGGGCGGGCAGCCGGGGATGTAGACATCGACCGGGACGATCTGGTGAACTCCCTGGATGACGCTGTAGACGTCGTACATCCCCCCCGAGTTGGCGCAGCTGCCCATGGCGATAACCCACTTGGGATTGGCCATCTGCTCGTACAGGCGCAGGATCGAGGGACCCATTTTTTTAAAAGGGGTGCCGGAGATGACCATCAGGTCGGCCTGCCTTGGGGACCCGCGCATGACTTCGGAGCCGAAGCGGGCCAAATCGAAGCGCGGGGTCAGGCTGGTGGTCATCTCGACGAAACAGCAGGAGAGGCCGAAGAACATCGGCCAGAGGCTGTTTTTGCGCCCCCAGTTGATGGCGTCGTCGAGGCTGGCAAGGATGACGTTGTTGGGGATTTCTTCGCTCATCCGCTCCTCCGGGTGCGCCTTTGGGCGCTCGGTCCCCAGTCGAGGCCACCCATTTTCCACAGGTAGACCAGGCCGAGGAAGAGGATGACGATAAAAAAGCTGATCTGGATAAAACCGGCCCAGCCGAGCAAGTCCCAGGCGACCGCCCAGGAAACGATGAAGATAGCCTCGACGTCGAAGACGATGAAGAAAATGGCGACCAGATAGAAGGGGACTGGTTCGACCAGGCGGGCCGCCCCGGAAGGAGCGATTCCCGATTCGTAGGGTTCGCTCTTCTGCGGAGAGCGGGTTTTATGGCCAAGGAACCAGGCCAGAAAGAGCAGGGTGGCGATAAGGAAGAGCGCGATGCTGGCATACAGGCCAAGAGTCAAAAGAGCCTCCGGAGAAGGAGGACTCTCCCCCCCCGGCGGTGCCGGCGGCAGATGGGATGCGGTGGCAAGTGCAGGCATGCGGCTTATTCTTTCAACGTGATTTCGCGGACTGAGGGCTGGGTCTCACGCTTGGGATTGATTGACATAAAAATAGCCCCGCTGGAAAGATCGGGGTTTATTTAATCATTTTAGCAGGAATTTCCTCTCTGTCCATTGGCGATGGCGGCCCGAGCCAGTTCGTCGCAGCGCTCATTCTCGGCGTGACCGGCGTGCCCCCGCACCCAGTGCCATTGTACATCGTGCTTGCGGGTCTGTTCCAGCAACTGCTCCCAGAGATCGCGGTTGGCGACATCCTTTTTCTGCGAATTTTTCCAGCCCTTTTTGACCCAGTTGTGGATCCACTCGGTGATCCCTTTTTTGACATATTGGGAGTCGGTCGTCAGGTGGACCTGGCAGGGGCGCTTTAGAGCCGCCAGTCCTTCGATGGCGCCGATCAGTTCCATGCGGTTGTTGGTGGTTTCGGCGGCATAGCCAGAGAGTTCCTTGACCGTGTTTCCTTGCCTGAGGAGAGTTCCCCAGCCGCCTGGTCCCGGATTACCGCTGCAGGCACCGTCGGAAAAAATTTCAATAATCGGTTTTTCGTCAGACATGTGTATCCTGTGAGATGTGATATTTGTGAGTTCTTGAAACGCGTCGACAGAATAGCACAGACAGCCAAACAAAACAAAGCCTTACAGCTGTTTTGCGCCGGCTGTAGTCAAGCGCTTAAGGCTCTGTTTCGGATTCAATGTCAGTATAACTATCCTTGCAATGCCGGCTAGTTTGGATTAATTTAGGCCTTATTCCTCTTCAATTTCTTCATTTTGTTTCACTGAATAAAAATTTCGGCCTGCCGCTTGCACTCGAAATGCTGTTGTTCGTTCCCTCACATTTCCGAGAGAGAGTAGATAATGTCCTTTACTGGCGATCTGGAACACCTGCCCATCGTTGATGTTATTCAATTATTGCATTCAACTCGAAAATCCGGGACCCTCTTTGTTAAAGGGGGACGGGGGGAAAGCCAGCTGGTTTTCAGTGAAGGCTATATTACAAGCGCCAACCATTCCAATACCAGCGTTCGTATCGGTAAAATTCTGGTCGATATGCAGGTCATAACTCCCGAACTCTGTGATAACGCCCTGGCTGAGCAGAAGAAGGACGGAGTTGACCGCAAGCCGTTGATCGCCATCCTCATCGAACGGGGGCATCTGAAAAAAGAAGATGCATACAAAGGGCTCAAAAGCCTGATCGAGATGACCGTGGTCGAAATGCTGCGTTGGACTCGCGGAACCTTTACGCTCGACATGGAAGCCAATATCATCTCTGACGAGTATCGCTATTTTCCCGAAATGCTCCATCAGGAGATTAACCTTGATACCCAGCGGGTGTTGATGGATGCCCTGCGGGTATTTGATGAACAGAATCGTGACGGCGGCTTTGAGGAAGAAAAATGGGAAGAAGAGGCCACCGCAGCCACCGTTGAGACCGGAAGTGCGGCTGCTGCCGAGACCGAGCCCGAGACCGATGCTGCTGGTTGTGAGCTTTCTGCAGATGATCTCGGACTCGGTGAACTTGATCATCTTGAAACGAAAATTCCCGAGATCTTTACCAGTATTGAGGTGGTTGACCCGGCTGATATCCACCGGCGGAAGGTTGCCGACCTGATTCCCAAGGTGGCAGGCGACGACCGGGCACGGTTGGTCGATTTTCTGCTTTCTTACTCCGCGAGGCCGGTTGAGGGGGAGTATTCGGCTCAGCCTGCGAACGCGGGCCGGGCGCTGGTCTTTGTAAGTCGGGATGCGCTGGCTCGATACATCGTCATGACGCTCTGCAAGTCTCTCGAGGTTTTGATCTTCACCACCGATGACGAAGGGGATCTTGATCTGATTCTGGACCAGTCGCTGAACAAGGGGATGATTCCGCTTCTGGTCTTTGATCTTCCTGACGACTCGGTGGTCGGTTGGACGCAGGAGGATCTGATTCGTCTGCGCCGGCAGAAAAGAGAAATCTATCCGCAGGTGCAAACCCTGCAATTTGCTCCGGTAGATAACGGGGATTTTTCTTTGCAGGCCTATCGGGATGGGGCCAGGGGAGTGTTTCCCAGGCCTAGGCTGGAAGACGCTTCCATGACCGGCCTGATTCGGTTTTTTGAGACCCTGCGGGCCTATATCAAGGACTATTTTGCTGCCCAGGGGCCGCTTTCTTTTGGTGAACTCAGGGAAGAACTGGCCAGTCTGCAGACCCTTCACGAGGCCCAGGAGCTTTCCCTTGCCTTGTTGCAGCGAGTGGCGCGTTGCTGCGAGCGATCCCTGACCTTTATTGTTCGTCCCGGCGAATTGATCGCTGAGCGGGGGATCGGGATGGGGCAGGATAAAAATCTGGGGCCGTCACCGCCCTTGAAATTTAAAATTTCCCTGGATGCGCCGTCGCTGTTGCACAAGGTTTTGGCTGATGGCCAGTTGTATTACGGAGGCTGCGACGACGAGGTGATAGACACCCATCTGTTCTCCCGCATCGGTGCTCCCCTGTCCAAGTCGGTGCTGCTCCTGCCGATCTGTAGTCGCGGCCGGGCCATTGCTATGATTTACGGCGATTTCGGGTCGGAATCGGCCGGTTGCGTGCCCCTCGATTCGCTGGCTATTCTCGCTGGTCAGGCCGGTTTGATCCTCGAAAACACTCTTTACCGGCGGCAACTCGACAAGGCCCCCGCACAGGGATGATGCGCAGTTTTTAATTCAATGATTCATTGACCATTGATGTTTTGCAAAACGGATAAAGGGACCGACCATGGACATGAAAACCTTGAACCATATTCTTGAAATCGCCTTTGAAAAACGGGTGTCTGACGTGCATTTTGAGGTGGCCAACCCGCCATTTTTTAGAGCTCGCGGGCAACTGCTGCGCTCCAAGTTGGCCAAGTTGACACCTGCGGATACCGAATTTATCGCCGGGAAAATCCTGGAGCACAATGGTCGCACTCTGCCGGATAACCTGCGGGAATGCGACGCATCCTATTCGCTGGCTAATGGCGGTCGGTTCAGGGTCAGCATTTTTCGTCAACGGGGATCCTATGGCATCGTTATGCGGGTGATTCCGCCCACGGTCGGTTCCTTCGAGGAACTGCGGTTGCCCGCGGTCCTCGAAGAAATTGTCAAGGCCCCCAATGGTTTGGTTCTGGTCACCGGCCCGACTGGTAACGGCAAATCGACCACCCTGGCTTCAATGCTTCGTTTTATTAATGAGAAATACAGCTATAATATCATCACCATTGAAGATCCGGTTGAATTTCTGTTTACCTCTAACAAGAGTTGCATTATTCAGCGAGAAGTCGGCATTGATACTGACGATTTTAATTCCGCGCTCAAGGCCTCCCTGCGCATGGACCCCGATGTGATCATGGTCGGCGAGATGCGCGACCTTGAAACCATCGATGCCTGCATCAAGGCGGCTGAAACCGGACATCTGGTATTTTCAACCCTGCATACCCAGAATGCGGCATCCACCATCAACCGTCTGGTCGGCCATTTCCCTCCTGACTCTCAGGAAATCGTCCGTCAGCGACTCGCCGACATTCTCGTGGCCACCGTTTCATTGCGATTGATCAAGGACAAATCTGGAGAAAATATCGTCCCGGTTATCGAGGTGATGCGTTCGACCACCACTATCCAAGCCTGTATTCGGGAAGGACGCCTTGATGAAATTGAGCAAAACATTGAAAAAGGGCGTGCCCAGTACAATATGCAGAGTATGGACCAGCACCTGATCGAACTCTGCAAGAAGGATGTTATCACTATTGCCGAAGCCAAGCGGGTGTCTCGTTCGATGGATTTGGATCGAAAGCTGACTTTTACCGCTTAGTTGGGCCAGAGGCCTGAGGGGATGATTTTGTTAATCACTCCGGGGGCTAAGCCAAAGCAGCCCCTCCGAATCACATTCGGTGGGGCTGCTTTGGCTCTATCCCCCCTTTTGGCTTTTTTATTTGTGAAATACCAAAGCGCGACGGCTCGACCGGTTGTCGAAACCTTGAGGAGATCCCATGATGTTTGCTCGTCTTGACGCGCTTTTTGATGAAAAGACTGCCTTTCAAATTACCCTCGTCTCTTTGGTTCTGGTTGCCGTGCTGGCGGTGATTGATTACTTCACAGGTTACGAGATGTCCTTTTCGATCTTCTATTTGGTGCCGACTGCATTTGCCACCTGGTATGGAGGGTTGCGACGAGGTATTTTCCTCGCCACCGTTAGCGCAACGGTCTGGTTTCTCGTGGACCGGCTAGACGGGCATCTTTACAGTCGCGCTTTTGTTCCTTACTGGAACGCGGGTGTGCG
>JBFHFM010000094.1:0-11119 GCA_041583595.1 Trichloromonas sp. | reverse complement strand
TTTTTCCTTGCTGTGGGTCCCGGATTGATCCCCGCGAGAAACGAAGACCGCGGAGGCCTCCGCAATCTTTTTCATTGCCTCAGCGACATCGGAGCTACCGAGAACTCCGGCCGGGTCACCAGCAGGACCAAGCAATACGAAGTCATTGTACATGACATCCTTGCGTTCGACCCCGAAACCGGCAGCCACGAAAGCCTCTTCCTGGGCCCTGGCATGAACCAGGACAATATCGACATCGCCCGCCTCCCCGAGTTTGATGGCCTTGCCGGTACCGACCGCGATCACGTCGACCTTACAGTCATTGGCCTTCTCAAAGGGAGGCAGCAATTCAGCCAGCAGGCCCGAATTTTCCGTCGAGGTGGTGGTCGCCAGGCGTAGTCGCTCTTCGGCGCCGGCCAGCGAAGGAACCAGAGTCGTCAGAAGCAGAAGCAGACTGAGAATAAAACGGGCATTAAACATGTGTGGGTCTCCTTGGTTGATTTGTTCTATGAAATAAAAAAAATAAAAAAGCCCTTCCCAAAAGGAAAAGGGCCTCGCATCGGCACTGAACACCGATCAACCGAGGGACTCCTTTCCAAAAGGGAGGCACTGCCGTTTCCAGCAGAACCCGTAGATCGCACACCATAGAGATATTCCCGACAGGCCATACGATTCGGAGAAACCAGTACATAATATCGTTTTTTAAAACATCTGCCTACCTACATTTGTAAAATCTTCAGGCCCGGCTGTATTTTTTTCATCTTCGCTTTCACTGCCCTTGATCACCGGCACCCGGTCACGCAGGGCAAAATATTCTTGCGGGGTGTTTATATTGCGAAAGGACATCCCCTCGGGATCAATCTGCAGCAATTCGGCCCCGGCGACTTCGACCACCCGAACCTCAGGGAAGAAGAGAACAATCTTGCGCCGACCGGCATCGAGAACCTGCTCAATGGCCGGGAGGCAGGTTTTGGAATAGAGAGAATGCAACGGCTCGAGACCATATCCGCTTCGGGGAATCACGACATCAGCCTGTTCACCAAGAGCGCAGAGCTGGCGAATCACCGGACCGGAAAGGAACGGCATATCGCAGGCCACCACAAAGGCCTGCTCACTGCGGGCATGGCAAAGCCCCGAGTGGATCCCCGCCAGCGATCCCTGCTTGTAGTAGATGTCAGGGACTTTACGGCAGGGGAGATCCGCGTACAACGAGGGCGAATTGGTTACCAGGATGACTTCTTCAAACAATTCGGCCATCTGTCGATAAACGCGTTCAATGAAGCGACCACCGAGCAGGGGAAGGAGGGCCTTGTCGCTCCCCATCCGGCGCGACTCGCCTCCCGCCAGAATAACCCCGGTAACTCCGGCGATTTTCGGCAGCAGTCGAGGCGCAGCCAGACGCTCAGGATGAGAGTAAACCTCGAAACTGTCGCCGCGCAGGTAACCGATCAGGGTGATGCCTGCTGCTTCACTCATCTGCACCGCCATATCGGTGGGCGAGGTGCGCGAAGCGATCAGGGTGATGCCGAGACGATTCGCCTTGGCCACCATCTCGGTAGAAACCCGCCCGGAGGTGACCAGCATCTTTCCAGCCAGGTCCATCTTTTTGAACAGAGCTTCGCCGGCAATACGGTCGAGAGTGTTGTGACGACCCAGGTCTTCAGCATAGAGAAGCAGACGCTGGCCATCACCAACCGCAGCCGAGTGAATGCCGCCATGACTCTGATAATTTTCGGCCCGACGGTGCAGTTCTTTCATCAGAGCGAACACTGCATCGGGAGCAAATGGAGCGGCTTCCATCACGGCGGACGCAACCGGCGCAGCGACCTCCGGCAGACTGAAACTGATGCCGGTGCCACACCCGGAGGTGAGGGTCGGTTTTAACCGTTCGGGGATCTCCCCCTTCAAACGCACCTGGGCTGCCCCAAACTCGGAACAGATGCCCAGCTGTAAAAAATCGTCGAGGTGCTCAGCAAACCCCTGGTTGCGCAAAAAACCGGCCACCAGAAAATTGAGCTGATGGGGCGAAGCGATCAGCGTCGCCAGTTCGCGCCCGTTAACCGTCAGTTTGAGCGGAAACTCCTGAACCACGTCGCGCTCCGCCGCTTCGAGCACCCCCTTGGCCATACGGAAAATTTTTTTCCCAGCCTGTTCTTTCATTCGATCCAAACTCCTGAAAAATGGCTTGTGGCTACAAAGTAAAACGATACAAATTTTTGCATCATGCATGCCAACCATATTCGCCCGTTTTTAAAGACTTTATCTCCAGCCAGGCTCAAACGCATGGGTCATTCTGGCCCAACTGGGTCACATGTATACAACAAGCAGCGGCTCAGACCATGGAAATAATCCGGTTTCAGGGACAGCCACAGGCGGTAAATCGTGCAGGAGAAGGCCGGAACAACCGCCTGGGAATTGTGCTATCACCGGGGAAAACCTACGGGCTCTGGGAGTGCGAAAAAATTGAGGAGGGGGGACTTGCGCCCCAGGGTGAGTAACGGATGCTGACCGAATCGAAGAGAAGACTCAGATCAAAGCATTTCGATAAAGGTCCCTTGTCTTAGCCGTTCGGCAAACTCACTGGCTGGCAGCGGTTGGCTGAAGAAGAACCCCTGCACTTGCTTGCATCCAAGTTTACGTAAAAATTCGAGTTGCTCCCGGCTTTCCACCCCTTCGGCAATCACGTTCAATTCCAGTTCAAGAGCCATAGCCACAATGACCCGAATGATGGCGGCATCACTCGGGTCGGAATGGATGTCCCGGACAAAAGAGCGATCGATCTTCAAGGTGTCGATGGGGAAGTTTTTCAAATAACTCAATGATGAATAACCGGTACCAAAATCATCAATAGCAATAGTTAACCCAAGTTCTTTGAGATGCTGTAAAACAACTCGAGCATCCTCCTTGTTTTCCATCAAGGCACTTTCGGTCAACTCCACTTCCAGGTGACGGGGGTCGAGTTGACTGGCCACCAGAGCCTCCCGCACCATTTCCACTATTTTTTGCTGGCCAAAATGCCGACTCGACAGATTAACCGCAACCCGGACAGGCTTTAAGCCGACATCCTGCCACTTCTTGCTCTGCTCACAAGCCATTTTCAGTACGCACTTACTGATTGGCACGATCAATCCCGTGTCCTCTGCAATCGAAATAAACTCGCCGGGAGAGACCATGCCCCGAACCGGGTGAAGCCAACGGATCAACGCTTCAGCACCAATGATCTCCCCGCTCAGAATATCGACCTGCGGCTGATAATAAAGCTGGAAATCTCCCCGACTGAGCGATTTGCGAATATCGTTCTCGATCCCCAGGCGATCGGTTACGCTGACGGTCAGGAAGTCCTTGTAAAACTGAAAGTTGTTTCGTCCATTTTCCTTGGCATGATACATCGCCATATCCGCATTTTTTATCAGCGTTTCAGGATCCCTCCCATCGATGGGAAATACGCTGATTCCAATACTGCTCGTGACAATGACTTCCTGGCCGGCCAAAATCATCGGCTGCGGGATGGCCTCGATAATCCGCTGGGCGACCTTGGCCGCATCTTCGGGTTGCGCTATTTCGCTCAGCAGAATGGTGAATTCATCACCGCCCAAACGGGACACGCAAGCGTTCGACTCATCGATCCCGATGCGGGCTACCGAATCGGTGCCGCGAACACAATGATTGAGACGCTCGGCGACGTTTTTCAACAAAAGGTCGCCAACATGGTGCCCCAACGTATCATTAATCCGCTTGAAACGATCCAGGTCGAGAAACAACAAGGCCATGGGCCGATTGTTGCGAATACCCATCGCCAGCGACTTGGTCAGGCGATCGTTAAACAACGTTCGGTTGGCCAGCCCCGTCAAACCATCGTAGTAAGCCAGGTAACGGATCTGTTCTTCGGCCTGTTTCAAGGTGGTGACGTCCTGAATAATCCCCGTAACCAGGCTTTCATTGAGCTCTTCATCGAAAACCACTTCGCCCTGGTTCAGGATAGCCCGTTCCCGACCATCGGGCAGAAGAATTCGATAATTGACGCTGTAGGGCATCTTCTCTTTCAGCGCCCTATCGATGGTCATGCGGATCTGTTCTTTCTCCTCGCCGAGTATCGGGTCAAACAGTACCTGGTAATCGACCTCTTCCTCCGAAAAAACCAACCCCAGAATGCGACTGAATTCAGCCGAACAGAGGATTTTCCCGGTTCGAGGAATCAGCTCCCAATGCCCCAACTGTGCCATGGACTGCGCCTTGGCCAGATGCTCCTGACTTTTTTTCAATTTAAAAAAAGCCTGGCTGGCGCGCAACATGTAGCGGACCCGATAAGCGAGCATCACCCAGTTGATCGGCTTGGTGACAAAATCAGTGGCCCCGGCCTCGAAAGCGTGGTGAATCGACTCGATGTCTTCGAGCCCGGTCACCATCAGCACGGGAGTATGCTGCCCCATCGGCAATTTGCGGATCTCTCGGCAGGTCGCAAAACCGTCCATTTCCGGCATCATGACATCGAGCAGTACCGCATCGGGGCGAAGTTCTGCAAATACTTCCATCGCCGCAAGGCCATTCTCAGCCTCGGCGACCTCGAAACCGGCCTGTTGCAGGGCGGCTCGCATCAGCATCCGCATGGAGATATCATCATCCACAACCAGAATCAGCTGGGACGTTCTCTGTCGCAACAGCCCCATCCTCAGTTCTCCAACTCAGCCAACAAAGCGGCCCGAACTTTTTCGAAGGCCACCAGCACCTGCTCCAGCAGTAGCGGAGCCGGCCCAAGATCAGCCGACTTCGCCAAGTCTTCCAACGCCTTAAAAAGGCCGGCCAGGGCTAGGGCACCCAGATTGGCGCTGCCGGATTTGAGAAAATGCGCGACCTTGCGCACCCCCTCCGCATCTCCGGCATCCAGGGCCTGCTTCAGCGACGCCAGTCGCTCAGGGGTATCCTTGAGATAAATCCCGACAATCTGTGCCAGCATATCCGGCCCCCCTTCGACCTGCAGAGAGCGGATGTTATCCAATGCCTTGCCTTCAAGGACCCCGCTGTCCCCCCCCAGACTCTCCCCCCGTCCCTCTTGTCCGGAGGCTTGAGGGGCGTTCCTTTCAACGGCCTCGGCCACATTCGATGCAGCGGTCTCTACTTTGGAAGCCACCGCCTCCCCAGGGAGCCAGCGTTTAAGAACAACGGCGATATGATCCATCTTGAAAGGCTTGCTCAAATAATCATCCATACCAGCGGCCAGGCATTTTTCCCGGTCCCCCTCCAAGGCATTGGCGGTCAGGGCGACAATCGGAATATGTTGCCCATGCAGATGCTCCCGTTCCAGCTTCCGGATGGCCGAAGTAGCTTCATACCCGTCCAGCACCGGCATCTGGCAATCCATGAAAACCATGTCGTAGGTCGCCTGGTTCAGTGCTTCGAGCGCCTCCTTGCCATTGCAGGCCAAAGTGACCTGAATACCAAGTTTGCGCAGCATCCCCATCGCCACCTGCTGGTTGACCGGATTGTCTTCAGCCAAAATCACATGCCCTGTCAAGGTTCTTTCCGCCTCAGCCAGGCTATATTGCGTCACCAGGTGGGCAGTAGCTGTTTCGTGCACCGCCCCCATGACCGCCTTCAAACAACTGAACAGGTCCGCCTGCCGCACCGGCTTGGTCAAGTAAGCCATGATACCGGCCTCCCTGGCCAACCGGGCGTCGCCACGCAAACCAACGGAGGTTAGCATGACCAACCGGGCCGCACTAAGCGAGGGATCGGCCTTGATGCGCTGAGCGACCTCCAAACCATCCATCTCCGGCATGTGCATATCCAGAATAACCAGATCGTAGGGGTGCCCCTGAGCCACTGCGGCATTGAGCATCGCCAACCCCTGAGGTCCGGTTTCGGCGCTGGCCCGGAGCATCCCCCAACTGTCAGCCTGATGCTCGAGGATGTCCCGATTGGTAGCGTTGTCATCGACAATCAGCACCCGCTTCCCTCGCAGCTCGCAGCTTGGCGACGCTTTGACCTGGTGACCGGCCGGGTTAACGGCTAGCTGGACGTTGAACCAGAAGGTGCTCCCCTGCCCCGGCGCGCTTTCGCAATCGATCTGCCCGCCCATCATTTCGACCAGTTCTTTGGAGATCGCGAGCCCCAACCCGGTGCCGCCATATTTACGAGTGGTCGAACCATCGGCCTGGGTGAAGGCCCGGAACAACCGACGGCGTTCATCTTCATTAATACCGATACCGGTATCTTCGACCGAAAATTGCAGACGTACATTTTCACCAACCCGTCCCAGACCGGCAACCCGCACCACCACCTCACCCTGCTCCGTAAATTTGATGGCGTTCCCCAGCAGGTTGGTCAGAATCTGCCGCAGACGACTGGGGTCGCCGCATAACGCCGTCGGCACCTCATCGGGAATCAACACCGCCAACTCCAACCCCTTGGCATGAGCCCGGGTCGCCAGCAACTGAGCGACGTCCTCAACCAGCAGGCGCAAATCGAAATTGATACTTTCAAGCTCCAATTTACCGGCTTCTATTTTTGAAAAATCTAAAATATCGTTGATAATCGCCAGCAGAGCCTCGCCCGAAGCCCGCACGGTATCGGCGAAGCGCCGCTGCTCCATGTCCAGGTTACTTTCAATAAGCATCTCGGTCATCCCCAGCACGCCATTCATGGGGGTACGGATTTCATGACTCATGTTGGCCAGAAACTGGGATTTGGCCCGGCTTGCCTCCTGAGCCTGCTCAGCCAGAGCCACGGCCTGGTCACGTGTCTGCTCCAAGTCGCGGGTGCGCTCCTTAACTTGCGCCTCGAGAAGCTGCTGCCGACGCTCTTTCTCGTCCCTGAAATTGCGCAATTCACCAAGCATCTGGTTGAAGGAGTGTCCTAAATCAGCCAATTCGCCGCTACTGGCCACGACGACCTGATGATTGAGGTCACCTGCGGAAATCTGCCGTGCCGCTTTGGCCAACCGTTTTATCGGTCCGGCGATCCTGCGGGTCAGAAAAATAGTTAACAGGGCTCCCAAAACCGCGACCAGAAAGGTGACAACCAAGGCATCGGCAATAAATTTATCGCCGCGCCGGGAAAGAGGAGCTAGATCAAGACCGACCTGAACATAGCCGATCGTCTGCAGCTCAGAATTCGGCTCATCCATAAAAAGGTCATCCACTGCCTCCTGAGACAGACTGATTACGGGTATCAGCAGGTCGATGTAATGCCTGCCTGCTCGCTGGTCTAGGACTTCCTCATAATAGATATTGCTTTCAGAATCGAATTGCTTACGCTGTAATTCCGTCGGAATCCGGACCTGACCATCCGCGACACGGGAAACCAGGAGCTTTTTGTTCTGGTTGCTGATGGCCGCGTAAGCTACGGTCACATCGCTGAAAAGACTGTCCACAAGCTGTCGCAACGAAGCCTGATTTTCAGTATAAATTCCATATTCGCTATTTTGCGCAACCAGGGTCGCGAGAAAAAAACCGCGCTGGAGCAAGTCCTGGTAATTTTTTTGCCGCTCACCCTGGATGAGGTAAAGGACGATGGTCAGTGAGGTTGCCACAATAAGCACAATACTCAGCGTGCTTAATTTGGCCACAAGACCCAATCCTCGAATACGATTATTCACATCGACCTCCTAATAAAGCTTGGCGGCTTTTTTTATCAGCGGTTCGGCAAACTCGGTTTTCATCTGTCGGGCAATTTTCATATTGAGGGAATAAACGACGGTTCTCGGTGACTGCGGCGAAAGAGTTGTTACCGACCCCCCTCGCAAAAGCTTCATCGCCAACTCCCCACACTGTTCACCAATATCATGATAATCCCGATCAAGTGCATAGAGCGCGCCGGCCTCAACCCAACTTTCGGAGAGGCCGACAAAGGGAATCCGGTTGCGAAAAGAAAAAAGCAGGATATCTTTGGCGGTCAATCGGGTGAGAACCATACGGTCTGTAAGCCCCCAGAGGACATCGGCCCGATTGGCTAACCCCTCCAGGGCATCCGGAAGGTCCTTAGGATCGGCTACAGTTTTCTCAACTAAGCTCAAGCCCAGGGGGCGTGCGGCCAATTTGGCCTGCTCGATCAGCGCCTGATTTTCATCAGAATTGTACACCACGCCGATCTTTTTTACTGCCGGCAAAAACTTTTGCATCCACTTAAACTGGTCTTGAACAGAAAATTCCAGGGGCACGCCTGTGGCCTGCGGGTATTTGCGGATATCCTCCTCCCGCAAAATCATGGTGGCCACAATCGGCAGATCAGGCAGCTCATCAGCTATGGATTCCAGGGCCAGGGAGCCCAGGGCAAAGACCAGGTCCGCCCCGTTCGCCTTGATCCCGGCGACGGCCTGGGCCGCCTTGTCAGCGGATTTCTGCAGCGGATAGACCGTAAGCACCAACCCGGACCCCAGGGGGGAAAGGGTTTGTTTGATCCCCGCCACCACATCATCGGACGCCTTGCCGTCGTAGCTACTCAGAATCGCCACTCTCACCGTAACAACGGACGCAGCAGTACCTACATCAGGAACGAAGAGGATTCCCAGCAAGAAAGTTAGTCCCAACAGAATTCGTAGTTTTCGAATCATCAATGGTGGCCGTTCAGAAGAGGTAACTGACTTTGACCCTGAAGGTCCGACCATCCTGCTCAATTCCTGACTGCACATGTTCCGCTGAACCTACGGATTCGTATTTTTTGTCAAACAAGTTATAAAGACTGACGGAGAGTTCCAGGTCCTTTATCAAATTCTGGCTGAAAAAAGTCAGATTGGTGACCGAAAACCCGCCCAACTCACATTGCTCTTTGTCGCTTGAGGCCACGCTCATGCGGCTACTGGTGTACTGCTCTTCAATATCCATGAAGACCTGATCGCGCCACAGAGGAATGATCAAATTGAGCTTGGCCAGGTGATTGGGGGAGTTGGCCAGAATCTCGCCCGTTAACTTATTTTCGGTTTCTTGATATGTATAGCTGATCCTTCCCGCCAGACCACTCTCCCACTTCCCTTCCAATTCCAGCTCCAACCCGACCGCCTCGGCTTCATCCAGGTTATCGAAGATCAGCAGGTCATCTGAAGGATCCAGGCGCAGATTGATAAGATCCTCAATCTCATAGTAAAACCCAGTCGCCACGGCGCGGAGATTTTCTCCCAGATACTGCTCCACCACAAGTTCGTAGGTTCTGATAGTTTCCGGCCCGAGGTCTGGATTGGATTTCGCAGTCTGCCCGCCGTCATTGTAATACTGCTCATAGACATTGGGAGCTCGAAAAGCCGAACCGTAGAGAAGCTTAAACGCTGTTTTCTCCAGCGGATTGTAGATCAGGGCGAGGCGCGGGTTGGTCGTGCCGCCGAAGTTTGAATAGTCATCATGGCGAATACCGACGGTCAGATTCAAGTTGTCGTGCAGATGAAACTCGTCTTGCACAAAGACAGCCCAAACCTTCGAGCTTTCATGTGAGTCGAGCGCCAAAGAGGTCGGATCGTCCTCGTCATCCCAATAAAACTGATCCTGTTTCAGGTTGTCCCGATACTCCCCTCCAAGGATGAGCTGATGCGCTCCGATACGCCTTGAAAGCTGAACCTCCCCTCCACACCAGCGCCCCTCGGCTTCGTCCTGAGCCGTGTAGATCTCCGGGTCGGCGGAAGGCTCGGCGTCATAATCGGCCCAGTCATAGGGATATTTGCCCCGGTAAAAGTAATAATCGTAAAAGAGTCGGCCGACCAGGTTCCAACCAGGCTCAAAACTGCGATCGTACTTGAGGTCAAGGTAGGCCCGGTCATCCACTGTCTCCGAATCAGAATAATTGAAAACGGTCCCCCATGGGGCGGTAGGATAAGCTTTCTTCCGGCTTACATAGCCTCCGCTCAGGGTAAGATCCCCAACGCTGGCTTTCAAAAAGATGTTGCGATAACTTTCACCGTCAAGATCCACAGCAAGGCCCTGATTAGTCGTCGGATCATCGAACTCCTCGTAGTACCAGTCATCGCCCTGGTGGTCGCCGACAGTGCCGCTGACCAGCCATTCCAGGTCTCCCCCAGGACGATTTCCGTAGGTGAGCCGACCATCTAAAGCTTCTTCACTCCCCGCAGCGCTAGAAAATTCAAGCCCCTGGAAATCCCGTCCCCGCTTACTGACGAGGTTAATAACAGCGAAAAAAGCTCCGGTGCCATACAATGACGAGCTGGGACCACGAATCACCTCCACCCGATCGATCAGATCAACATCCAGGATAAATTCATGGCCGATCGAACCACTCTGATAGATGTTGTCATTGATCCGGTGACCATCGACCAGAATCAGAATCCGGCTGTTGTAATCGCCAGGAGGACCAAAACCACGAACGGCAGCGTAGGTGTAGTTGCGGTCTTTGGTGACATGAAAACTGCGCTGGCTCTGCAGAATGTCCGCAAGGGTTCGATATCCATACTTTTTAATTTCCGCGGCGGTAACAATACTCACAGACGAAGGCGCTTCGGATATTTTTTGTTCATATTTTGACGCCCCAAAGACCGAGGGAATATCTTCAAAGAGGGTCAATTCGTCCCCTAGAAGGCCCATTTCGGCGAGATCATCCGCCAAAGCCGTCGAAAAACCCTGGAGGGACAAGATCAAAAAAGCAAAGATAAGAAATAGAAACCGTACCTGAGCCGTGAGACGGCGTAACTTGTCAGTTTTTTGACCAAGACCCAGAACATTTGCATGACACCTCATTTTGCCTCCATTCTCCCCAAGTCCACGACAGTCACCCTGACCTCAGCAGGCAACTCAAAGCTCAAACATGAAACAAAACTTATTTCAAGACACAAAGCAAAAAGTGTGCCGCCACAAATTAAAAAAGCTTAATCTTCAGGCCAGCCTACAGTCGCCCTACCACGAAACCGGGCAACAAAAAAAGCCTGCGGCGATGCCGCAGGCTTTTTAAAGTGAATCTATTTACTTCGGATTAGTGGTGACCAGATACCGAACTGCCGCCAGCATTGATGGCTGTCGGTTCATTTCCCGAGCCGGCGCCGTCAATTTTTCTAAACGTATCAGGGATAGAATAATCGACCGTCTCCGGATGATGCTCGAAGATCGGAAAATACTTGGCGATCAACACAAAGAAGAGAATGTGACCGGCAATGATCCCCGTGGTAACCAACGACTCAACGATGGAAGGGTAATAGAGCTGATTAGGA
>JBFHFM010000093.1:0-11195 GCA_041583595.1 Trichloromonas sp. | reverse complement strand
TAGCCAGATCCCCGCAGCCATAGTCGCGGTGCTGGGCGATTCGCACTCCTGTCGGATTCGCACCATGGTTACGGATATGGTCGAAAATTCTTTAGCGGCCGAGAAGGGCACGATTGGCCTCTCAGATCCGGTCGCAGAAGCGATCTCCAATTTAAGGGCCTGGCTGTTCGAACACGTCTATCAGGTTCCAACGGTTAACGAGAATTTTGAAAAGGCGTCCAGAGTCTTGCGTGAACTCTTCGTTTTCTTTGCAGAAAACGAAAATGCTTTGGTCGCACATGGCGGTCGCAGGATTCCCGGGGACAGTCTGGATGTCTCGGTCGTTGATTTCATTGCAGGGATGACGGACCGATATGCGATTAATTTATACCACCGACTCTTTCTTCCTCAGTCCTGGAAGATCTTCTAAATGACCTAACCTATTGAATTTTCCTGATTAAATACTTGACAGTACAAGATTTGCTATGGTAGCGTTTTAGGCAATTTTGAGACTTTTGGTTAGTATCTCATAGCGTTTGCAGACCAGGAGAGGACATGCCCTGTACGGCCGGAATGAAGCTGGTGTTCCGTCTGGGAGAATCCGGTTTTTCCCTTTCTGTGGATGATCTGGTTGAGATCCGGGAAGAGGATGCTAACCTGTTGGCGGATGGCCGAAACCGTCCGGGGCCCTATTCTCTAGGGATGTTGACATGTCGAGATCAGGAAATTCCGGTCATCGATCTTACGGCATTGCTCCGAATTTCGTCAGAGATGGATTACGGTGATCCGCTTAAACTGTTGGTTTTGGTTGGCGAATCTGGATTTTGGAGTGTGCCGGTCAGTCGGATAGAGGGAATTTTCCCCCTTGCCGCCTTTTCTGCCTGCCGTGCTCCCTGGCTATCCATCTTCCCTGGGTCAAGGCCCTACAATGCGATTGAGCTCTGGCGTGAGGAACCGTTGGTCCGCTGTGATGCGTTGTGGCTTGAGCAATTCTGGTGCCTGGCATGAGTTCTCAGGTTGCACTTTTTCTTCTTCATGGGCGGGTGTATGCCCTGGACGTCGAAGAGATTTTGATTATTTTACAGGAACCAAGGATCTTCCCATTGCCGTTGTTGCCCCCGGTTCTGGTTGGGGTGCTGATTCATGATGGTGAAGCGATTCCGTTATTGAAGCCAGACTGGCTTATTGAGGAACCCGAGGATAGCCATTACTGTTTTTCCTATGTGGTGGTTTGCAGTACTGAGTTTGGGGTGGTGGGGCTGCCGGTGGACAACGTTCTGCACATCGTCGATCGGCGAGAAGACCGGTTGGAAGGTGGTCCAGACATGGATGATACTGGCTCGGGGCGCACTTTTGTTTATGAACAGGTTCGTTATCCCCTCTTGGATATCGGGCGCAATGTTGCAGAATTATCTCTCTGGGATTTTCGGCATCCTCCCCCGCAGGGAAACTAGGAGGTTTGAATGAGCAGGAAGCTGTTACTCGCCGACGATAGTATCACGATTCAGAAAGTCATCGGGATTACCTTTGTTAACGAAGACTTTGATCTCACTGTTGTCGACAATGGTGATTCAGCTTTGGAGCAGGCTCGGGCGCAGCGGCCCGATTTGATTCTGGCCGACGTTTTCATGCCCGGTAAAAACGGTTACGAGCTTTGTGCTGCGGTGAAGGCTGATCCTGTCTTGGCTGGCGTCCCCGTGCTGCTGTTGACGGGAACTTTTGAGCCTTTCGATGAGGGAAAGGCCAGTAGCGCAGGCGCCGATGGTTGGATTGCCAAG
Organism: Trichloromonas sp.; assembly: GCA_041583595.1. Lineage (GTDB taxonomy): Bacteria > Desulfobacterota > Desulfuromonadia > Desulfuromonadales > Trichloromonadaceae > Trichloromonas. Next base: position 9,438 of record JBFHFM010000093.1, on the reverse strand, counting down.
CCCTTTGAGTCACAGACTTTGATTGCCCGGGTTCGGGAGCTCCTCGATAAAGGGGCTGAGACTCTTGCGCCTTCTGAAGCCCCACAGCCTACAGTCGAATCTCCTGTCGAAGCAGTGGAGTCTTTTGTTTCCGCCGGCTCAGTGCCTGGAACCGAAGCCGAAGCTGAAGCCGATATCTGGGAAGATTTCGATGAGGTGCCGGTGGCTGAGGTGGCCCCGGAGGCTGCTGTCGCTGATGAGGATGTGCCTGAGGCTTCTGATTTTGGAGATATTTTCGGACCTGAAGAGGAAGAGGCCGCCGCTGAAGTCACCGCTGATGATATATGGGGTGATGTATCGTTCGAAGATGAAGATCTTGCGGTCGAGGCTGAGTCTGCCGCCGGTTCCGATCTGGATGACATCTGGGGGACTCAGGAAGAGGTGACTTCGGAACCGCTTCAGCCTGTTGCCGAGGAAGAGCCCTTCGCTTTTGCCGAGGTTTCGGATGCTGAGGTCGTGCCTGAAATCAAAAAAACCGAACCTGCTGAAGTCCCTGATGACGACCTTTTTGTTTTCGAAGAAGATGAGGGAGGGGGCTCCGTTTCGGCTCAAGTTTCGACGGATGACGATCTTTGGGTGCTGGATGAGGAACCTTTGTCAGAGAAGGTAACTGAGGTACCCGAGCCGGTTGAAGAAGAACTGATGGAGCTTGGAGAAGAGGATATTTTGCTTCTTGAAGAGGCAGAAATCCTGGACGAGGATGATCTCGGTTTTGAGTCGACGGAAGATGATTTCGTGTTCGTTGACGAGGAGGCCGAAACGGAGCCCTCGGCCTCGCTCGAGGCTTCTACATTAACCGATGAAGATCTTTTTGGCGATGTGGCCTTGGTTTCCGAGCCCGAGCTGGAGATCCCCGAGCCCGAGCTGGAGATCCCCGAGCCCGAGCTGGAAATCCCTGAGCCTGAGCTGGAAATCTCTGAGCCCGAGCTGGAAATCTCTGAGCCCGAGCTGGAAATCCCTGAGCCTGAGCTGGAGATCCCCGAGCCCGAGCTGGAGATCCCTGAGCCCGAGCTGGAAATCCCTGAGCCCGAGTTGGAAATCCCTGAGCCTGAGCTGGAGATCCCTGAGCCCGAGCTGGAAATCCCCGAGCCTGAGCTGGAAATCCCCGAGCCTGAGCTGGAGGTTCCGGTGGCTGCACAGGCTGGGGCGGTCGAGTCCAGGGTGCAGGCTCTCAGTGACGAAGAGCTTGAGGCAATTGTCGAAAAGGTGGCTGGTGCGGTTATCGAACGGTTGGCCGGGACTATCCTGGAGAAAATTGCCTGGGAAGTGGTGCCTGATTTGGCCGAGGCCCTGATTAAGGAAGAAATTCGCCTCATCAAGGAAGACGTCAAGTAGGGCGAACATCTAAAAAGCGCGGCAATTGCGATTGTCGCCTATTGACGGATGAAATGGGGATTGATAAAATCCCCGTTTCTTTTTGTAGCTATCCACATTATTCGCTGCAGTCTGGCGGAAATAAATTTATACGCAGGAAGGACGAGCCGTCCATGGAACCGAAACTGGCCAAAGGATACGAGCCGCAGGACGTCGAAACTAAATGGTACCAGGCTTGGGAGAGCCAGGGGTGTTTTCATGCTGACGAGAATTCGCCCAATCCCCACTATTCCATTGTTATTCCCCCTCCCAATGTGACGGGCGTGCTGCATATGGGGCATGCGCTGAATAACACCATTCAGGATATCCTGGTGCGCTGGAAGCGCATGTGTGGCCATGAGGTGCTCTGGATGCCGGGGACCGACCACGCCGGAATCGCTACCCAGAACGTGGTCGAAAAACAGTTGGCCGCCGAAGGGCAAGATCGGCATTCTCTGGGGCGCGAGGCTTTTGTCGAGCGGGTCTGGCAGTGGCGTTCTGAATCGGGTGGACAGATCATCAACCAGCTTAAGCATCTCGGCGCTTCCTGTGACTGGGAGCGCGAGCGGTTTACTATGGACGAAGGGTTGTCCATCGCGGTTCGCGAGGTCTTTGTTAGCCTTTACGAGGACGGTCTTATCTATCGGGACAACCGCCTGATCAACTGGTGCCCACGCTGCCATACCGCCCTTTCTGACCTGGAAGTGGAGCATGAAGAGCAAAAGGGAAACCTCTGGCATCTGCGCTATCCGGTCAAGGGAACTGACCGCTGTCTGGTGGTGGCGACGACCCGTCCTGAAACGATGCTCGGTGATACGGCGGTAGCGGTTAACCCCAAGGACGAGCGCTATGGCGACCTGATCGGTAAAACCGTCATGTTGCCACTGGTTGATCGGGAGATCCCGATCATTTCCGATGATTATGTTGATCTCGAGTTCGGCACCGGTGCCGTGAAAATCACCCCGGCCCACGATTTCAACGATTTCGAAATGGGAAAACGGCATGACCTCGAGTTCATCAACATTTTTGATGAGTCGGGCAATGTGAATGAGAATGGTGGCGCTTATTGCGGTATGGAGCGCTATGCCGCCCGTAAACAAATACTGACTGACCTTGAGGCCAAAGGGCTTTTGGAGAAGATCGAAGAGCATGGCAACTCGGTCGGCGAGTGCTACCGTTGCCGGACGGTTATCGAACCGTACATGAGCAAGCAGTGGTACGTGAACGTCGGCCCGTTGGCCGAGAAGGCGATTGAGGCGGTTAAGGACGGCCGTACCCGGATCATTCCCGATCAGTGGGAAAAAACCTACTTTGAGTGGATGTACAACATCAAGGACTGGTGCATCAGTCGGCAAATCTGGTGGGGCCATCGTATCCCTGCCTGGTATTGCAATAGCTGTGATCAGATTACCGTCTCCCGGCAGGACGCCAGTGTTTGCGTTCACTGTGGTAGCGCAGATCTCCGCCAGGAAACCGATGTCCTCGATACCTGGTTCTCTTCGGCGCTCTGGCCCTTTTCAACCATGGGTTGGCCTGAGAAGACCGAGACGTTGAAAAAATTCTACCCGACCTCATGCCTGGTCACCGGTTTTGACATCCTCTTCTTCTGGGTGGCTCGGATGATGATGATGGGGCTCAAGTTCATGGGGGAGGTGCCGTTTCGCGAAGTCTACATTCATGCCCTGGTGCGTGACGCCCAAGGGCAGAAAATGAGTAAGTCAAAGGGCAACGTCATCGATCCGCTGACGGTCATCGACGAGTATGGCACTGACGCCTTTCGTTTCACCCTGGCGGCCTTTGCCGCCATGGGCCGCGACATCAAGCTTTCTACCGACCGCATCGCCGGCTATCGTAATTTTGCCAATAAGCTTTGGAATGCCAGCCGTTTTACCTTGATGAATCTTGAGGATTTCGACCCGTCCGGGATTGATCTCGAAAAACTGGAGTTATCGCTGGCTGACAAGTGGATTCTCAGTCGGCTGTGCGAAGCCTCACGGGATGCCAATCAGGCCTTGAAGGAATACAAGTTCAACGAGGTGGCCACCGTCCTCTATGTCTTTACCTGGAACAGTTTCTGCGATTGGTATATCGAACTGGTCAAGGATGATCTGTACGGTTCCGATCCCGCGGTCAAATTGCGGGCGCAGAGCGTGTTGTATGTGGTCCTTGAATCGCTGTTGCGATTGATGCATCCACTGATGCCATTCATCACCGAAGAGATCTGGCAGGCCCTGCCTGGCACACGCCCGGCTCTCTTTCTCGTCGATATGCCGTACCCGACCGGTGAGGGGGGGCTGCACGATCCGCGGGGGGTGGCGCGGATGGAACTGATTATGGATGTTATCAAGGGGATTCGAAACATTCGTGGTGAAATGGATGTGGCCCCGAGTAAGAAGGTCGTGGCGGTGCTCGATTGCAAGAGCGAGGCATCAGTGGCCACCCTGCGCGATGGACAGGGGTATATAAAAACTCTGGCCCGGGTCGATGAACTGGTCCTGGGTGTCGAGGTAGAACACCCCGAACCCGCCGCTACTCAGGTTGCCGGTGATGTCGAAATTCTGCTTCCGTTGGCGGGTTTGATAAACGTTGAAGAAGAAGAGAAACGTCTGTTGAAGGAAATCGCCAAATGCGAGAAGGATGTGGACATGTTCAGCAAGAAACTTTCAAATGAAAGTTTTGTCGCTAATGCGCCCCGCCATGTCCTTGAAAAAGATCGTGGCAAACTGAAAGAAGCCGAAGAAAAGATGGCGATTCTTCAGGAGAGTCTGAAGAGGATCCAGTCCCTGCGCTAACTTGTTGCCATCCGGAAGCTATGGATGGAACATGTGTAGTTTGGGAAACGGCCCTTTTCCGGATGGAAATAAAATTGGCTAAATGGGGTTGGCACGCCTTCTGCTAATAACCTGAACAGATTGAAGACAAGAGCATTTCATTATTTTCATCGGCAAAGACGCCCGGAAAGGACCTACCTTTCGGGCGTCTTTTTTATTATTAGTGTTGGTAAATGATGAAGCTTGATGTATATTTTTTTAGCATGAATGGATTATTTGGGTATTTTTTGGGCAAATTCTTTTCTGGCTGAAGGTAAAATCTGGATATTTTGCTTTTGGTGCTTTATGATGAGCCAATTTGTTTGGGTATTGTTTGTGTGGTCTCTCTTTTTTCCCGTTTTTCCTGGTATTATGGAGTGCGATTTATGGGAATATTTAACCGAACAAGTGAGGGGGCGAGCAAGCGCCCCGCCGCCAAATCGATGACCAGCGAATCTCAGCTCATTCGGGAGTGTTTCTGTCCGAAAGGACACAATCTGGTCAGCGACCTGGCGTTTTTCGGTGGTTATCCCGGGATTACCCTGCGCTTGAAAAATGAACGAAATGATGGTTTGCTGGTCCTCAGCCCGATAATTGGCGATAAGAGCAGAACTTTTTTTGATTTCGAAAAGGTGGCTGGCGAGATCGTGCAAATCTGTTGTCCGACCTGTTCAGAGCCGCTTCCGGTCTACAATGTTTGTACTTGTGGTGCCGACCTGGTGGCCATGTTTTCTAACCTGAACGCTGAATTTTCAAATTGTATTGGCATATGCCAGCGTATCGGATGTCTGCACTCTGAAATTATAAGCAACCGGGATCTTCGGATCTTTAGTAGAAATGGTTATTTTGGTTGAGGTCTTTTGGGGCACGATAGGCCTTGATTCCTCAAACATCTAATTGGAGCGCCAATCTGGTCCTCTGTCTCAAGATGGTACTTTTGTGTATCATTAGGGACTTCCATGGCTGGCGAGGTTGGTAAGTTTTTATGTAATATTCACATGTTGTGTCGTTGCAGAAATGGCACGATCTGTGAATCAGTTAAGGCCATGGACTGGTCAGGCGGGCACATCGTGGTGCTTGCACTACCGCAATGATGCCCTCAGGAAGTTTTCCCTGCTGGGCTTTTTTTGTTTTAAATTGATGGGTAGTGTTTCTATTTGTAAATAGGTGAAAAGGAAACGTTTATGCTCGTAATTGCCTGTGTGAAACAGGTCCCGGACACAACTCAGGTTCAGATTGATCCGGTGACCAATACTCTGGTAAGGGAAGGAATTCCCTTTATCGTTAATCCGTATGATACCCATGCGCTCGAGGAATGTCTGCGGTTGAAAGATCAGTTCGGAGTCCGGGTCGCGGCCCTCTCCATGGGGCCGCCTAATGCGGAGGCGACACTGCGCAAGGCGTGCGCCGTTGGCGTGGATGAAGCCATTTTGCTCAGTGATCGCTGCTTTGGTGGTGCTGACACCCTGGCAACCAGTCGGGTTTTGGCCGCGGCAATCAGTCGCCTGGCTGAAACTGAGGAGGTGGCGTTGGTTTTCTGTGGCAAGCAGACCATTGACGGTGATACCGCCCAGACCGGTCCGGGTATTGCGACCCGCCTTGGCTACACTCAGTTGACTCTGGTGGATCGGATTGAGGAACTTGACCTCGAAAACCGTAAGGTTCGCGTCCGGCGTAAGCTTGAGGGGCGTTATGAAATTGTTGAAGCGCCCCTGCCGGCTATGATTACTGCCGTGCGTGAACTCAATCGCCCCCGCTACCCGACCGTTCCCATGCGGTTGGCCGCGGGCCTTGCTGAAATCAAGCTGTGGGATAACAAGGTACTGCAACTCGATGAGAAGACCGTTGGGCTCAAAGGCTCACCGACTTGGGTCAGCAAAATCTTTTCACCCGAGCGGGACAAGGGTGAAATGATTGGTGACGGCGTAAAAGACCCGGACGGTACCGCTAACCTGTTGATTGAAAAGTTGTTGGATAAGGATTTGCTGGTATTTTAGGTCGCAGATATTATTGAAGGAATCATCCATGGAACCGAAAAAAATAAAGAAACCGCGGGGAGTTGCCCGCCTGATTGAGGGTCGCTGCATCGCCTGTGGTGAACGCTGTATGAGTTCGTGCCCGGTCGATGTTATCGAGATGGATGATCAGGGCTCGCCAATTATTAATTCCTCCAAGTGCATTGGTTGCCTCAAGTGTGTCAAGATCTGTCCCGCCGAGGCCATCGAAATGTATTTCACCCCCGAGGAGCAGAAAATTCTCGATCAGCTGGCGAGTCAGGGGGGAGCGGTCGAAGTCGAGGTGGATGAGGCCGAAGTGGCCCTGCAAAAAATGCTGGCCGCTTACCGGGGGGTTTGGGTCTTTATAGAGCAGACTGACGGGGAGGTAGCCAAGGTCTCCTGGGAGTTGCTGGGAACTGGCGCCGAACTGGCGAAAAAACTGGATGTCGAGCTATCTGCCGTAGTGGTCGGCGAGAATGTTGGATTTCTCTGTGACGAAGCCTTTGCTTACGGGGCTCAAAAAGTCTATCTGCTCGATGCTCCGGTTTATCGTAATTATCGCACCCAGCCATACAACGCGGCCATCTGTCATCTTGTGGGGAAGTACAGGCCGGAGATTATTCTGATGGGAGCTACCGGCATGGGGCGTGACCTGGCCGGTGCGGTAGCCACTGTGATGAAAACCGGGCTAACCGCTGACTGTACCGGCCTCAGTATCGATGACAAGCGAAACCTGATGCAGACCCGGCCGGCGTTTGGCGGAAATATCATGGCTACCATCATGTGTGACAAGTTCAGGCCGCAGATGTCCACGGTTCGTCCCCACGTCATGGCGATGCCCGAGATGGTCTCAGGACGTAAAGGAGTCATTGTTCGTGACGATTTCGCACCGGATGAGCAGGATATTCTGACCAAGGTACTCGAGGTGCTGAGCGACAAAGACAGCAAGAATAAAATCGATATCGCAGGTGCCGAGTTTATCGTCTCCGGTGGTCGTGGCATGATGAACTCGCAGAATTTTTCCATTCTTCAGGAGTTTGCGGACGAAATCGGGGCGGTGGTAGGAGCTTCCCGCAGCGCGGTGGATGCCGGCTGGATGCCCCACGATCGGCAGGTTGGTCAGACCGGTAAGACTGTACGTCCCAAGGTTTACATTGCCTGTGGCATCAGTGGAGCGATCCAGCACATGGTCGGCATGCAGGATTCGGACGTGATCATTGCCATCAACCGCGATAAAGAGGCCCCCATTTTTCAAATCGCTACCTACGGAATTGTCGGTGATCTATTTCAGATCATTCCGGCTCTAACCCGGCGGATACGGGAATTACGACAGGGTACCGGTGAGCAGGTACGGGCGGCATCCTAGTGCCCGGTGCGGCAAACTAACCGCATGCCCCATGGGACATTAGCTTTTTTATTTCGTAGCTCGGGGAATTTACATGACTTTCAGCAGATTTATTATCTTTGTTCTATTCGCCAGTTCCAGTGTTCTTTTTCTCTGGAGTCTCTACCAACGCCTGAGCCTGGTGCGGCTGGGCCGTGCCGAGAACCGGTTTGACCGCTATGATGAGCGTCTGCGCAGTATGCTCAGGTTTGCCTTCGGCCAAAAGCGCGTGCTGGCGCGTCCTTTCGGAGTTAACCACTTCATTTTCTTCTGGGGCTGCATGCTTCTGGTGGTGGTCAATCTCGAGTTTGTTCTTGGCGGAATTTTTCCGGCTATGCGCCTGTCCAATCTGCCTGATTTTTTCTATATGCCCATTCGGCTGGTGTCCGATATCGTGAGCCTGCTCACGCTTGGGGCGGTGGTGTCGGCACTGATCCGGCGCACCTTTTTTCCCCTCATTCCCGAAGCGCGAAATTATGAAGGCTATATTATCGTAGCGGTGGTCGCCGTTCATATGATGGCTTATTTCGGAATCAGTTCCACCGAAATTGCTCTTGGCCACGAACGGGCGTCAGGCTGGATGCCGGTATCGGTTTCATTTGCCCATTCTCTTGCCGGTTTCAGTGAAGTCGGTCTGGAGAGGCTGCATGGTCTTTTCTGGTGGATCCACGCCTTTGCGTTGCTGGTGCTATTCAACTACCTGATCCCCTACAGCAAGCATCTGCATGTTTTTACCGCCATCGGAAACTGTTTTTTCCGTAGTTTGGAAAAACCCAATACCCAGCCCCGTGAGACGTTTACAATTGGTGCTGAGTGCGGCGCCGATGAAATCAGTAAACTGACCTGGAAGGATCTCTTCGATTCTTTTGCCTGTACGGAATGCGGCCGTTGCCAGGATGTCTGCCCGGCGAAGAATACCGGTAAAAAACTCAACCCGCGTCAAGTTATCCATGACATCAAGGTCAATTTACTGGCGAAGGGTTCAGCCAAAACGTCGGAGCTGGCCCTGATCGGTGAAGGAGGCGAGGGGAGTTGCAGTGAGGAGGCGATTTGGGATTGCACTACCTGCGGTGCCTGCCTGGAGGCTTGCCCGGTCTTTATTGAGCACCCTCAGAAAGTGGTTAAAATGCGCCGCCACCTGGTGCAGATGAAGTCGCGCTTTCCCGAGGAGCTCCTTAATCTCTTTGAAAATATAGAGCAGCGCAGCAACCCCTGGGGGATCGCTCCCTCGGAACGGACCAAGTGGTCTTCTCTGATGGACGTCAAGGAGTTCAGCGCCGGAGAAACGGAATACCTGTTCTTTGTTGGCTGTGCCGGGTCTTTCGATACCCGTAACAAGCATGTCACTGTGGCGCTTGCGACCATCCTGAATGCCGCCGGGGTCTCCTGGGGTACGCTTGGCAAGGATGAGCTCTGTTGTGGCGATAGTGTCCGGCGTTTGGGGAACGAATACGTTTTTGAACAAATGGCGCTGAAGAATGTGGAACTGCTTAAGGCTCGGGGAGTTAAGAAAATAATTACCCAGTGCCCCCACTGTTTCAGTACTCTGAAAAATGACTACCGTCAGTATGGGCTCGAGCTTGAAGTTATTCCTCATAGTCAACTGATTAGCGAACTCCTGGCAAGCGGCCGGTTGAAACTGCCGAAAACCGCTGATGTTGGCCGCATTCTGTTTCACGATTCCTGCTACCTCGGCCGGCATAACGATGTTTACCAGGCACCGCGCGATGTGATCGCCGCAGCAACCGGGTTTCCTCCTTCTGAATTCGAACGCAACCGGGAAAATTCATTTTGCTGCGGTGCCGGCGGGGGACGGATGTGGATGGAAGAGAAGACCGGCAGCCGGATCAATCGC
>JBFHFM010000092.1:0-11281 GCA_041583595.1 Trichloromonas sp. | reverse complement strand
CCTTATTCTCGAACAGCCTCCTTGTCCCCTGCGCTTCGCAGACATTTTGCGGACGGACAAAAACTCGCTTCGCTCAGACATTTGTCCGTCTTTTTCGCAAAACGTCCACTCAGCTCCGGCGGCGTCACAGGGGAGAGGAGTTTTCTGCAGCTACCTGCTATGCGGTAGTCGCTGCCTTGTGGTTAGTTCAGTCGCTGCTGGTGAATTTATGTAATCTCTGAGCACCAATACCCACCTTTTCAGCGATCGCCACCGTGACATTGCCGCGTTTCTGTTTGGGGACCAGCAATCGCCCGCCTTCGGCCGAAAGAATGGCAGCGGGTTCACAAACGCCCCTGGCACCGACGGCCGCCATGACATGCGAGGACTCCGGAGTGGGGGAATCAACCTGGTTAAGGGCCGCAGCCTGGTGATGCTCAACAGATAGGTTGTAATGCCGGGCAAACTCGTTCAACCCGACCTCGTCGGCCTTGTCGGTAATCGTAGCCAGGCAGGCCACGCTGGCCACAGAAAGAAAAGCCCGTTTCAGCTCCTGAAGCACCACAGCTTCGATCTCGGCCGCCGAGGTCCCTCGGTTGCAGCCGATCCCGATAACCAGGTCACGAGGACGTAACAGCAGCAGGTTGGAATACTGATCAAGATTGGGGATCAGTCGGTGACTGACAAAAACCATCCCGGCCGCACCGGCGTGCAGCGCCGCGGAGAAAGTACCGGCCGTAAAAACCCCTGGCACCCCTGAAAAATACTGGGCAATTCGCCCTCGACGGTCGACCAGGGCAATTTTCTCCCCGTACAACAGCAGGCTGTTAAGAACCTTAATGTTCGTTACCGGTTCAACAACCAGGCCGACCTGACGCGCGACATCGTCCCATGCCGGCAACCCATTAACATCGGTAGCCGTCGTGATCACCGCCTGGCCGCCGCTGAGCTGCGCCAGCTGGCGAGCCAGTTGGTTGGCTCCGCCCAGGTGCCCCGAAAAGAGACTGATGGCGAAAGCTCCAACCTCGTCCATCACGACCACCGCCGGGTCGACCGCCTTGCCCCGCAGGTGCGGTGCGAGCAGACGGGCCACAATTCCGGTCGACATGATACAGCACAGAGCATCCCCGCGGGCGAACAGTCGAGGCAGCAATTCGACAAGCGGCTCGCGAAAATAACAGCAGCGGTCGTCCGCGCGCAATCTCTCGGGAAGATGCAGGCACGCCTCCGGCAACACCTGCCCTAACCGGCGGGCCAAGTTCGCCCCTCCGGGAGTTATAGCGACGATCGACAAAGTCATGATATTGGTCCGAGTTACCCGCAGGTCAACAAAACTCAAGAACGGATGCGAAAGCCATGATCAAAATTTTCATCATACAGCTTCGATTTTTTCGGCACTCCATGGCTGCGCGCGGCCAGCACATCGCCAACCACAATCAGCGCCTGGCGACCGATCCCGGCGGCCGCCACCTTGTCGGCGATATCGGCGAGGGTTCCCTCGGCGATCAGCTCGTCAGGCCAGCTTGCCTTACTCACCACCGCCACCGGGGTCGCCGGAGTGTAAACCCCGCCTGCCAATAACTCGGCCACCACCTTGTCCATCATCGATACCGAAAGGTAAAGACAGACCGTGGCGCCAAGAGCTGCGATTTTGCGCAATTGTTCCCGCTCCGGCACCGGGGTGCGCCCCTCGATGCGGGTCAACACCAAGGTTTGGGAAACTTCCGGCAGGGTCAGTTCCTGACACAGGGTCGCCGCCGCAGCAAAGGCTGCGGTCACTCCGGGAATTACATGGTAACCGATGCCAAGGGCGTCGAGAGCTTCCATCTGCTCCTGAATCGCCCCATACAGGGCCGGGTCACCGGTGTGCAGGCGCACCACCTGCTTACCGGCGGCAACCGCCTCGGCCATAATGTTCAGTACCTCCTCAAGAGTCAGAGGCGCGCTGTCATGAGCCACGGCGTCAGATTTAAGCTCGGCCAGCAGCGCCTTGTTGACCAGCGACCCGGCGTACACCACCACATCTGCGGCCTGCAAGGCTTTAAGCCCCTTAACGGTAATCAGCTCGGGGTCGCCAGGGCCTGCGCCGACGAAGAGAACAGGACTAGTCACGCCCACCTCCTGGCCGGCCGACAATCACCAGCGACAGATAATCGAGATCCTCGGAACTGACCGCGTCAAGATCCTGAAAAACAGCCTCGCCAGCAAGCCCGATCCGCTTGACGTAGACCGCCCGACGCTCGCAGCCGAGCTCTTTAAGCAGACTGCGTACCCGATCGAAGACCCGGGACACCTTCATCAGCACTACGGTATCGAAGTCGAGCAGGGTCTGGCGCAATTTATCTTCTTCAAAGGTTGCCGGCAGAATAGCGATCCGGTCCGAAGCCAGCCCCAGCGGCAGACCGGCAGCGACAGCGGCCGCGTTGATGCTGGAGATTCCCGGCACCACCTCAACCACGACGTCGGGATATTGATCCTGCAGAATCCGGTAAAGATAAAGAAAGGTCGAATAGATAAAGGGATCGCCGAGGGTAACAAAGGCAACGAGTTTGCCCGCGCGAACCAGGGCGGCCACCTCTGCGGCCGAAGCCTGCCAGGCGTCCTCCATTTCGGCGGGGTTCTTTTTCATCGGGTAGATGTGGGTCAGCAACTGCTGGCGTTCGGCATCAACAAAATCGGCAACAATGGACTGGGCTACTGAATTTTCGGAACGGTCGCCAACCGGGGTCACTACCACATCGGCCTCGCGCAGCAGCCGGGCCCCCTTGAGAGTCAGCAATTCAGGGTCGCCGGGGCCAACACCCACGGCAATCAAACGGGGATTTTTCAAAAGAGACATTCCTTCACTACAGATATCGACCTTAGCTCTTCAAACCGACAATGATATAGACCGGGTTGTACGCCTCGAACATCTTGTACTCGGTCAACGGTCGGGTGCGAGAGATATTGACGGTGGTCACCTCGACCTCGTAGCCGGCATTGTCGAAAAACTCAGTGGCGGCGGTCAGGGTTTCGAGGGTGATGGCATTGATAACGATCCGGCCTTCGGCGGGAAGGCGGACATCGACCGCTTCAAGGATGTCGAAGAGGTTGCCCCCAGAGCCGCCGATAAAAACCCGGTCCGGGTCGGGGAGCGCCTCAAAACAGTCGGGCGCCTCACCAGGCACGAGGGTTACGTGGCGGGTGTTGAACTTGTTGAGGTTCTGCTTGATGAAGGCAAGGCACTGTTCGTTGCGCTCCATGGCAAAGATGCGCCCGTTGGGGAGCAGATGGTCGGCCTCGATGCTCACCGAACCGCTGCCGGCACCGACATCCCACAGCGTCATATCATGACGAAGCTTGAGTTTGGCCAAAGTCACCACCCGAACTTCTTCTTTGGTGATGAGCTTCTTGATGGTGGCGAATTCTTCATCAGGGATACCGAGAGTCGGTACATACTCGTCGCCACCGGCCTCAAACTGTTTGATCAGGATCAGCACATTGAGGGGGGAGGCCTTGATCTTCAGCAGGTCGTGCAGATCGACGTTACGGATGCGTTCATCCGAACTGCCGAGATTTTCGCAGAGATAAGCGGTGTAGCCATCGCGCCCCCGAGCAATCAATTCGGCGGCAATGGCGGCGGGGGTGTTGGTTTCGTCGGTCAGGATAGCGGCCTTGTCGTTGGAAACAATACGGTCCACTGCCCCCTTGAGACTGCGGCCGTGGGCCGAAACAAAGAGAGTGTCGTCCCAGGGTTCCTTGATCTTGGCAAAAGCGTACTGCATCGAGCTGACATTGGGCAGAAACTCAAGGACGCTCTTGTCCAGGTTGCGCAGCAGGTAGCGGCCGACGCCAAAGAAGAGAGGATCGCCCGAAGCCAAAACCACAGCCATCCCATTGGGAGCATTCAGGCGCTCCACCATGCCGGACAAATTGCTGCCGATCACCACTTTCTCGCCTGAAAATTCGGGAAAGAGTTGAAGCTGCCGCTCGGCACCAAAAAGAATGTCGGCCTTGCCGATCAGTTCGAGCGAACGACGGCTGAAACCTTCCTGCCCTTCCACCCCGGCGCCGATCACGTATATTTTGTTCATGATTTCCCTTTCCTCTCGAGTTCCTCAGGCCAGGTTCCGAAACGAACCGCATCATCCTGACCGTAACCGACCAGCAGCACAGCGACGTCAACTCCCGGCGCCCATCCACTCAATTGAGCCAGAGCCCGTTTGCCGACGATCGTTGTCAGCATGTGATCCGGGCCAATTTTTTCAAATATTTCGCGGGCCGTGTTAGCACACTCTATCGTTTTCGCCAGCCCCTCGTCAAGGCCGCCGTTACGGGCCCAACGGGCCATCCGGGGAAGGTCGAGACTGGACGAGCCGACATGGGTCTGCGGATGGCCGCAGGCGATCTTCACCAGTTTGGCAAACTGAGCCGCCACCACCACTTTAGCCACCCCCTTGCGATGAGAGGCCTGCAGAGCATAGCCGACATGATCCCCCATCATGACGAAGGCTTCCTCGCCCAGTTCCAGATACTGTTCAGCCACCGCCTCACTGCTGCGACCCGTGGAAAAAACCACCGCCGGCACGCCGGCGGCCAGGGCGACGTCAATTTCCACCTCCAGTGTGTCGGTCCAGGCCTTATGGGAAAGGGGCCGCACTACCCCGGTGGTGCCGAGAATCGACAGGCCACCGAGAATCCCCAACTTTGCATTGAGGGTACGCTTGGCACGCAGTTCGCCGTCGGGGATGCTGATCGTCACCTGCAGATGACGCCCCGCCGGCAGTGCCGGAAAGACCGAGGCAATCGCCTCAAGAATCATCCGTCGCGGCACCGGATTAATCGCCGGCTCGCCGACCGCCACCGCCAACCCTGGCTTGGTCACTTTGCCAATCCCCGGGCCGCCGACCAGGACAATAGCCGGCTGCCAGATCGCTGCCGGAATCCAGGTCACTTCGGCGTGGACCTCGACCCCATGAGTGACGTCTGGATCGTCGCCCGCGTCTTTGATAACGAAAGCATGCGCCCGCTCAGCGTCAAAGTCCTGCCCCTTTAGGGGAAAGATCGCCGAAAAACCAGCCGGCAACGCCAGCTCCACCGCCCCCAGCACTTGCTGGTCGCGGAGCATTTGCGCTGCACCCAAGGCGGCTGCGGCGGCGCAGGCCCCTGTAGTATAACCGTGACGAAGCGTGCGCCCCATGCTTAGTCCTCTTTTTCGGCGAGAAGCATCAGCGCGTTAAGAATGGCGGCGGCAATCGCCGAGCCCCCTTTACGGCCCCGGCAGGTGATATAGGGAAGCCCGGAGGCCAGGAGCGCCTCTTTGGACTCCTCTGCACCGACAAAACCGACGGGTACTCCGACCACCAGCGCCGGCTCGAGCTGGCCGGTCCGAACCAGTTCCAGCAGTTCAAAGAGAGCGGTCGGTGCGTTGCCGATCAAAAAGATCCGACAACCCTCTGCCACCCCCTTACGAGTCGCCATGATTGAACGGGTCACCCCGGCAACCTTGGCCTGCGCCGCCACTTCGGCATCAGCGACATAACAATCAATGGAGGAGCCAAAGGCAGCCAGCCGAGACTTGTTGACTCCGGCCTTGACCATATTGGTATCGCTCAAGACCTTGGCGCCGCTGCGCAAAGCGGCGATTCCCGCCGCCACCGCTCCCGGAGCAAAACAAGTACTGCGCGCGAATTCGAAATCGGCGGTGGTGTGGATGATCCGACGCACGACCGGCCACTGACGGGCATCGTAATCGTGAGTTCCGACCTCGGCGTCGATAATCTCGAAGCTTTTGCGCTCAATCTCCAACGGATTCAGAATAACAGTGGAGCCGGTCATGGCAATTCTCCCCGAATGGTTCATCACCGCTGCCAGCCCGCTTCCTGCAGCGTGGCATCGATGCGCTCGCAGACAATTTCGGCCAGCTTAGGATGGACGCCAAGAGGCTTGCCCAGAATCATTTCCAGGCCGGGATGACGCTTCTCCGCCGCTTCAATTTCTGCAGGGAGATCCTCGAGTACATGGGCACCGGCGTATAAAAAGTAGGGATAGAGCAGGATGCGCGTCGCCCCTTTGGCAACGCAAGCATCAATCCCCGTCTGGATATTGGGAGCATGCTGCTCACGAAACGACACCTCGATGATCGGGCAGCCGGTCTCGGCCTTGACCATCTCGGCAATATCATAGAGGGCATTATTGGCCTCAGCCACCCGGGACCCGTGCCCCATCAGCAGAATTGCGGTTTTCATTGATACACTCCTTTGACAATTTTATTCATTCGAATCGTGGGGACGCTGCTTGCTGCGCCCCAACCATAAACCAGCCGTGTCAGCGCAGACGCGCCAGCAATTCCGCCCGGCAGCGCGGCGGCGTATCGCCTTCGATCGCCCCCTTGCGACGCAGTGCGGCGAAGACCTCGTAAACCCAGGGGAGCTCCAACCCCAATTGCGGAAAACTGTGGGCGACCGCATCGAAATCAGCAGCCGCGCCGTGAAAGGCCAACTCCCCCTCTTGCAGCACGCAGATATTATCGGCCCAGGCAAAGGCGAAATCGACATCGTGGGTGGCCAGAATCACCGTGATGCCCCGATCATGCAAGGCGTTGAGCAGATTGATCAACTCGGCGGCCATGGGCGGGTCGAGCCCGGCAGTCGGTTCGTCGAGGATCAACACCTTAGGATCCATAGCCAACACCCCGGCGATACAGGCGCGCTTTTTCTCGCCGTAACTGAGGGCATGGGTGGGCCGCTCAGCCAGCGCCAGCAAGCCCACGGCCGCCAGGGCTCCCTCAACGCGTCTTTGGACTTCATCGCGCGGGAGGCCAAGGTTGACCGGCCCGAAGGAAATATCCTCGCGAATGCTGGCCGAGAAGAGTTGAGCATCGGGATCCTGAAAAACTATGCCGACGCTGCGCCGCAAATGACGCAAGCTGCCCCTGTCGTAGCCAACCTTCGCACCGTCGAAATAGAGCTCGCCCCGAGTCGGCTTTTCGATGCCGTTAAGGAGGGCAAAGAGAGTTGACTTGCCGGCCCCGTTGCGGCCAAGCACGGCCGTGCGCCGCCCACGGACAAAGCCAAGGGAGAGCGACTGCAGCGCGCAGGTGCCGTCGGGATAGCTGAATTCAACATTTTTGACTTCTAGAACGGGCATCTTAAAACCGGTGACAGATGGATTGGCCGTAGGGGCGAACCTTGTGTTCGCCCTTGTAAAAAATATAACCACGGGCGAACAAATGGTTCGCCCCTACAACTTCTTACAGCAGCAGCGAGAACGCCAACAAGCCCCCTCCGACAACAGCCGCCAGCAGCAGGTTGCGCGTTGAGCGGGGATAATTTCGTTCAAGCCAGCGCAGGTCGTCTTCATAACCGCGGCAGACCAGTGAACGATGCAGCTGCTTCGAACGGTGGTACGCCCGCAGATAAAGGTTGGCCACCAAAGAGGCCAGAGAACGGAAGCTGTTGCGGGTGGTGGCGTAACCAAGCCGAGACGCCTGGGCCACCCGCATCTCCCGGGCAATCTGCAGAAAGACGTAAATCTGCCGATAGGCCAGCACCATCAGTTCGAGCATCAGGGCCGGAACCCGCAACCCTCGCAGCAGACCGATGATTTCAGTCATCGGCGTGGTCAAGGCGAGAAAATAAAGCGCCGCCACCGCTCCGAGGGAGCGGGCCAGTACCAGTACGGCCTGTGCTATCCCGGTATCGCTAAGAAAAACCGGCAGACCGAACCCCGGAAGGGTGCCCAGCGGGATGTCACCAGCACCGAAGGAAATTACCAGACTGGCCACGCCCGCCAACAGAAAACCGGCGGGGAGAAGCAACAGGCGCAAGTAGGCCAGCAGAGGAATTCCGGCTCCACCAACGGTCAACGTAGCCATGCCGACAAAGACCACCAGGGCCGGAAACGGCGATCGGGCCACCAGTGCCGCTATCAGTGCCAACCCGGTCAGCAACCCCTTTTCGGCGGGATTCAGAGTGCGCCAGCGGTTGCCGTAGGCATAAATGTCAAGCAGCACGGGAAGACCCGGAAACCGAGTTCAAACGGGCCCGCTCCCTCCTGATGCCCACATAATAACCAATAAAACCGGCTCCCAGCACCGCCTGCAGGGTAAAGAGCAGGCTTTCTATCTCGCCGCTTGGCGGCGCAAGCAGCGGGGTGGCCCAGGGCTGGTAATCGGGCGCCAGCTGCCGGATCACCCCTTCGGCCTGACCATCAGCGCCGGAAAAAATCTCCGCCGGTTCTTCCCCGGGCCCGGCCTCCGGCGCTCTCACGGTCAACAGCGGATAAGCGACCAGTACGATCACCGCGAATATCATCAGCGCATTCTGCCATTTTTTTCTCATGGCCGGGCTCCTTCCTGAGCCAGAGGCAGCCCCAATTCATGCAGCTCGGCTGAGCTGTGCTTGACCAGTACGTTGAAAATCAGCACGGTCAACAACCCTTCGCTAATCGCCAACGGAATCTGGGTCACGGCAAAGATGGTGGCAAATTTTCCCAGCGCGACGGCAAAGCCGCCAAGCGGGTCGGGAAAGGCCAGCGCCAGTTGGACTGAAGTGGTGAGATAGGTCGACAAGTCAGCCATAGTCGCGGCAAGAAACAGGGTCAGCCCCTGCGGCAGCCGAATCTGCCGGCCGGCCCGAAACAATCCGTAGGCGACCAACGGTCCAACAATCCCCATGGAAAAAACGTTCGCCCCGAGGGTGGTCAGGCCACCGTGGGCGAGCAACAGCGCCTGAAACAGCAACACGATAGTGGCGATCGGCGCCATCGCCAGCGGCCCGAAGAGTACCGCGCCGAGCCCGGTCCCCGTAGGATGGGAACAGCTGCCAGTTACCGACGGAAGCTTAAGGGCCGAAAGAACAAAGGTGAAAGCGGCAGAGACCCCGAGCAGCATCTTCAGCTCCGGATTTTCCCGAACCTTTTTCTTAATGGATCGCAACCCCAGGGCCACAAAGGGAAGCGCTGCAGCCCCCCAGCCCAGGGCATGTTTCGCCGGCAGAAAACCTTCCATGATGTGCATGTCCATCCTCCTTCGGTGCGGAAACCTCGTTCCAAAGAAAACCCCCGACTGCAGAGCCGGGGGAAGGATAGACTGCACCCTCCAACCCCCTTTGCCGTCGGTGGTCGTTCTGGGTAGACACTCGGCTAGTCGAGCGCTCACCCTCATTTCCAGGCAGGCTTTCTGGCTTTGGGATCATCCTTCCCTCTCCCCTTCCCGCACGGTTTGAATACCGTACAGTGGGCTTGCGAGAGGTCAGTCCCCCGTTACAGCGGCGGGTCCGCGGGAGAATTTCACTCCACTTTCCTGCACCTGGAAATGCGTATATAAAATCGTGAGGCGTAAGGAGTGAGGGGTGAGGTGCAAACCTCCTCACTCCTCACTCCTCACTCCTCACTCCTCACTCCTCACTCCTCACTCCTCACTCCTGTCTAAATCTTATCCCCCTTCAGGTCATTTTTAAACAGCGCCCCGGCGCCACGCGAGGCGCAGAAATCGCCGCACATGGTGCAGGTCTTTTCGTCCTCAGGAATGCGACTGGCGCGAATCGCTTGGGCATCTTCGGGAAAGAGGGCCAGTTCGAACTGCTTGTCCCAGTCGAGATCGCGGCGGCACTTGCTCATTTTCTTATCCCGCTCGCGGCCGCGGCCGGGGTACTTGTTCATGTCGCCGATGTAGGCTGCAACCTTAGCGGCCTTGACGCCGTCGACCACGTCCTGCTCGTTGGGCAAGGCCAGGTGCTCGGCGGGCGTGATATAGCAGATCAGGTCGGCGCCAAAGCGGCTCGACTGGGCACTACCGATGGCGGCGCTGATGTGATCGTATCCGGGCACCACATCGGTAGCAATGGGTCCGAGCATATAGTAAGGGGCATCATTGCTCATGCGCTTCTGCAGACGGATATTGGTTTCAATCTCGTCCAGCGGCATGTGCCCCGGTCCCTCGACCAGCATCTGGCAACCCATCTCCTGGCCGAGTTCGGCCAGCTCACAGTTGATCAACAGTTCCTGCACCATGGCCCGGTCGTGGGAATCGTGGATGGCGCCGGCACGCAGACCGTTGCCAAGAGACAGAACCGTATCGTACTTTTTAAGGATGGAGACGACCCGATCAAACTTCTCGTAAAGGGGATTCTCTTTGCCGTTGGCCATCATCCAGGAGACCATCGAGACCCCCCCCTTGGAAACCAGGCCGCCATAGCGGTAGCCCTGCTTGCGCAGACGCTCGATGGTGTAGAGATTGATGCCGCAGTGTACCGCCATGAAAGCCATACCGTCTTCGCATTGCTTTTCAATGATATCAAAGAGCATTTCTTCATCGAGCTTGTTGGGATCGCCGTACTTTCGGGCCGCCTCGCAGAAGGCCTGATAAAGAGGCACGTTACCGACCGGCAGATCGACAGCCGCAATAACCTCGCGGCGCACCCGATCGAGATCGCCACCGACGGAAAGCTCCATCAGGGTATCGGCGCCAGCTTTTTGCGCCGCTTTCGCCTTGCGGATTTCGGAATTGTAGTCGACGATGTCGCTAGAGGTACCGATGGAGGCGTTGACCTTGGTACGCAGCCCCTTGCCGATGCCGACCGGCTTCGGCTTGCGATTGTGGTTCCAGGGAATAACGATCTTCCCTTCAGCAACCATGCGCCGAACGTAATCGGCGGGAACATCCTCGTCACGGGCCACTGCGCCGATTTGAGAAGTAACAATACCTTCGCGAGCGAGTTCAATCTGGGTTTTCACTGACAATGTACTCCTTACAGAATCAATTTGTAGGTGCGAGAAATACCTCGCCCTCGACGCCTCGAAGGTCGCCCTTACAATTACAACAAAATTCAACAAAGTGTTTCGCCAGTTGCGGATTGCTGGCGAAATGCAGGTGGATATACGAGCCGAGCACGTTATGCACCCGAAACCCCTCTGAGCCAAGATCAACACCGCCACGCCGGCTCATCCGGTAAAGACGTGGAATCGTCTCCGGCATCTCCATCTCCGAATAGTGGAATTCATGCCCCCTGGCCAGACTCCCCGCTGGACCGAGAGGGGATTCGGCGGTAAGCCGCACCTCCCGGTAGCCGAGCGCGCGCCGCCGGGGGAGCATCCGTGCCGCCGCCAGAAAAACCCCGGCCATGGGCCGACCGTCGATACTTTCGGCCAGCAGCATAAAGCCGCCACACTCTGCATAGATGGGCAAACCAGCCAGCGCCTGGGTGCGAATCTGCGCCAGCAGGTCAGTGTTGGCAGCCAGACGTTCGGCGTGCAATTCAGGATAGCCACCGCCGAGGTATAGTCCGTCGATCTTCTCCGGTAGCAGCCGATCCCGCAGCGG
>JBFHFM010000091.1:0-11352 GCA_041583595.1 Trichloromonas sp. | reverse complement strand
TTGCGCCCGAGGCTGTGGGCGTAAGCCAGCATCCGCTCGACATCGGTGAGGGAAAAGTTTTTCGCTTTGGCCCGGGCCGAAAAATCTTTAAGCCCGACATAGACGGCGTCGGCGCCGCTTTGCATGGCGGCAAAAAAGGCTTCTAAGCTGCCACAGGGGGCGAGGAGTTCGGGTTTTACAATGTTGCGTGAAGACATGAATGGCTCGAAATGAAAAAGGCCGGGGCTCTAGAGTGCCCGGCCGTAGTTGGTTGACTTTTGGAAGATTAGCATGGGGACCGGGGCGAAGCAACCGGAAAATATAGCGATTCAGGGTGAGGGATAAACGTCGGAGGTGCGATGATAAAGTCCAATTTGTTGATTTCGAAAGAGCATTTTGGTGGCCTTTGTTTCATTGAAGGTCATGCAGCTAATGCAAATTCTGTATTGCTTTAAGATGTGAATGTCCATATAATACAAAGCATAATTTCTATTATATGAGGACGGTATGTTGATTTCGCATGAGGCCAATGACATTTTGCGGGCATTGGGTGGGCGGTTGCGCGATGAGCGGCTGCGTCGCAACGAGACCCAGCACGTTTTCGCCGCGCGGATCGGGACGAGTGTTCCCACGCTGCTGCGTATGGAATCCGGTGACCCCAAGGTCCAGTTCGGTTTCTGGGTGGCCGCTCTTGAGGTTCTGGGTCGGGTCGCGGACCTGAATCAACTGCTTGCTTCGGTCGATCTGTTCGAGCGGTTCGAACAGGCGCAGAAGCCTCGCCGTCAACGGGCTTCGCGGCGCAAGGGAGGCAAATGATCTACCGTATCGAGGTATGGATGGCTCACTCCTCCGGCTCGCAGCGGGTCGGGGAAATGATCTGTGAGATAGTTTCTGAGAGTCATGGACGTGGGAGTTTCCGCTACAGTTCAGAGTATTTGCAGCTGCCGGATGCCTTTGCCCTCGATCCTGTCTCTTTGCCTTTGCGCGAAGGGATCTTCAACATTGACGCCCCTGGTGTCTTTAGCGTATTCGAGGACAGCCTGCCTGACGATTGGGGCCGTCGCCTGCTGGTGCGAAAGCATCAGCTTTTACGCCATCAGATTAATCTGGCCACCCTGCTTCTGGCCCTTGGTAACTCGGGCCTTGGCGCTCTGACCTATGTTGAAAAAGGCAGCCCGCACGAGTCCCGTTTCGAGGCCTCTGGCTTGCAACTGGGAACGTTACTGCACGAGGCCGAACGGTTCGAGCGTGGAGAGAATCGTGATTCGGAGATCGCCCTCCTTCTGAGTGCCGGGAGTTCCCCCGGCGGTGCACGGCCCAAAGCCCTGGTCTTCGATGAACAGGCCAACGAGCACACTCTTGCCAAATTTCCCAGCATCAAAGACCGGGTCGATGTGGTGCGGATCGAGGCGGCCACTATGAGTTTGGCTGCCCGGGCGGGACTGATTGTTCCGTCAACCCGGCTGGTGACTTACGCTGATCGGCCTGTTCTCTTGGTCCGCCGTTTCGATTTGGGGCCGACTGGTCGCCGGTATATGATCAGTTTTCAGACGCTGCTTAAGGCAAAAGGGTATTATGTCTGCCGCTACCAGGAACTGCTTCAGGTGCTACGCAAGGTCAGTACCGATCCCGCAGAAGATTCTCAGAGATTCTTTCGGCAGATGGTTTTCAATGCCGTGGTCAACAATACCGACGATCACCTCAAAAATTTCTGGATGCTTTACGATAGCGAAACGGGCTGGCGTCTCTCCCCCGCGTTCGACTTGGTTCCCAATATCGGTGAAAATGCCGAGCACGTGCTGTTTTTCGAATATGACCCGCTCTACCCCGGCCGCGCCACCCTGGAGCGCCTCGGGAGAAGCTGGGGTGTTCCGCACGCCAAGGCGATTGTTGAAGAAGTCTTTACGGCGCTGGCAAGCTGGAAAGAAGAGTTTGCGGCGTTCGGCGTGGCCCCGAATGATATCGCCAGATTCGGCGAAATCGATGGATATTTGTTGCGTTGATTCTACCGATGCCAACGAACAAGGGCGGACGTTTTCGGGATGTTGACCAGCCTTTGGGGGCCTCTGAAATTAATTGAGTTTTCACAAATCTACCGGCATTAACCCATCAAGCCACGATCGACAAAGCTGACGTACTGGCCGCTGCCGATGATGATGTGGTCAAGGACGCGGACTCCCATCAGTTCACCGGCTTCGCGCAGACGGGTGGTGATTTCCAGGTCTTCGCGGCTGGGGGTGGGATCGCCCGAGGGGTGATTATGGACGAACAGGACCGCCGCCGCCGATTCCCGCACCACCGGCGCGAAGACTTCGCGGGGGTGGACGATGCTGGCGGTCAGGCTTCCTTCGGAAATCTGCACCTCGCGCAGGACCCGGTTCTTGCTGTCGAGCAGCAGAGCGATAAAGACTTCTTTGCGGCGATCGCGCAAGCGTTCGTGGAAATGTTGATAGACCTCGGTTGAGCTGGTGTAGCGGGCACCCGGCCGCATGGTCTCGATACCGAAGCGGCGAGCCAGTTCGCAGACGGCCTGCAGTTCCGCCGCTTTGGCCGGGCCGATCCCTTTTATTTCACAGAGTTCGGCCACCGTAGCTTTTGCCAGCCCGCGCAGGTTTTCGAAGCGGGTCAGTAGCAGGCGGGCGTGGTCCACGGCGCATGTTTGGCTGGCGGCATCGCCGGTGCGCAGCACCAGAGCCAGTAGTTCCGCTTCGCTCAGGGTGTGTGAGCCATTTTTTAGTAGTTTTTCCCGCGGGCGTTCGTCTTCGGGCCAGTCTTTAATTTTGCGCATGGCGGTTTTCCTCCTCTGAATGACATAACAGAAGGGCGAGTTTAGCATGAGGTTTGTACGTCGCCAATTAAAATTGGCCCTGGCTAATATTCTTTTTTGGGGGGGACGAAAAAAGCCCCGGTCATGACGACCGGGGCTTATGTGTTGCAGTGGGTTAAAACCTGGGACTATTCGCGGACGTAGGTATCGATATCGGTTTCATGGACCATGCCCATGGTTCGGGCATACTCCGATTCGATGATCGCGTAGTGGTTGCGGGTTTCCTTGGCCACTTCGAGAAAGACCGACCGGACCATCGGATCGACCATCTTTTCTGCAAGCATGGTGAAGTTTCGCTCCATGTCCTCTTCTTCTTTGAGGGCGATTTCCCTGGCCTTTCGGTCGTGCATATTGTCTGTTAAAGCTTTCTGCAGGGAAACCAGCATGGCCGAATCGGCACGTGGAGGTGCCGAGATAAAATCTTCAAAGGGGCCGAGGTCGGCTCCTTTGTAATAGTTGAAAAAGCGAGCGACATTTTCCCTGACCTCGCTGGCTAGACGCTCAAAAATTTTTTTTCCGCCGGGGTTCTTGTTGATTTCGGCGGCTTTGAGGTAGAAATCCATCAGGTTCTTTTTGGCCTTGATAGCCTGCTTCAGTGCTTCTTGCATTTTTAGTTCCTGCGGCATGGTCTCCTCCTTTGGTTTTTGTTGCGTTTAAGGTCGGCACTGAAGCAAGATCGCTGGGCTAAATGTCGGATCGCTTCAGTCTGAGCTATTCGCGAACATACGTATTGATGTCGGTTTCGTGAACCATCCCCATGATGCGGGCATATTCTGATTCGATGATCTGGTAATGATGGTTGGTCTCTTCGGCCATCTTTTCAAAAACCGCCTTGACTTTGGGATCGTTTATTTGGGCCGCCGTAGCGCGCAGGTTTTTTTCCAGTTCTTGCTCCTCTCGCATGGCGATTTCCATGGCTTTGCGTTCAGATCCCTCTTCCTTTAGCGCTTTTTCAAGGTCTTGCTGCATGGCGGTGTTGACCTGGGGCGGCCGAGCCATGAATTCGTCGAAGGTCCCGAGATCTTTGCCGGGGTAAATATGGAAGAAGTGGCTGGCATGTTCATGTTCGTCTTTAGCCAGTGTTTCGAAAACTTTTTTGCCACTGGGGGTTTTGGTGACTTTTGCGGCCCGATTATAAAAATCCATGACGTCTTTTTCCGTTTGGATGGCCAATCTCAGCGCTTCGTTCAGGTTGAATTGTGGGCTCATGAGCGTTTCTCCTTGTTTTTTGATTTTATGCGACTCAACGCGATCCAAAGTTAATTATGACGGATGACATCCTCATGTCAAAGGGGCTGGAAAAAGAATTTCGTTTTATTGTTTTAATCTCATGGTTCAGGTCGATCGGGTGTTAAAATAATTTTACTTGTTAAGGGCTTATTGGTTCCATGAGCTTTAGTTTTTTTACGGACCCGGGAGCCTGGCGGACTTCACATGAGCCGGCTGAAACCATATCTCCGACAATTTTCAACAAATAGTTCAGCTATTTGCGCTCAAATCCCAGAATATCGGGTCTCAGTCATCCTATTTTTCGTTGCGGTCCGCAACGCCCAACCGGCTTCTGGACCTTTGGACTTAGCGAAAAAATATGGCATGATGGTGGCCGCCAATTAATCAAGGAGTGATTCATGGAAATATATCGGGAGGCCGTCAGTTCTCAGGTGGCTCTGTTGCCGCAGCAGGCCTTGCGCCAGATGATACGTCTGGTGCGGACTCTCTACCGCTTGAGCCGACTGCCGGCCTATCGTGAAACGGTCTTCCCTCTGGTTCCTGAGATCGCTCGCCGCGATCCGGGGCACGATTCGGTCATGATGGGTTACGATTTTCATCTGACCCCTGCGGGGCCGCGATTGATTGAAGTCAACACCAACGCCGGTGGCTTTCTGCTGGCGTTGCTGGCTCAGTTCGGTGAGGCGGCTCAGCATCCGGAGTCTCTGCCGGTACGGGCTCGCCAGCGGTTAATCGGGCCGTTTGTTGAAGAACTGCGATCCTGGAGCGGCGGGGCGTGTAAGCGGCCTTCGTCGGTGGCGATTATCGACGAAAACCCTACCGAGCAGTTTTTGTTCGGTGAGATGGAATTTTGTCGCCAGTTGTTGGCAGACGCGTGGGGGATTCCGGTGGTGGTGGCTGATCCGGTGGAACTGGAAGCTGGAGCACAGGGGGTTTTTCGCGAAGGGCAGCCTGTTGAATTGGTGTATAACCGGCACTGTGATTTTTATTTGGAGAATGACGTGATGGCCGGCATTCGCGAGGCGGCTCTGGCCGGGACTGTTTGCCTCAGTCCCCACCCGTTCAGCTATGGACTTCTGGCTGACAAGCGCCGGATGGTGCTCTGGTCTGACCCGGCCGCGCTGGCCGCGATGGGGATCGCGAAGGCGGATTGTCGGCTGCTCCTGGAGTTGGTTCCCACAAGCCGGTTGCTTGTGGATCAGGACCGGGAGGTTCTCTGGAATGAGCGCAACGATTGGGTCTTTAAACCGGTGGATCGCTTCGGCAGTCGCGGCGTGCTCCTGGGGCGCAAAATCTCCCGTAAGCGTTTTGATGGCCTTGATTCGGTGGATACTCTGGTGCAGCGGTTGGAACCACCTTCGGTGACTGGTGGCGGGGAGCTACCGGAGATGAAAACGGATTTTCGGTTGTATGTTTACCGAAATCGGGTTCTCGGGGTTGCGGCGCGGCTTTATCAGGGGCAGGTAACTAATATGCGCACGCCCGGCGGAGGGTTTGCACCGGTCAGGCTGGTGTAGTTATCAGCAACTGGCGTCGTCAGGAAAACAAGTGGGCCAGCCGAAATTTCGGCTGGCCCACTTGCGTTATCATGCGCAGATTATTTTTTATGTCGTCAGCAAGTTGGCGGGTCGCTTCCGCCAGACGCCCGGGTTGGCCCTGGTGATGAGAATAGTTTGGGGATTTATTCCGCCCCGGTCTGCATACCGTCTGGTCAGTTGGTCGGAGCAAGGCTCAACTTGTCGGTGATATTGTTACGGATCCAGGTGCCGTCCCACCACTCTATCGGGGTAACCGAAAGTCCCGATACGATGGTTTCAAAGTGCAGGTGGTCCCCTCCGGCCATCCCGGTTGCACCGCTGGCGCCGAGGACCTGACCCCTGGTGACCATTTGGTCGAGGTTCACGTCGATACGGCTGAGGTGGCCGTATAGGGTTTGCAACCCGAGACCGTGGTCAACAATCACGCAATTCCCATAAATACCCAGATCACCGGCAAAAACCACTCGGCCGTGATTAGCTGCCAGGATCTCGGCTTGGGCGGTCGAGGCAAGATCGACGCCGAGATGGGTTTGCTGATCAATGTTCTGTCCTTCGTAGGTGTAGGTTCGGTGGTCGGCGAATAAAGAGAGGGTGGCCGCTTGCGGGAGTCGCAGGAAGTCCCCTTCCCACAGGGGGGTCGGTGATGTTTGGTGACTTATTTCGGTGAGTCGGGCGACATTGGCCTTGCGCATCTCGCTGTTGACTTTGAGAAAGACTTCAAGCAGCGTTTTTGCTTCGGGGTATGCATCCTCAAAAAAAGGCATCTTGGCTTCGAGAAATTGCTGGCTGATCGCGATCTGCCGATGCCGGAAGGCCTTGTCGTTTGTGTGATAGTAGAAACCGGCCTGGCGTTCGTTGCCCGCCTGGTCTACGGCAATCACCTTGGGAACAAACTGGCTGGCACTCATGTCCCAGGGAAAGGAAAAGAGGCAGGCGTAGGTGCCGGAGGCCTGCTGATAGCCGGGGAAAAAACGCTCGCCGACCAGGACCCCGGTGCGGGCTACGTTTTCGGAGAGGGTATAGCTGACCAGCCCTGAACCGCCCTGGGTCAGGTTATGGGCCCGACTGAGCAGGTTAATGATCGGCGCCTTGTTGTCGAATTCGAAGGAGAAGGTCTGGTCGCTGGTGCAACCGGAACCGAGGGGAAAAATGCTCCGGTCAATGGCAACGACGCGAATCTGGGCCGGTCCGTCTTTAATACCCGCCTCTTCGAGAGGGAGAGGTTCGCTCTGAGAGGGCGTCCCTTCCGGGTATTCTTTGGTGAGCACGGGGATGGTTTTGTCCCCTTGAATGACCGTGACGGTCACGGATTTCAGTCCTGATCCGGGATCGGTGAGTTGCAGGATCGGCGGATGTTTACTGGAGACCGGCCCACTTGCGGGGGCGAGGGCGATTTCCGGCCCATTGGTATCGCGAAAATAGAAAAAGCCGCCGCCAACCAGAGCGGAAATCAGGACGATGACGAGTACCAGGGATGAGGTTTTCAACTGCGGATCCTTTAAGTGTTTTGGGTGAATTTGACTCCGGTGGTGCCGGAGATGAAATGTGACGAAACGATGCCCTACTATAACCATGAAAAGACATTTGGGCAATGGGTGCGTGTGTGCCACGCCTCTTGCAATTGGCCGAGAGGTTGTTTTTCTTCATGGGGTGCAAAATCAGGTTTTTATTAAGGGGCCATGGTTTTTGTGTCCCGGGGCGGCTGATGCTCAATGCTGGCGTACTCTGGACGCTGCCCTTTTTACCTGGATTAATGATAGCCGTGTTGCGCTTTCTGGATTTGTGCTAAAATTAGCACTCAATGTGATGTTTATAGCAATTTTAGGCCTCTAGGAGCCTGTCGGACTTTACATGAACCGACTGCAACATCTGCTGATTGGCCCATATCTCCGACAATTTACGACAAATAGCACAGCTATTCGCTCTCAAATTCTCGAATATCTGGTCTCAACCATCCAATTTTTTGTTGTGGCCCGCAAAGCCCGACAGGCTCCTAGGGGGCATGGGTTTTATGATTTTATCCAAAACAATTCGTCTGTCCCGTTTTTTCTACCTGTTGCTGATCCTGCTGTACCTGGTCGGGTCTATTTCAGTCGTGCTTCTGGTGCATTCTAACCTGCGCCAGCAGACGCTGCATCAGGCCGAAAAACTCGCCGGGGTTATCCTTGAAAAAAATATGGCGGTCCACGTCTATTTCGCCCACACACTGAAGCCTCAGCTATTTGCCCTGACTGATCGCCTGGGGGATCCTTCCTATTTCGAACCCAGCTGGATGTCTTCGACCTATGCCATTCGCAAGATGAACGAAATATTCCAGGAGCAGGTGGGGGAAAACTACTATTATAAGGAATGCGCGATAAATGCCCGCAGCCCCGAAAACGAGGCGGATGACCTTGAGCGGGCGTTTATCGAAGAGCTCAATGCCGATCCGAAGATTAAATATCGCTCGATGATCCGGGAGCTGGGGGGCGAACCCTATTTTGTGGTGTTGCGGCGGGGGGAAGTTCTCGATCAGAGCTGTTTGCGCTGTCATTCCACCCCCGCAAATGCGCCCCAGAGGATGCTTGATCTGTACGGCCGTGACCGCAGTTTCAATCGCAAAACCGGGGAAATAATTTCGGCCGTCTCCATCCGTATTCCTCTGGTCGATGCCTACGCCGATGCTAATTACTTTGCCTTCCGGTTGTCGGCCCTGTTACTGACCATTCTTGTGGTCCTCTTTCTGCTCCATTTTTTACTTACCAGCAGGTTGGTCTTTGCACCGCTTGCTCGCCTGCGCGAGAAGGTCACCTCAATTGCCGGTGATCCCGGGTATCTTGGTGACCAGATCCCTTTGCCCAAAGGGCGAGAACTCTCAGCCCTGACCGAAGCTTTCAATGTCATGTCCGGCGCCCTGCGTCGGCAGAAAGACGAACTGGAGGAGACCATTGCCGAGCGGACCCGGCAGTTGCAGGTGGCGAACGCTCAGCTGCTGCAGGATATTGCCGAGCTTAAAAATGCCGAGGAAAAAATCCATCAGTTGGCCTATTACGACAGCCTTACCGGCCTGCCCAATCGGGTGCTGATGTACGACCGTCTGGAGCGGTCTCTGGCCAATGCCAAGCGGCAGGGGGGTGGCGTGGTGCTGATGTTTCTTGATCTTGATGATTTTAAGGTGGTCAATGACACCTTGGGTCACGAGGCTGGCGACCGTTACCTGCAAACGATTGCCGAACGTCTTACCGGTTGCCTGCGCAAGAATGACACGGTGGCTCGTTTCGGTGGTGATGAATTCGTATTCTGTGGGCAAATCACTCATCCGGAGGAAACCCCGGTCATTGCAAAAAAAATTCTCGACTGCCTGAAGCCGCCGATCCTCCTTAATAAACTCGTTTTCGAGCCCACTGCCAGTATCGGTATTGCCAACTACCCGACCGATGGGGAAGATGCGGCTGTTCTGCTGAAACTGGCCGATGCCGCCATGTACACGGCCAAGGGCCGGGGAAAAAATGCCTATTACATTCATGGGCAGGATAGCCTGGAAAACGCGACCTGACAGGAAACGGCTCGGGGGGGGATAGGTTCGGAAATGAGCAAGGCCATCTAAACGATGGCCTTTGCTTATGGGGTCTGGCTGTTCACCCAGGCGTCGATGGCGGTGGCAATTTCTTCGGGCAGCTCAATAAACTTGAGCCCCATGCCTGGATCATATTTCGATTTGCTGCTGAACTGGCGTTGCCAGACCACTTCGCAGGTACATTGCACCTTCTTTGCAATCGGTGCGGGTAGGTCAATTTCAACGACGAAACGGCTGCCGGGGGCTTGTGGGCTGGTCGCCGGGATAAACAGGCCACTGCGGCTGATGTTGCGGGCGTAGCCGAAAAAGGACTTGGTTCCCTCGTCAACCTTCACTCGCAGCACGATGAGCGGCGCGCGTAGCGTCTTGCGCTGGTCGGCCGGTGGCGTAGTTTTCGAATCGCTCAATAGATGGCTCCTTGTCGCGCATTTCTGTTCATCCTACCACAAAAAAAAGTCTGCGCCCCCCGGTTTTCTTGGTCTTCTCGTTCAAATGACTCATTGCTGATGCTTTCGCAGGGTGCGGAGCGCATTGGCAAGATTCCCCTCATCCCTCAGTTGCGCCCAGTGTAGCAGCTGTGGCAGGCAATCTTCCGGCTGGCAGCGGGAGCGGGGGCCACAGCTGAGATGGTGAATGAGGCGCAGGCTGCCGAGGCCGTCAAACCAGTCGTGAAAGGCTTTGAGCAGGGCTTCGGGGCGCGGGTGATTGCTGCGCAGGCGTTCCCAGGTGGAGATGAAATCGATTTTTTGCAGGTGCTCGGTAAGTTCAGCGCAGATGACGGTCGCTTTTTGGATCAGCTGGTCACCTTCGAGGTTCAGGTGGCTGGTCACCAACTTCAGCCATTGGCCGAGGATGCGGAAACAATCGGGATGGTAAAAGCTGATGGCATCCGTCTCGCCGGCCAGCATCCGGGCGACACAGCGGCCGGTGCCGAAGGGCGTGCGTCCGGACGGGCGGGCCGAGGGGGAAACCAGGGTTCCCTTTACCTGAGCTACGCCGGTGGTTTTGGCCAGTTGCTGCAGAAAATAGAAGTCCTCCCCGGCCGGCCTCCGGTTCATGCCGCCGGCCTTGACGTAGGCCTCGGCCCGGCAGGCGAGAGCGCTGCCGACGGTGTGAAAGGCGTACGGCGAACCTGCCAGTTCGAGGCCGAGAACGTAGTGGCGCAGAAACAGCTCGTAGCGTTCGATGGCCCCCTGTTCGGCGGCGCTGTCTCCTGTCTGATGCTCGAAGGGGAGGACTGCGCCCCCGGCGGTCGCGGTTTGAAAATGGCGGTACAGGGCCGGCAGATAGTCGGGGCGGACCAGGGTGTCGGCATCGAGGGCGACCAGAAAGGGGAAGGGGTGGCTCAGGTCGAGGCGGGATAAGGCCAGGTCAAAACCGATCTTGCGGGCCAGGCCGACACCGCCTCCCTTGTTGGGCAGTTCCAACCCTGAACTGGCCGCATCGATCCAGGCCAGCTGCAAAGGGGGGCGGCCAGCGGTCTTTTGTAGGGCTTGCAGGTCGGCGTGGTTTATCCGCCGGTCTGTCTCTTCGGCATCTGTTCGGTGGTTGATCACCACCAGGACCAGGGTCTGCTCAAGACATTCGGCAGGATTGGTGGCCAAGCTGTCGAGGGTGGCCCGCAGGCTGTCCCCTTCGGCGAGTGAAGGGATGACCAGCGCGGCAGCGTAATCGCTGCGGTGCGTGCCTGCAATTTGCCAAGGGCCGGATTGGGCCCGTGATGCCAGGTATTTGAAAATGGGTGATTTTTTCACGGGGAACTTTCTGCCAAGTCGGCTCTCATGGGCTTTTCCCCTGTGCTGGAGCAGGAGTTATCGGTGGGCATGGACAGGGTTTTGTAAAGCATTTATCTGAAACAGAATTTTTGTTCCGAATCCGGTTTTTTCGCCCGGCCACGACTGGTGGTGTTCATACCCGAGGGGTGAATTTTCACGGTTTTCGGTAAGAGCCGTCTGTGAAAAGTCACCTGAATTGCATGAACGACTTCCCTGGCATTGCTATTGTGCTGTCGATGGTGAGCTTCGCTAACCCGCAAATTTCTGCCGAAGCACAGTCGCAGGTTCATCGGTTGGCGGAAGGGTGCACTCACTCATGGCATTCGGTCCTTGCGTGTTGCGATAAATGCAGATCGGGTTCACAGAGAAGTCTGCCCATAGGTCAAATCCAGGAGTTGAGATGTTCGGCGATTCACTTAATCGGTGCGTGGAGATTCAAGCGGTATG
>JBFHFM010000090.1:0-11373 GCA_041583595.1 Trichloromonas sp. | reverse complement strand
TTTCAACTCCTTACGCCGGTCGCTCCGCAACCGCTGGATCAACTCGGGAAGAACCCGGTCCCGAAGATATTCAAAGGTAGTAATATTGCGAAAAAACTGGGAGACATGAATGGTCAGTGCGGCCATCAGGGCCGGCACCTCATCTTTATCGTCACGCAGTCGCTGCAGGTATTCGGCAACGTCATGAGCACCGCAAATACGGGCGCGCCGGGCTACCCGGCGACGAATGCAACCGTCCTTGTACATGCCAAGATCGAAACCGATCCGTTCGAAAAGAATCTCCCTGACCTCAGCAAAAGCCTGATCGGAAAAATCCCCTTCGAGCAGCGAAACAACAGGTGACTTGTGGTTATGGTCTGCAGTCAATCAGCCCCCCCCCAGGTGCCAGCGGCCGTAAGCCGCGGGTTCATGCCTTCAATCCAGTTTAAAATGATTAAAGCCAGCGGTCGTCGCCTGCTGAATATCGCCGTTATGCTTTTTCACCACCAGTCCTGCAGCCGCGGCGACGATAGTACCGATACGAGAAACCGGTAGAGACAGAGCCGCCAGCTCAGACTGCCGCACAGGCGACAGGGTAAAGAGCAACTCGTAGTCTTCACCGCCGGACAACGCTAGGTCAATCAAATCCGGGTCATCAATCACTGCCGCGCGCAAGGAGGGCGAAAGGGGCAGTGCCACCTCGTCAAGCTCAGCACCGACACCCGATGCCTCCAGGATATGCCCAAGGTCGGCCAACAACCCGTCGGAAACATCAATCATGGATGAAGGAATTCGGGCCGAAGCCAGCGCCCTCCCAAGTTCAACCCGGGCCCGCGGATCGTGGTGTCTTTCGGCCACTTCCGGCTCAGGTGTTACACCCGCCAGCAACTGCCGCAGAGCCAGGGCGCTGTCGCCGAGAGTGCCCGACACATAGATGGCATCCCCGACCCGGGCCCCGGAGCGGCAGACCAGCTCAGCGGCCGGAACGGTCCCTTCGACGGTCACCGAGATCAGCAAAGGCCCCGGCGAACGACAGGTGTCACCACCCACCAGGGTCGCCCCATAATCGGAACAAGCCGCGAGAAAGCCGGCTACGAACGCATCCAGCGCTTCGACCGCCAGCCCTTCGGGAATGCCGAGACCGAGGTACAGGTGACGGGGAATCCCCCCCATGGCGGCGATGTCGCTGACGTTAACTGAAACGCTCTTGCGCCCCAGCAGTTCCATGTCGGTCCAGGCCCGGCGGAAATGAACATCCTCGATCAACAGATCGGTGCTGGTCAACAGCCGCTCATCCGGTGGCAGTTCCAACACGGCGCAGTCATCGCCGATCCCCACCACCACCCCGGGTGCCTTGGCGACCGACTGCCGGATGCGCTCGATAAAACCGAATTCGCCGAGCTCGGAAAGTTTCATGCCTTAGCTTCCAGGGCCGCCTCCAAAACGTCGTCCATGGTCGAGGCAGCAACGAAGCGAACTTTCTTGCGCAAGTTGGGCGGGATATCTTCGAGATCCTTGGTGTTTCGATCCGGGATAATGATAGTCGCAATATTGGCCCGCACCGCGGCCAGTACCTTCTCCTTAAGACCTCCGATAGGAAGCACCTTGCCACGCAGGGTAATTTCACCGGTCATGGCCACGTCCTTGTTCACTTTGCGCCCCGATAAGGCGGAAATCAGCGCAGTGGCCATCGTCACCCCGGCGCTCGGACCGTCCTTGGGAATGGCTCCTGCGGGGACGTGAACATGCACACTGGTCCCTTCGAGAAAGTTTTCGTCAATTCCCAGCTCAGTCGCGTGGGCCCGGGCGTACGAGAGGGCCGCCTGGGCGCTCTCCTTCATGACCTCGCCAAGATGGCCGGTGAGGGTCAGATCCCCCTTGCCCTTCATGGTACTGACCTCGACGTAAAGAATTTCTCCACCCACCTCGGTCCAGGCCAATCCGGTCGCCACCCCGACTTCACTTTCGCGGAGTTCCTCCTCGGGGAGGAAGCGCGGCGAACCCAAGAAACCGGCCAGGGTATTTTCGGCCACCAGCACCGGCTGTTTGCGCCCCTCGGCGAAGCGCCGGGCCACCTTGCGACAGACGCTGCCAATCTCCCGCTCAAGGTTGCGTAGACCAGCCTCTAAAGTGTACTCGGTGATCAGCTTCAGGGTGGCTTTTTCAGAAAAACGGATATCTTTGACCTTGAGCCCGTTTTCCTTGCGCTGCCGGGGGATCAGGTAGCGGTTGGCGATGGCCTGTTTTTCTTCGGTGGTGTACCCGACCAGACGAATCACCTCAAGGCGGTCTTTGAGCGCCGAAGGAATCGGGTCCATCACATTGGCGGTGGCAATGAAAAGAACCTTCGACAGGTCAAAGGGAAGGTTGATGTAATGATCGGAAAAGGCGTGGTTCTGCTCAGGATCGAGCAATTCCAGCAGCGCCGCCGAAGGGTCGCCGCGAAAATCGGCGCCAATCTTGTCGAGCTCGTCGAGCATAAAAACCGGGTTGTTGCTGCCCGCCTGCTTCATACTCTGGATAACCCGCCCCGGCAGAGCTCCGACATAGGTTCGCCGGTGACCACGAATTTCCGCCTCATCGCGCATTCCGCCCAGGGATACACGCACAAATTCACGCCCCAAAGCACGGGCGATCGATTTACCAAGGCTGGTTTTACCAACTCCGGGGGGGCCAACAAAACAAAGAACCGGCCCCTTCATATCTTTTTTCAGCTTACGCACCGCCAGAAACTCGAGAATCCGCTCCTTGACCTTCTCCAGGTTAAAATGATCCTCATCGAGTACTTTACGGGCCTTTTTCAGATCGAGATTGTCGCGAGTGGAATGGCTCCAGGGGAGCTCAACCAGCCAGTCCATATAAGTGCGCAGCATCGAATACTCGGCGGCCTCGGGATGCATGGTCTCCAGGCGCCGCAGTTGTTTGTCGGCCTCGATTCTTGCTTCATCCGGCAGCCCCGCCAATTCGAGCTTTTGCCGCAATTCCGCCACATCCTCGGCGCGCGCATCGGCCTCGCCAAGTTCGGCCTGAATCGCCCGCAGTTGCTCGCGCAGGTAATACTCACGCTGGGTCTTGCCCATCTCCTCTTTGGCCTGGCTCTGAATGCGATTCTGCACCGTCGCCACTTCGAGATCCTTGGCCAGCACATCTTTCACCTTGCGCAGGCGCTCAAGGGGATCGATCACTTCGAGAAGAGCCTGCGACTGAGCCACCTTAAGTCCGACGTTACTGGCGATCAGGTCGGCCAGACTGCCGGGATCCTCGATATTTTCCAGGACCACCGAAACCTCGGGGGGAAAGCTCTTGCCCAGTTGCAGCAATTGAGAGAGCTGGTCGCGCACCATGCGCATCAAGGCCTCGGTTTCGAGGGACATTTCCTCCACGCGGGGCTCTTCGAGGCGTTCGAGCTTAACCGAAAGATAAGGTGCCTCGGAAGCAAACGAGGTCAGCCTGGCTTTAGCCATCCCCTGCACCAACACCTTCACCCGGCCATCCGAAAGCTTGAGCATGCGCATAATCATGGCCACCGTGCCGACGGTGTAGATATCCTCGGTGTCCGGTTCTTCTTTGGCAATATCCTTCTGGGTTGCCAGAAAAATCATCCGGTCATTGGCCAGGGCCGCATCCACGGCAGCGATCGATTTGTCACGCCCCACGAACAGAGGCAGAATCATATAGGGAAAAACAACGACATCCCTGACGGGAAGGAGAGGAAGAGTCTCCGGGATAGTTAATTCTTTAAGCTCAATCGGATTGCTCAAGGATTCCTCCGAATCATGCGGGACGGGCCGGGGCGCGCCCTGTAAAGGCTGTTCGGACCAATCATATCCGCCACAGTACAAAAAAATTCAAATTCTTGTAACCATACAAAAACCAACGGCTAAAGTCCAGCGAGGAAAGCATGAACGCTCACTCCAGCAATCGATTCATCCGCGAGTCTGGGCACGGTGAAAACCATCGAAACCTGCCGGCGCAACAGGAGTGCTGCGCGCCCCCTTTCGTCCGTGTCGTATGCGCTGAGCCAACCGCCAACCGAGACAAGATTAAAAAGCTGCGCATTCTTTAAATCCGTTCCGGCAACCAGGCCGGCTCAGTGCCGACGACTCCCTTGTCGCAGGAGGGGTGCAGGCATCATCTCGGAGGAGAACCCGCGGCCTACTCTAATCAACAAGCAGGGAATTACCTTATTCATCCAAAGAAATCCTTGCAAATTAACTTAAATTAGATTTAATTATTAACAAAAAATTATTCATTGGCTCATTTTCGGTACGGCAGGATCCCATTTTCTAACAGGTCTTTTTTCCGAAGGAGGCAGCATGTTACGAAAATTGTTGGTGATGACCATCGTTTCAGTCATGGCAATTGGAGTTTCCCTTAACGCTCGGGCGGAGGGCACCGTCAAGATTGGCGCCATTTATCTCCTCTCCGGCGCCTTTTCAACCTATGGCCAATTCGCCAAAAACGGCATCGAACTGGCCGCCGATGAAATCAACGCCTCAGGAGGGATTCTGGGCAAAAAGATCGAGTTCTTACTCGAGGATTCCACCGGCAAGGCCAACGTGGCCATCCAGGCCGCACGCAAATTAGTCTATCAGGATAACGTCGATCTGCTGATGGGACTCGACAGCAGCGGGGTGGCCAAAGGACTGGTGCCAGTCGTTCCGGAACTGAAAAAACCCTTTATCATCACCCATGCGGCGACCCCCGATGTCACCGGCAGCCTGTGCAACAAATACGTCTTCCGCATTGCCCTCAACATTTCCCAGAACACCAAAGCGGCGGCCCTGATCGCCAAGGAACTCGGTGTCAAGAAGTGGACCACCATCGGCCCCGATTATGATTTCGGCCACCAATCCTGGGAATTTTTCGGCGGTTACCTCAAACAGCTCGATCCCGAAGTGGTACTCTCCGCCGATCCGTCCTTTCCAAAATTCAAGGCTGAGGACTTCACCCCGATCATTAACAAGGTCATCGCTGACAAGCCTGAAGGGGTCTTCATTTCCCTGTGGGGCGGCGACCTGATCAATTTTATCCGCCAGGCCAACAACCTGGGCTTCTTCAAACAGAATTTCAAGATACTGATGTCCCTCGGTGCCGCGACCGAAGTGCTGACCGCCCTTGGCGACCAGATGCCTGAAGGGATCTGGGTCGGAACCCGCTACTGGTTTGCCGCCAACGATACCCCGACCAACAACAATTTTGTCGCCGCCTACAAAAAACGTTTCGGAGACTACCCCAGCTACAATTCTCAGGGTGCTTACGCTGCGGTCTACGCCTACAAAGCAGCCATCGAAAAAGCTAAAAGTTTCGAACCGGACAAAATCATCGCCGCCTTGGAAAACCTGACCGTCGATACCCCGAGCGGTGAACTGCTGATCCGCGCCGAAGATCACCAGGCGGTGGTCAACGGTAACTGGGGCATCACCAAGGCCGATGCGAATTATCCGATCCGTATTCTCGATCCGATCCGGATTTTCCCCGGCAAGGACATCACCCCGACGCCCGCAGAAAGCGGCTGCAACATGAAATAGTGACAGCTAGCCGTCCCGGAGTGTTCCGGGACGGCTTCACGGCATGCTCCGTCACAATCCTTCATGTTTCCCCCTGATGGAATGAATCTCATGACTGCATTCGTCGCGGCTCTGCTCAACAGTTTCGATATCGGCATCCTGCTCTTTATCATCGCCTCCGGACTGACCATCGTCTTCGGAGTGCTCGGTATTCTTAATTTTGCCCATGGCGCCCTCTATATGACCGGGGCCTACCTTTTGCTCACCCTGATGAGAACCCTTGAAATCCCCTTCTGGATGGGCCTTTTGCTCGCTCCCCTGGGGGTAGCCATGCTGGCCGTGGCGATCGAGCGCTTTCTGCTCCGGCGGATCTACCACCGTCACCCTTCCTTCGGCCTGTTGTTGACCTTTGCTCTGCTGCTCATCATCGACGATACCGTGCGTCTGATCTGGGGCAGCGGCTACCATATCGTCGAACCGCCGCCGGCACTGCGCGGGGCGATGAGCCTGTTCGGCGTCACCTATCCCCTGTACAGCTTTTTTACCATCGCCATGGGAATTTTGATCGGCGTGGCGGTCTGGCTGCTCTTTCACCGGACCCGGATCGGCAAAACCGTGCGTGCTGCGGCCCTCGACCCGGAAATGGCCCAAGCGGTCGGCATCAACGTTCCCCTGGTCCTTACCCTGGTCTTTGGCTTCGGCGCCTGGCTTGCGGCTCTCGGCGGAGCGCTGGCGGCCCCGATGCGCACCCTGGGACCGGCCATGGGCGACACCATCATCATTGAGTCATTTATTGTGGTCGTCATCGGCGGGCTCGGAAGCTTTCCCGGGGCCCTCCTCGGAGCCCTGATTCTCGGCGGCATTCACGGCTTCGGCGGGCGCTGGCTCGCCGAATGGAATATCGTACTCCCCTACATCGGCATGGCCCTGGTGCTGCTCTGGCGCCCGGAAGGGCTGATGGGGAGGCGATGATGCGCAAAAAACTACAACTCGGCACGCTGCTACTGCTGGCGGTGGGCCTGGTGCTCCTGCCCAAGCTGAGTCCCTTTTTCATCGTCTTCGTGGCCACCGAAATCCTCATCCTCGGCCTCTTTGCGACCAGCTTCAACCTGATGTTCGGCTATTGCGGTCTGCTCTCCTTCGGTCATGGGGCTTTTTTCGGCACCGGTGCCTACGTCGCAGGCCTGCTGCTGCAGCACCTGCAGTGGGACTTTTTCTGGGTGCTGGCCGTCGCCCCGCTAGCCGCAGCCCTCGTCGCAACGCTGATCGGCTGTCTCTGCGTGAGGCTTAACGAAGTCTACTTCTCGATGCTCACCCTCGCCTTCGGCATGATGATTTTCGCCATTGCCCACCAGTGGCGCTCAGTCACCGGCGGAAGTGACGGCTTAGCCGGCTTTCCCCTGACCAGGGTCGGCCTTGGCCTCGATCTCGTGTTAGCCAACCCCTTTCACTTCTACTATCTGACTCTGGTTATCGTGGGCTTAAGCCTGGCGGCCATTTACACCCTCACCATCTCCCCCTTCGGCCTGATTCTGCGGGCCATGCGCGAAAACTCAGAACGGGTCGCCTTCGCTGGCATCCCCGCCAACCGATACCGGCTTTACGGATTCATCCTCTCGGGACTCTTTTCCGGACTCGCCGGCGCCCTGTTCGCCGCCTTCAGCCGCGTGGCGGTCCCGGAGATGGCCCACTGGACCCAGTCGGCGGAACCGATTCTGATGACGATTCTGGGCGGCAGTCAGTTCTTCTTCGGCCCGCTGGCCGGCGCAGCGGTCTTTCTCGGCCTGAAAACCCTGATCACCAGCTATACCAGCGAATGGATGATCTACCTGGGTATCATCCTGCTGGGGATGGTGCTGTTTCTGCCCAAAGGGATTTTCGGACTCTTTGAGCGCTGGCTGGGAGGACGAACATGAGCTTCCCGTTTCTGGAGGTGGCCAATGTCACCAAATCGTTCGGTCACTTCATCGCCTTGCGACAAATTTCCCTGACCGTCAAGGAGGGGCAGACTACCGCATTGATCGGCCCCAACGGCGCCGGTAAAACCACCTTCTACAACCTGCTCTCGGGCCGGCTGCAGCCCAGCGAAGGGACGGTACACTTCTGCGGGCGCCCTGTTTCCGGACAGCCTCCGCACAAAATCAACAAGATGGGCATTTCGCGCTCGTTTCAGATAACCAATATCTTCAGCGAGCTGACCGTCCTTGAAAATGTATTGGTGGCCCTGATCGCCCATCTAGGCCAGGGCCTGCACTTCTGGCAAATCGTCCACCGGGACAAGCAACTGGCCTCCCGAGGCATGGCGATGCTCGAACGACTCGGCCTTTCGGCACTGGCGGGTTCCCGAGCCGGCACCCTCAGTTACGGCGACAAGCGGCTGCTCGAACTGGCCATTGTGCTGGCCACCGAACCGAAGCTGGTGCTGCTCGACGAACCGACCGCCGGGATGACCCCGGAGGAGACCCATGCCGTGATCCGGCTACTGCGATCGCTGGCCGATGAGGGAAAATACACCTTCCTGATCACCGAACATGACATGAATGTGGTCTTCGGGCTGGCCGAGCATATTTTTGTTTTTCACCGCGGCGAACTTCTGGCCGAGGGGACCGGTGAACAAATCAAGGCCAATCCCGAAGTGCGTAGCGCCTACCTGGGGGAGGAGGTGGAAGGATGCTAACCCTGGAGAACGTTCACGCCTGCTACGGTGAAAGCCACATTTTGCAGGGGATCGAACTGGCGATCCAGCCGGGCGAAGTGGTCTGCCTGCTCGGCCGTAACGGGGTGGGAAAAACCACCACCCTGCGCTCGATTATCGGACTGACCCCGCCTGGTGAGGGCCGGATTCTCTTCAAAGGGCAGTTGCTCAACGGCCTGTCGACCCACCAGATTGCACGCCTCGGCATCGGCTTCGTCGACGAAAACCGGCGTATTTTTGCCGGCCTCAGTGTTGCAGAAAATCTCGAAGTAGCGCAAAAAAAGATCCCCGAACGCCTTCGTCAATGGCCCATGGAGCGCATCTACGAAACATTTCCCATGCTGGCGGAGATTAAGACCCGGGACGGTGACTATCTCAGCGGCGGCCAGCAACAGATGCTGGCCATCGCGCGTGCCCTGGTTGGAGAGCCCGAACTACTGCTGCTCGACGAGCCGAACGAGGGACTGGCACCCGTCATTGTGCAACAGGTAGGGCAGCTGATCCGGCAACTGGCACAAACAACCACCATCCTTTTTACCGACCAGAATCTCAAATTCGCCATGAAGTACGCCGAACGAGGGTACGTCATCGAAAAGGGCCGGGTCATCCACTCCTCGAGCAAAGAGAGTTTCCGTTCGGACCTGGCCACGATCGAGCAGCACCTCAGCGTCTGACCCTCCTCACCTTCATATGGCTCCCGGCAAAACGAAAAGCCCCTCCGGTCATGAAAAACCGGAAGGGCTTTGAGCTGCCATTTTAAGGCGGCAAGAACACCGGCTACTTCACCAGCGGTCCGGCCGCCTGCACCTCTACACCCACCGCGTCGGCATAGTCCGCGAAATTCCGCCGGAAGGCGCGCGCCAGATCAATGGCCTTCTGGTCGTACTCCGCCTTATCCGCCCAGGTATTACGAGGGTTTAAAACCTCGGCGGGAACATCGGGGCAGGAGGTGGGCAGGTGCAGGCCGAAGATCGGGTCAGTTTCAAATTCAACACCGACCAGGCTCCCGGAAAGAGCCGCGTTAATCATCGCCCGGGTATACTTGATCTTCATCCGCGACCCAACCCCGTAGGGGCCGCCGGTCCAGCCGGTATTGACCAGCCAGCAGGAAACATGATGCTTACGGATCTTCTCTTTGAGCAGATTGCCATAAACGGAAGGATGCAGGGCCATGAAGGGCGCGCCAAAACAGGAAGAAAAGGCCGGCTGGGGTTCACTGACCCCCCGCTCGGTGCCTGCCAGCTTGGCGGTATAACCCGAGATGAAATGGTACATGGCCTGTTCCGGCGTCAACCGTGCGATCGGCGGCATGACCCCAAAAGCGTCGGCGGTAAGCATGATGATGTTGGTGGGGGTTCCGGCCACGCCGCTTCGCACGCTGTTGGGGATATGAGTCAGCGGATAGGAGGCCCGGGTGTTCTCGGTCAACCCATCATCGTCGAGATCAATACGCCGAGTGCCGTAATCCATCGCCACGTTTTCCAGCACCGTGCCGAAACGGCGGGTGGTCTCATAGATCTCCGGCTCGGCCTCGGCTGAGAGCTTTATGACCTTGGCATAGCAGCCGCCCTCAAAATTAAATACCCCGGCATCACTCCAACCATGCTCGTCATCACCAATCAGCGCCCGCCGGGGATCGGCCGACAGGGTCGTTTTACCGGTACCGGAAAGCCCGAAGAAAAGGGCGACATCCCCCCCGCGACCGACATTGGCGCTGCAATGCATGGAGAGAACCCCTCGGCGCGGCAGCAAATAGTTGAGAACCGAAAAAATACTTTTCTTAATCTCCCCAGCATACGAAGTCCCCCCGATCAGAACCATTTTTTTCTCGAAATTAACGACGATAAAACACTCGCTGCGAGTGCCGTCCATTTCGGGGTCAGCATGAAATCGGGGTGCATTAATAACGGTAAATTCAGGAACAAAATCGGCAAGATCCTGGATGGGAGACTGGATAAACATGTTGCGGGCAAACATGCTGTGCCAGGCGCGGGTAGTGATGACCCGTACCTTGAGATGATAAGCCGGGTCGGCGCCAGCGTAGCAATCCTGAACAAAGATGTCCT
This sequence comes from Trichloromonas sp., assembly GCA_041583595.1. GTDB lineage: Bacteria > Desulfobacterota > Desulfuromonadia > Desulfuromonadales > Trichloromonadaceae > Trichloromonas. Next base: position 1,123 of record JBFHFM010000090.1, on the reverse strand, counting down.
TCCCTTGCAGAAAGGCCAGCATCTTGTTGTACAAGTGATCGAATTTAGCCGGATCGAACTCCTTGTTTACCTTTCCCCACCAGACATGTTCGGCGCTTTCCCCCTCTCGAACCACGAAGCGATCGTTAGGCGAACGCCCGGTGTGATGACCAGTGGTCACTACCAGCGGTCCGAGATGCGAAAGATGCCCTTCGCCCCGCTTGACCACCTCCTCGACCAGAGCCGGTGTGGAAAGATTCCAATAACTGCCACTGACGTTGCGAATGCCGTGATGTTCCAGACCGTAGCTGCTTACAAATTTGCCGCTTCCGCTCATGCTCATCCTCCTCATTCAATTATGAATTGCTGGCTACCGATCAGAACCGAGGCCAGGACCTGACACAACCCCAACATAATATCAGAGAATACTAATTTTTCATTCAGACGAACGAACTTGCGCGTGATTCAGACATGAAAAACCGTCTGCCAAACGGTAGCCGCAGAGACAAGCCCAAACTGGAGATTCGCCAGCAAAGCCCGTAACTGGAAGGAGCAGGCGGGATCTATTTCTTCCCGCGCCTTGCGTCAGCAGTCCTTGAAACGAGCGACCCTTTTTTCGAGAAACGCTCGCATCCCCTCCTTCTGATCTTCGGTGGCGAAACAGAGCGCGAAAAGGTCGGCCTCATACCTGGCTGCCCGCAAACTTTCCATTTCCAGCCCGTTGGCCACCGCCTCCTTGCACAGACGCACCGCGACCTGACCCTTGGCGGCAATTTTAGCCGCCATCGCCCGAGCCTCCGCCAGAAGCCGGTCGCTCGGTACGACCCGGTTGGCCAGGCCAATGCGCAACGCCTCTGCGGCATCAATCATGTCACCGGTGAGAAGCATTTCCAGAGCCTTACCTTTACCGATCAGACGGGGAAGACGCTGGGTGCCACCCCAACCAGGGATAATGCCAAGATTGACCTCAGGTTGGCCGAAGCGAGCATTTTCTGCGATGATGCGGATGTCGCAGGCCATGGCCAGTTCGCAGCCTCCACCTAAGGCGTAACCATTGATCGCTGCGATTACCGGCCTGGTCCCCTGCTCAATCAGGTTGAGCACCTGCTGAGCGAGTTGGGCGCTGGCGCGAGCCTCCATGGGA
>JBFHFM010000089.1:0-11497 GCA_041583595.1 Trichloromonas sp. | reverse complement strand
TCGGTTTACTGCCCACTCCAGCGGTCTGATCAATACCCTGAAGGTGAACGACCACGCACTCATCTTATCCGAACTGGATGAGATCCGTCGTCGTGAAAAGCTCGACATTCTCAACCTCACCGACACCCAGGGGCATATTTTAGTACGCAGCGCCAATCCAACAGCCAGCCAAACGGATAAGAGAACATCGAGCCTGCACTTCATGCCGGAGGTTCTCAAAGGACAGGATATTTCAGGTACTTTTCTGATCGAGGAAAATGACCTACTCAAAGAGAGTTATGAACTGGCCAACCGTGCCCGGGTCGAGAACCCCGAACTGGGACCTCGATTCATTGAAAAACGCGGATTGTTTCTAATCGGAGCGACCGCCGTTCAAGACAATTCGGGAGAAGTATTAGGTTGCCTGTACGGCGGCGTCCTGCTCAACGGCAACCTGCTCCTGGTCGACCGTATTCAAGAAATTATCTATGGAAGTGAAACCTTTGAAGGGACCAAAATCGGCGGCGCCACCATCTTTCTCCGCGACATTCGAGTCGCGACCACCATCCGTCTCAAAAACGGGCAACGCGCCATCGGCACCCGGGTCTCAAAAGAAGTAGCCGAGACGGTACTCGACCATTCCCAGCCCTGGATAGCCCGGGCAAAGGTCGTCGACAGCTGGTACCTGACCGCCTATGAGCCGATTCTAGACTTCGCCGGCAAACCAATCGGCGCCCTCTACGTCGGCCTCCTGGAAGCCCCCTTCAACAGCCTGAAAAAACAGGCATGGCTCGGTCTTTTAGCCCTGCTGCTGGTCGGCGGCGGACTTGGCTACCTGCTGGCACGGGAAATTTCCCGGCACTTTTCCAAACCGATCCTCAACCTGGCCATTAGCGCCGAACAGGTCGCCGCCGGAAAACGGGACATCCAGTTGCCGGTCCCCGGCGATGATGAAATCGGCCACTTGACCGCCGCCTTCAATCACATGACCGGCGCCCTCAAACAGCGCGACGAAGAACTCGGCCACCTCACCCGCAACCTGGAAAAACAGGTGGCCCTTCGCACAGCTGAACTCGGGGAAAAAAGTCTCGAACTGATTCGCACCCAGGAAGAACTGCTGCGCAGTGAAAAACTGGCGGCCATCGGCTCACTGGCCGCCGGAGTTGCCCATGAAATCAACAACCCGGCAGCCATTATCCGTGGCAACGTAGAAATTTTGCTGATGGAAATCCCACCGGGGGCATCCGGCCGGGAAGAAGCAGAAGAAATTCTCAAACAAACCGAGCGGGTTTCGCTGATCACCGACAACATGCTGACCTTCGCCCGCGAGCAGACCATCCACCCCGAACAGATACGGATCAACACCCTGATTGAAGAAATTTTGGCTCAGATCAGCCACCAGGTACCGCTGGCCGGGGTGCAGATCCGCCGTCAGCTCGACGCCGCCATTCCTCCGGTCACCGGCGACGGAGAACGCCTGCGCCAGGTTTTTACCAACATTATGATTAATGCCCTGCAGGCCATGAACGGCCAGGGAACCCTCAGTATCAGCAGCCGGAGCAACAATGGCGGTGTCGAAATCCGTTTCGCCGACACCGGCCCCGGCATTCCGGCTGAAATCCGCGAGAAGATCTTCAACCCCTTCTTCACCACCAAAAAACTCGGCACCGGCCTCGGCCTGTCCGTCTCCTACGGCATCATCAAATCCTTGGGTGGCAGCATCGCAGTGGAAAGTTCCGTCGGCAAAGGGAGTGTTTTCATCGTCCGCCTGCCGGTCGTCCCCTAAGGAACGGTTCCGAAGCCAACCTCACTACACAGATGGATTCGGAACCACCACCGACTCGCCTTTAGATACGGACTCGACCTGCACCAGGGCCGGTGGCGCCCCGCCCCCCTTGTTTTCGCCAAAATAGATGGTCGTGTGCGGGAAGGGAATCTCGATACCGAGTTCATCGAAGCGTTTCTTCATCCGGCGATTGAATTCGCGGCCAACCCACCATTGCTTGATCGGAACAGTCTTGAGCCGGGCCTTGATCACCACGGCGGAATCGGCAAAGGCATCGACCCCGAGCACATCCAGGGGTTCGAGGATTTTCGGTCCGTACTCCTCATCCAGCTGCAACTCGGCGCCGATATCCCGCAACACCTGCATGACCTCGTCGGCATCTTCGCGATAAGCCACACCGACCTCCATGACATAGAAGGAAAAGTCCTTGGTCAGATTGCTGACAATGCCGATTGCGCTGAACGGGATGGTATGTACCGTACCTGACACATCCCGCAGACGCACGGTCCGGATCGAAACCGCCTCGACCACCCCCCCCTTATCGCCGACGTTGACCACATCCCCCACCGCGATCTGATCTTCGAGCAGAATAAAGACCCCGGTAATGACATCCTGCACCAGCTTCTGGGAACCGAAGCCGACCGCCAGACCCAGCACCCCGGCACCCGCGAGCAGCGGGGCGATATCAACCCCCAGCCGGGCGAGAACCATCAGCGAAGAGACGACCGTCAGTACGATCGCCAGGGCCTTGCGTGCCACGGCGAGCAGGGTTCGGGTGCGGGCGCTGGCTTCAAGGTTAATCCCCTGCTCATCTTTTCGGGTCAATTGCCGCTCGATAACACCATTGGCAATTTCCCAGACCAGAAAGGTCACCAGAATGATGCCGAAAACGGCCATGAGAGTGCCGCCAAGAACCTTTCCAGGCTCACTGGCCAGCCAGCCGAAGGTATTGACCCCCCAAGCCTGAAAAATCGCCAGAGCACTGAGGAGGTAGATCACCAAATTCAAGGTCCGATGCAGCGAGTGGAGATAACGGTTGGTCCGATCCTCCAGCCCGGGAAACCGATCTTTGAGCTCATCACTGACCCTGAATCCCCGGTTCAACAAGGAGTTCAGCACACGCAGGACGACCCGGATGAGAGACAGGACAAGGAGTGTCAGCAGGGTGGCTCGCATCAGGAAGACGAACCCGCCCTCGACCTGAAGGGCCCAAACCCCGTAAAGCAGGATCACATAAAAACCCGCCAACAGATGCCAGACCTGCGCCAGGCGGTGACGCACACCATGAAACGCCGGACGGCGGGCAGCTTCACCGTTTTCGCCTCCGGGCCACTTCTGAAGGTAGTGGGTCACTCCCTCACGACTCTGGAATATGATGATGATCACCAACACGGTGACCAGCAACCCTAACAGCCGGAGCAGTACCTCGTAGGAAAGTTCCGGCAACCCCAGAAGAACGGCTGCCTGCAAGGCAAAATAGCCGTAAATTGTGGCGTAGCTGAGCCGTTTTCCCCAGATCACCAGGTAATGGGCCGTCTCATCTGACAGCCCTGAACAACGCAAACCCGGGGCGGCCGGAGCAAAAACGACATGCAGAAGCGCCAGTAGCCCATGAGCGAGGATAAACGCGTTGATCCAGGCCAGGGCCACCAAGCGAGTGTTTTCCTCGGGCCCAACCAGCCCGAGGGTCAGGTAAGCAGCCACGGCAAAGGCGAGAATCGGCAAGAGATCGAGGATGAAAATCCCCAACAACCGTATCCCCTTCAACAGGCAATGAGCTACGGGTTTCCCGGCAACAGCCCGGCGGAACCGAAGCAGGCCCAAGCGAAAAAAGTAAAAGGCCAGATAACCCAGACCGAGAGTCACGGTAAGATTGACCAGAACCTCGGTCCACATCTTCCGGGACTGCGGGTCCGCCAGTTCATTTTTGAACCAGGCAAGGATTTTGGGGATTTCATTAATATTGCCGGTCAACGTAATCACCGACTCGGTCACCCCGTTCAGCCGCGAAGAGATATCCCGCAAGGCCTGGCTTGCCGCACTTTTCACCTGGCTTGGAGGCGCTGAAGGCGGCTGAACCTGGGCCATTATTTTCAGCTGCCGGATCAGCTCCTCTCTAGCCGCCTGATTTTCCAGGGTTTGGATAACCGATTCTATTTCGGCAGCTTGCGCTGTTGGTGTGGCACTCCCTTCCTGCGCGATGGCCCCGCAAACCGGGGCAAAAAAACAGAGACAGGCAATTAATCCCAGCAACAAAACCTTGATTTTATTATAAAACATCATTTCCTCCAGAACATTCAGCCGAGCAGACTGTCATCAGAGCCAGCGCATACGGCGGAACAAAACCAGCTGCAAAACCACAATAAGAACCAGCACCCCGCAAAATTCAAGAAAGGCCCTGGGATTGTCGGCACCGGGAATGCCGCCGACATTAATACCCAGCAGACCGGTAAGGAGCCCCAGTGGCATAAAAATAGCCGCGACAATCGAAAGCAGATACATGGTTCGGTTCATCTGCTCACCGAGACGACTTTCCAGATCATCCTGAATGACCGCGGCGCGATCCCGCGCCGAATCAAGTTCTTCGACATAACGGGTAGTCCGGTCAGCAACTTCCCGAAGCCGACCGCGATCCAGATCACTGAGCCAGGGCACCCGCTCCCCCTGCACCCGCACCATCGCTTCACGCTGAGGCGCCAGATAACGTCGAAGGCGGATCGTCTGCCGGCGCAGGTTGCCCAAGGCGACCCGTAACTGGTGACTCTTACTGTCGAGAACCTGGTCTTCGAGGGAATCGACGGCATCATCCACCTCGGTCAGCACCGAAGCCATGCGGCGAGAGATATGATCACAGAGCTCGACCAGAAATTCCCCGGCCCGGGCCGGCCCAGCATTTTCAAGCAAGGCCTGACGAATATCCTCGAGCGCCATCAAACGCCGATGTCGGATGGTGATGATCCTTCCCGGTTCAATCCAGGCCCGCACCGAGACCATATCCTCAGGCTCCGCCCCCGGGTTGAGATTGACCCCACGCAGAATAACCAGCATTCCAGAGCCATGAACGACACAGCGCGGGCGGGTTTCTTCGGCGGTCATCGCCTCCAGGGACACCGGATCGAAGCCAGTCTGTTGATCGAGCCACTGGTGGGTTTCTTCGGCATTATAGTTCAGATGCACCCACAACAGCCCATCCTCCGGCTGCCATCGGCACACGGCCTCCCAATCAATCGGGGTCCCTCCCCCTTTGCCATCCAAAAGCATGGCGGAAATCAATGCATCATTACTCATTCAAATGACTCCCTGGCAGGGCCAATCCACTCAATTAAACACACTCATGATTTTTTAGACAAATCTCAATCTGGTTTTCATCCGGAAACGGCCCTCGTTCCATCCATAGATTCCGGATGGAACCAAGTCTAAAACAAATGCTGGCGATCTGCAAACGGATGTTCAGCTCATCATCCTGGATTAATACAACGGTCACAAGGCAAAAAGGATACTCTTGACAAAGACCACAGAAAGGAGCAGAAGTCGAGGAGTACACTCGACTCCAATTTGAAGTAGCGTTACGATGACGACTTCTGTATTTTCCAAAATCCGAATCTGTCTGATTCTTCAGGTCCTGCTCCTTTCCTGGGGTACCAGCATCGGCCCTGCCTCTTATCAGCAACAACTCCAACATCCCGAGCTAACAGCCGCACAGGCGACACCCGGCGAAGCTCTTCGCCCCCTTCCGCATCTTCTTGCCGACGTGTTCCTTGTTCTTTTCCAGAGCGACGGGTGGGCCTTGGGGGTCCAGCCATCGCGCCTGATCCCGGCATCCCTTTCGGCGGCCCATTTTGGCAACGCCGTCCCGACACGGTCTCGCCCTCCCCCTGCCAGTTAAGCCGTCCCTGCCTGATCCCGCCTGACACTACATGTCAGGTTCCATTTAACCATCGTTCCCCAAGGAAGCTGTTCATGACTACCCTCCTGATAGTAATTTTCATCGTTGCCTATTCAGGCATCGCGCTCGAACATTCGCTCAAAATCAACAAAACCGCGACGGCTTTACTGGCGGCGGGATCGCTCTGGACCGTTTATGCCGTCATGACCGGCGATCATCACCTGGTCAGCGAAAACCTCTCCGAATCCCTATCCGCCACCGCCCAGATCGTCTTTTTCTTGATGGGCGCCATGACCATCGTCGAGGTGGTCGACGCCCACAACGGTTTTGAGGTCATCACCTCAAAAATCAAAACGACCAAACTGACCTCGCTGATGTGGCTGGTCGGCTTCGTCACCTTTTTTCTCAGCGCCACCCTCGACAACCTGACCACCACCATCGTCATGATCTCGCTAATGAAAAAACTGCTCGACCGGCAGGATGACCGGCTCTTCTTCGCCGGAATCATTGTCATTGCCGCCAACGCCGGCGGTGCCTGGTCCCCCATCGGCGACGTCACCACCACCATGCTCTGGATCGGCGGCCAGATCACCACCCTGGCCATCATGAAAGGGGTGCTGCTCCCCTCACTCGCCAACCTGATCGTCCCCCTGGCCGTCACCGCGTATCTTCTGCGAGGCAAAAATTTCAGCCCCTCACAGGAAATCCAATGCAAACACGGCCTGGACACGCCCCCCTTCGAACGGAAACTCATGCTCGGCCTCGGTCTCGGCACCCTTATCGCCGTACCGATTTTCAAAGAAATAACCCACCTGCCCCCCTTCATGGGGATTCTCTTCGGCCTCGGTGTTCTCTGGCTGGTCGGGGAGGTCATCCACCGCAACAAGGACGATGAGACAAAAAAACAACTGACACCGGCTCATGCCCTGTCCAACATCGACCTAAGCTCGATCATCTTTTTCATCGGCATACTGCTGGCAGTGGCGACCCTCGAACACAGCCATATCCTCTTTACACTGGCCAACTGGCTCGACCACACCATCGGCCGGCAGGACATCATCGTCATCGTCATCGGCATGGTCAGCGCCATTGTCGACAACGTGCCACTGGTGGCCGCATCAATGGGGATGTACGACCTGGCCCAGTTCCCGCCAGACAGTTTTCTGTGGGCCTTCATGGCCTACTGCGCCGGCACTGGCGGCTCGATTCTGATCATCGGCTCGGCGGCCGGGGTGGCCGCGATGGGCCTCGAAAAAATCCATTTTTTCTGGTACGTCAAACGCATCAGCGGCCTGGCCCTGATCGGTTATTTCGCCGGGGCGATCGTGTACATCATGCAGTACCACTTTTTGCAGGGCTGAGTTAAGGGACCTTGACCAACTTCATAAATTAAAAACGGCCGACGATTCAAAAATCGTCGGCCGCTCTTATTTTCAATGGTCCATCAGGTCAACAGAAAGGCATGGGGCGCGCCCCGCCGGTCTTGCTGCAACCTTTGCGACCCCTTAACACTCAATCCACCACCTGAGCCTCATATTCTTTCACCAGCCGCAGATAACGCTCAGATAAGCCGGGATTCGATTCTTCGACCCGAGCATACCCCTCAAGCATCGCCGGACGCACCTCTTCGGGGAGCACCCGCTCAGCCAACGGGTAGAGAATCGTATCTTCCCTGCCGATATGGCCGCGCAGCAGATCAGCATAGCCCCTGGCATTTTCGTCAATCACCGGAATCTGTCCGGGTTCCCCCAACATCGCCCGTTGTGCCGCATCTTCCAGTCCCCGAACATACGCCCGTCCCTGGTCGTGCTCCATGAGCATCGCTTCAATGGGCGAATTCTTCGCTGGCATGCCGTTTTTCACCAGAGCTACAAAGAGCACATCCTCTTCCTTGGCATGATGAAAACGGTCAGCGTAGTTGCGGATAAAGTCAACGGCATCGAGAAAAAACTGCCAGTTGCGAAAGCGACCTTGCAACATCCGTTCACTGTTCTTCTCAACCAATGCGATCATACGCAAGATAAGCTGGTGCTCATCGACCATAACCTGGGTGACGTTGGTTTTCATATCAACTCCTTCTTATGCCATCAATCCCGATCACTGCGATCTCAAGCGGTACATCCTTACCCGATTGCTTAAGTGCTTCTTGCGCCATCATCGCCATCCCCCGACAGCAGGGAACTTCCATGATTGTAACAGTGATTGACTGGATGTCATTATTTCGGATCATCGCCGCCAGCTTTTCCACATACGTACCGGTATCGTCCAGCTTGGGACAGGCATTGACCAGCACCCGCCCCTTGATGAAATCGCGGTGGAACTCGGCGTAGGCGAAGGGGACACAGTCCGCCGCGATCAGCAGATGGGCATTGGCCAGATAGGGCGCGGTCGGCGGCACCAGATGGAGCTGGGTCGGCCACTGGCGCAATTCACTCGCCAGGCAACCGGTCGCCTCGGGCTGCGTGGTTTCAGTTGCTTCGATGGTGCGTACTTGGCTGCTCGGGCAGCCACAGGCCAGATTTTTCATTATGCGTCTCCTTTATTATTGAGGTAATCATTGATTTCTTTTTCGATCTGCGCCTCGGCCTCGGCACCTAAGGCGTGAATGCTGACAACATCCTTCACCAGACAGATGCCGACACCGCAGGTGACACAGCCGATATCATACTTCTGTAAAATTTCGCCGATGCGCGGATGGGTTTCGATAGTTTTATTGATCGGCTGCTCGCCGATGCCGTGTTGGAGATTCATGGTCAATAGCCCCTTTCCTTTGTGATCGTTGACTGTAGGATAGGGGATCACTCCGGGAATAAATATGACCGAAGTCAAAAGTGGATAATTTTTGTCAACTATCCGAAATCGCCTTCGCAAATACTGAAGAATCTATATTTCAGATTTTTATTTGCGCTCGCAGCCAGACGCAATGCTATAGTTTTAATCTAAAGCGACAGAGACCATGCTTCATTCAGCCATGACAGCGAGCAGAACCAAGCGAGAAAGATTCTCCATGATACCCCATTTATTGATAGCCAAATCAACCGCACTCGGGGTGTTCCTCGCTATGGTTTTCTCTTTAGGGATCTCTGTAAGCCTGGCTGCGCCCCCGGTCATTGTCGGCGGTGACCGGGATTACCCCCCCTATGAATTCCTCGACGAAAAAGGAGAGCCCGCGGGCTATAACGTCGACCTGACCAAGGCCATCGCCGAGGTGATGGGGATGGAAGTAGAGATCCGGCTTGGCGCCTGGGTCGACATGCGAAGAGCCCTGCTGCGAGGGGAGATCGACGCCCTGCAAGGGATGTCCTACTCGGCGGCGCGGGCGGAGGAGGTCGACTTCACCCCGCCCCACACGATCATCCATCACTCGATCTTCGCCCGCAAAGGCGCCCCCTTCGTCCCAAGTCTGAATGAACTGCGAGGAAAACGAGTCATCGTGCAAGAGGAGGGGATTTTGCACGACTACTTGCGGCGCGGTGATTTCGGCGTCATCCTGGTGCCGGTGCCGACCCAGGCTGACGCGTTGCGCCTCCTCTCGGCAGGAGAGAATGACTACGCCCTGGTGGCCAAACTCCCGGGACTCTACCTGAAACGAAAGCTGAATCTGACCAACATTACCGCCGTCGGTGTCCCGGTGGCCACCCAGAAGTACGGCTACGCAGTCGCCAAGGGACGGGACGAGTTGCGGAGTCGCTTCAGTGAAGGGCTGGCAATACTCAAGAACACCGGACGCTATCAGGAAATCTATAACCGCTGGCTTGGAGTTTTGGAACCAGAGGGAATCAGCTGGCGCTCGATTTTCAAATACGGGGCGGTGGTGATCGGCCCCCTCGTCTTTGTACTCGGCCTTACCCTCCTCTGGTCGCGGACGCTGAAGAAGGAGGTCGCCCACCGCACCGAGGAACTGGCCCTGGAGGTCGGCGAACGCAAACGCGCCATGGTTGAACTGCAGCTGCGCCAGCAGCAGCTGATCCAGGCGGATAAGATGGCCTGTCTGGGGGTCCTCGTCTCCGGAGTCGCCCACGAGATCAACAACCCCAACGGCATGATCCTCCTCAGTGTTCCAAGGCTTGTCGAAGCTTATGATGACATCGAGCCAATCCTCGAGGAGCACTTCGAGAGCCACGGCGACTTCATGATGGGCCCCTTGGAGTATTCCCGCATGCGCGAAGAGATGCCGGCCATATTCTCCGAGATGCTCGGCGGGGCCAACCGCATCAAGCGTATCGTCGACGATCTCAAAGACTTCGCCCGCAGAGAGGATTCGAAACTCACCGAAAGGGTCGACCTCAACGCGGTAGTCGAGACCTCCCTTCGCCTGGTTTCGACCTCGATAAAAAAGGCGACGGAGCATTTTCGCGTCGAGTACGGCGCGAAAATGCCCCCTTTCCAGGGGAACAGCCAGCGCATCGAGCAGATCGTGGTTAACCTCATCCTCAACGCCTGCCAGGCCCTCCCCGACAAGGAGAGGGGGATCCTCGTCAAGACGACCCACGACACATCGACGAATACGCTTACTCTAGCCGTACAGGACGAGGGAACGGGGATTGCGGCGGAGAATCTGGCGCGGCTTACCGACCCTTTTTTTACCACCAAGCGGGAGTCGGGGGGGACCGGCCTCGGCCTCTCCGTCTCGGCGGGGATCGCCGAAGCCCATGGCGGTTCCCTGACCTTCGCCTCTGAGCCGGAAATGGGAACGACAGTCTCCCTGATCCTTCCGGCCCTCGAAAAAACAAAGGATAGACAATGAAGAAGCCACTCTTCCCTTCCTTCGGCGTGCTTCTGGTCGACGATGAACCCTTCTGGCTGCGCTCCTTCGGCATGCTCCTCGAAGGGCGCGGCGGCATCAGTAATCTGCACAAATGCTCCGACAGCCGGCAGGTCATGGAAATCCTCGCTGGCGGGAGCATCGGCCTCGTCCTCCTCGACCTGACCATGCCCCACCTGTCGGGCGAAGAGTTACTGCAGAAGATCGTCCAGGAACATCCCGCCGTGGCAGTGATCATCGTCAGCGGCCTGAATCAGATCGACACGGCGGTTCGCTGCATGAGACTTGGCGCCTTTGATTACTTCGTCAAGACGACGGAGGAGGACCGCCTGCTGCAGGGGGCGCTGCGGGCCATCCGCATGCAGGAAATGCAGTTCGAGCACCGGGAGATGCGCACTCGCTTCCTCTACGACAAACTTGACCACCCCGAGGCCTTCGCCGAGATCATCACCGACGACAAGTCGATGCGCTCAATCTTCCAGTACATCGAATCCGTGGCGCGCAGCCCCCAGCCGGTCCTCATCACCGGCGAGAGCGGCGTCGGCAAGGAGCTCGTGGCGCGCGCCGTGCACAAGCTCTCCGGCAGCGAAGGGGCCCTGGTCACGGTGAACGTCGCCGGCCTCGACGATAATCACTTCTCCGACACCCTCTTTGGCCACCTCCGCGGAGCCTTCACCGGTGCGGACAAAATCCGCAAAGGCTTGGTGGAAGAAGCCGCCGGGGGAACCCTCTTCCTCGACGAGATCGGTGACCTTAGCCTCGCCTCCCAGGTGAAGCTGTTGCGCCTGCTGCAGGAGGGGGAATACTTTCCCATCGGCAGTGACAAGGCGAAACGCAGCAGGACCCGGTTCGTCATCGCCACCCACCAGGATCTCGCCGAAAAACAATCCACGGGGCTCTTCCGTAAAGACCTCTACTACCGTCTGCGCTCTCACCACGTCCATATTCCCCCGCTGCGCAAGCGCCGGGACGACATTCCCCTGCTCCTTGATTATTTTCTGGAGGAAGCCGCGGAGGCGATGGAAAAGAAAAAGCCAACCCCCCCACGGGAACTGGCGATCCTTCTTTCCAATTACGCTTT
>JBFHFM010000088.1:0-11546 GCA_041583595.1 Trichloromonas sp. | reverse complement strand
GTTCGTTCTGAGCCAGGATCAAACTCTCCAGTTTATATAACTGTAAGCTGATTCTGTTACTCTTGGTTTTACTTTTTGTGCCTGTAAACCATCTTTCATCGTCTGCTATTTAGTTTTCAAAGACCAGCTTTTCTCTCCGCCCAAACCGCTGCGGTCAGGAGGGAGAATCTATCAAAACCATTTCTTAATGTCAATATCTTTTTTACTTTTTTCTTATTCAGCCGATCTACTCAACTGCCGCGGGGCACCTTTCGACAGCGGAGGGTGTTATACCCAAATCCGTTTTCTATGTCAAGGAAGATTCGACCCTATCATTAAGTTTTCGCCACACCATGATTTACTTCCCCCAGAAACTACTCACTCCCCCTGAACAAACCGAATGAGGGCAAACCGTCGCTTACCAACCTGAAAGACGACCTCCCCCTCCGGACCAACTGCGAGGTCAGGATTATCGACCTTTTCACCATCCATCTTTACCCCGCCCTGCTGCACCAATCGACGGGCTTCACCGTTAGATTTGGTCAGTCCGGCTTCGGTCAATAGACGACAAATCCACAATGGTTCAGTCGTGGCAAAAGAGACCACATCAATATCATCAGGAACTTCCTTCTTCTTGAACTGCTGAACAAAGTCGCTCTCAGCCTGAAGAGCCTCATCCTCGCCATGAAATCTAGCGACGAGTTCACGAGCAAGAGCCTTTTTACTCTCCATCGGATGCGCTCCGCCATCCTTGCCAGCAACGCCATCCTTAACCTTTTCGAAAATCGCCAGATCAACATCGGACAGCAATTCGTAGTAGCGCACCATCAGCTCATCGGTGATACTCATCAGCTTACCGTAAATTTCTTTGGGTGGCTCCGTAATCCCGATATAGTTATTCAATGACTTACTCATTTTATTTACGCCGTCAAGTCCCTCAAGCAAAGGCATGGTCAACACTGACTGAGGCCGCTGCCCATCCTGACGCTGAAGTTCTCGCCCCACCAGTAAATTAAACTTCTGATCAGTGCCACCCAATTCAACATCGGCCTTAAGAGCGACCGAATCATATCCCTGCACCAGCGGGTAAAGGAACTCGTGAATGGCGATCGGCTGGTGACCGTTAAAACGCTTGTGAAAGTCGTCACGTTCAAGCATCCGGGCTACCGTATAGCGAGAGGCGAGACCGATTAAATCGGCGGCGGACATCATCCCCATCCAACTGCTGTTAAAAACGACCTCCGTCTTCTCCGGATCCAGAATTTTAAATACTTGCTCTTTGTAAGTCTGAGCGTTCTGCAGAACTTGCTCACGAGTCAGGGCCTTGCGGGTTTCACTCTTGCCGGTCGGATCGCCAATCATCCCGGTGAAATCCCCGATCAGAAAACAGATATGATGACCGAGATCCTGAATCTGTTTAAGCTTCTGGATCAGGACGGTATGGCCGACATGCAAATCAGGCGCTGTCGGGTCAAATCCGGCTTTAATTCGCAGGGGTACCCCGTCCTTAATCGACTGGGCAATTTTTTCTTCAAGCTCCGCCTCGACGAGGATCTCCACCGCACCGCGACGAAAAATGGCCATCTGTTCCTGTACCGACTTCATGATCACGTCCTTCTATTATTAGTCTTGCATCGCTTCCAGAACCCGCTCGATCCCAATCGCGTTGCCAGTTTTTTCATCGATGGTCAGCACGACCCCGCACACAATCACATCCTTTTTTGCGACATCAAAACGTACCGGCAACTGGGAGAGAAATTTTTCTACCGCGAGTTCCTTACGAATACCGATAACGGAATCACGACTGCCAGTCATACCGACATCAGTGATATATGCGGTCCCCCCCGGCAATATCCGCTCGTCTGCGGTCTGCACGTGAGTGTGGGTTCCGACCAAGGCAGAAACCCGGCCATCCAGATAACATCCCAGCGCGGATTTCTCGCTGGTCGCTTCAGCGTGAAAATCAACAAGGATCAACGGAGTCTGCTGGCGCAATTCGTCAACCAGAGCATCCGCGGTACGAAACGGGCATTCCAGGTTGTTCATAAAAACCCGTCCTTCGAGATTAAGAACCCCAACCTTAAGACCAGCACTGGTGGTAAAAACCCCGTGGCCACGACCGGGCAGCCCAGCAGGATAATTTGCGGGGCGCAACAGACGTTTCTGGCTGTCGAGATAATCGTAGATTTCCCGTTTATCCCAGATGTGATTACCCGAGGTCAGCACATCAACGCCAAGATCGTAGAACTCCCGCGCCAAATCCGCGGTAAGTCCGAAGCCCGCCGCAGCATTTTCACCATTGACCACAACCAGATCGATGTCGTTCCGATCAATTAACCGCCCCAGCCGACTGGCCAGGGCAATCCGCCCGGGGCGGCCAACAACATCACCTATAAAAAGAATTTTCAAAATTGTTGCCTTTGAGCAAAAGAGGACAAGAATAAGGACCAGAGACCCAAAGAGACTTCAGCGTTTACCGAGACCCTTGTTTTGCCTGCCCCCCCCCTCTACTTATGCGAGTTACTTCGCATATTCAGTAGCGCGGGTTTCGCGAATGACATTGACCTTAATCTGCCCCGGATAGGTCATTTCGGCCTCGACCTTGCGGGCGATATCTTTGGCCAGCACATACGATTGAGCGTCAGAAACCTCTTCACTGGAGACCATCACACGGATCTCGCGGCCCGCCTGAATCGCATAACAGCTGGAGACCCCCTGAAAGGAGGTACCAATACGCTCAAGATCTTCGAGACGCTTGACATAGGTCTCGAGCATTTCGCGCCTGGCGCCAGGACGGGCACCGGACAGGGCATCGGCGGCCTGAACCAGAACAGCCAGAATGGTCTCAGGCTTTTCGTCTTCATGATGAGCTGCCAAAGCGTGAACGATCTTGGGCGTCTCGCCATACTTGCGGGCAAGATCGGCACCGATAACGGCATGGGATCCTTCGATCTCGTGATCGACAGCCTTGCCGATATCATGCAGCAGGCCGGCCCGCTTAGCCTGCTTGACATTGATGCCAAGTTCGCTGGCCATAATGCCACAAAGAAAGGCGACCTCCAGGGAATGCTGTAACACATTCTGACCATAGGAGGTCCGATACCGAAGCCGGCCGATCAATTTGATGATTTCCGGATGGATGCCATGCACACCGACATCAAAGGTCGCCTGTTCGCCCGCCTCGCGAATCGCCTCATCGACTTCCTGAGCCGCCTTGGTGACGACTTCTTCGATGCGAGCAGGATGAATCCGGCCGTCAGCCACCAAACGTTCGAGAGTCAGTCGGGCCACTTCACGGCGCACCGGATTAAACCCGGAAATAATAACCGCCTCGGGGGTATCGTCGATAATCAGGTCAATACCGGTCGCCGCTTCGATTGCGCGAATATTGCGCCCCTCGCGGCCGATAATCCGGCCCTTCATTTCGTCGGACGGTAGCGGAACCACACTGACCGCCTTCTCAGCGACATAGTCTCCGGCATAACGTTGAATAGCCAGGGCCAGAATTTCTTTAGCTTTTTTATCGGCGGTTTCCTTGGCCTCATCTTCGATCTGCTTGATCCGCTTGGCGCCGTCGTGACGAGCTTCACTTTCCATGCTGGCGATAAGAGACTCCTTCGCCTCATCAGCCGTCATCCCGGAAATTTTCTCCAGGGTTTCAGCCTGCTGGCGAACCAGATTCTCCGCTTCTTTTTCGCGATTGCGGATTTTCTCTTCAAGTGGTGGCAACGCCCGCTCCCGCAGCACCAGTTCTTCCTCTCGGCCATCGACCTGCTGAGACTTACGGTCGAGATGTTCTTCACGCTGAAGCAGACGCTTTTCCTGGGACTGGATCTCCCGGCGAAGTTCACGAGATTCCTTCTCCCACTCGGACTTGGCTTCGAGTACCGCGTCTTTGGCCTGAATAACAGCCTCCTTGCGAAGACTATCTCCTTCCTTTTTGGCCTCTTCGATGATCTGAGCTGCAGCCTGTTCGGCACTGGCAATCTGCGAGCCGGCCAACTTGCGGCGCCACTGCAAGCCGAAGAATCCCCCGACAATCAGAGCCCCAACAATTAACACCAATACGATTTCTATCTGCAAAGCGGGATCCTCCTCTGTGTATATAAAGTCGAGCTTATTCCGGATGATGTTCCGGAGTGACAAAAAAACGCAACGTGCGAGCCTCTGTAACCAGCATGCTCATGCCGACATCGTGAGATTCTATCGGCAGGTCAGCAACCAGCTGAAACTCATAGCAAAAACCAACAAGGCAGGGACAATGATCAGCAGCATGCAAAAAGCGGTCATAAAACCCCTTACCATACCCCAGGCGAAACCCCGCCTGATCAAAAGCAACTCCGGGAACCAGCATAAGATCAAGAGAGGTTGCCGGCAACACCAACGATCCCGAAGGCTCGAGAACTCCGAAAGCTCCTGGCTTTAATTCCTCGCGACAGCTTACCTCAACAAACTCGAGCGCCTCCCCGCAAACCCTCGGATAAGCTACCCGTTTGCCGAGTCTGCGGGCCGCATGAAACAATTCCTCGGTAAACACCTCGTTAAAAACCGGACTATACAAGGCCAGAACCGTAGCCCGGGAAAACTCCGGCGTTTCAATCAACCGCGCTTGGGCTGCATGACTCGAGGCAGCACAAGTAACGGCTGCCAGATGCCTGCGGTGCGCCAGCATAGTACTTCGAATGGATTTCTTGGGCATGGCCAGAGATCCCTGGTTGCGATCTCTGCGTGGAAGAAAAAGAAGGGCGGCAAGCGGGCCAAGAACGGTTAAGACTGTACAACTTTAGCCAGCTGAGGCGAGCGACATTGCGCAAATCACCAAATTAAATACGGCAAGGCCCTATCAGCAATGCACCCAACACAAGGGTTAGGCTTCATTGTCACATTTACAAGAGGCATGACAACACGCACAAAAAAACCAGCTAAACTATACAGCCCAGGTTAAAAACCGAACCTGTGAAATGCCCCCGAAAGGACACAGTTGCTTTGCCAATCTATCTAAAATCTCCATACAGAGATTGTTTCTATCACGGTCGATGTTCTTTCGAACCCGCCGCCGAATGGACCTGAAGAGACAGAATACTATCCTCTGTCCTGGCCCCCACCCCCGTCAAAACCTGCCTGCTCAATACGATTTATCAATGCATCCAATCGCACACGAACATTTTCGTCGCCTTGATCTTGCAGGCGCAAGAAAGCTCCAGACACATTCATAAGAGCAAGAATGGCACAATTCAAGGAATCTGCCGACCTGCTAATGGAACTAACTTCTGAAATCTTGGCATTGACAAACCTGGCCACACGCCTCACTTCGTCAGGAGACGCCTCGCTTCTCACCGTGAACTGTTGGCCGAGAATCGTGACTTCTACAGCCTGCTTCAAGGCATCTCTCCATCGAGTTCAGCCAACTTGCCTAGAATGCGATCAAGCTCAGCACAGACGCCTTCCCGCTCCTTGAGCAACGTCTGGTTTTCTTCTCGCAGTTGCTGCAATTCGCGGCTAAGGAGCTGACAATGACCAAGTAACTGGTCTACTTTTTGTTCGAGCTTAAGCACCAACTCCAGGTTATCAGGCGCCATCATCTCATAACTCCAGTTCAGTAGAAAATACTAGGAAAATACAGCTTTAAAGTCAAGATTTTTCAGCTTTTTTGAAACAATGCGTCGACAAACAGATCAGGATCGAACGGACGCAAGTCCTCGACCCCCTCACCAATTCCCACATAGCGCACTGGCAGTCCAAGTTCGGCACCAATAGCGACCACCATCCCCCCCTTGGCCGTCCCGTCGAGCTTGGTCAGAGCAAGCCCCGAAATTTTCACCGCCTCCTTGAACAGGCGCGCCTGGGTCAGGGCATTCTGCCCGGTAGTGGCATCAAGAACCAACAACGTCTCATGGGGAGCATCTGGGATTTCGCGACCGAGCACCCGATGGATCTTTTTCATCTCTTCCATCAGGTTAACCTTGGTATGCAGGCGCCCGGCCGTATCGAGAATCAACACGTCCGCGTTTCTGGCCACAGCAGCCTTGGCCGCGTCAAAAGCGACCGCCGCCGGGTCGGAACCTTCACCATGGCGAATCACGTCAACTCCCGAACGTTCACCCCAAATAGCCAACTGCTCGGCAGCTGCGGCCCGAAAGGTATCTCCGGCACCAAGGACCACCTTCTTTCCCTGACTGGAAAACTGGCGGGCCAGCTTGCCAATGGTTGTGGTCTTTCCAGCCCCATTGACGCCCACCACCATTATCACAAACGGTTTAGCACGATCCAGGTCAAGGGGAGCGGCTTCCAACTTCAGTCGCTGGCGGATCTCATCCTGCAATGCACTACGCAGGGTCTCGATGGAGAGGTTCTCTCTGGCGACGCGTTGCGTTAGCGACTGAATCAAATCCTGAGTGGTCTGCATACCGAAATCGGCGGTGATCAGAATTTCTTCTAGATTTTCGAGCAGATCGGCATCAATCTTCCCGCTCCCCCGCAAAAGGGCATCAATGCGCCCGACCAACGCGTTCTGGGTTTTAGATAGACCTGAACGCATTCGCTCGAAGAGACTGAGCGGCGGCTCCTCCCGAACTTTGGGGATTTCTGCGACAGCCGGGGCGGCCGTGGGTGTCTCCGGCTTTTCGGCCACACTGGGAGCCTCGACCGCCTCCGTCGTCTTCCGCTTGACCTCAGGAGGACGATGCTTCGGTTTCAATCGCAGCAGCAACAGAATGAAGAGGCCAACCGCCAAGGTCACCAGCAGGAAGAAAACACCCAAGGCCCCAATTTCACGATAGGCTTCGGGTACGCCATATTCGCCCAACAGGGCAGCAACAGACCGAAGCCACTGGGACATCAGACTGAGCAACAGAACCAAATATTCATTGAATGTTTTGGAAAGTTCTTCCATTTGCTGTTAACTCCAGGGTATTCGGACCGCACAGAGTTCTGCGACCCATCTCAGATAATTTCATTCCGCAGCAGCACAACGCACCGCCGGGCCTCGAACAGAGCTCGCCCAAGGGCATCACTTCGGTCGAGGGTCAATACCAAAAAATATTCAGGTGTTACCGGCATGATAACGACTTGCATACGAGCCGAGGTAATAACGATCTCTTTCAGATCGCTCCCCTCAAGACGCCGGACCGCATCCCGCAAGCTGGCCAGAATCACCCCCTTATGAGCGCCAATGATCTTGAGTTCATAATCGTCCATGCGGGCCACCTGATCGACCGCCTCACCTTCCCAATCGGCCAGAATCGCGCCATTGGCCCCGGGAACCGCTTCTACCAACTTTCCCAATATGCGTTTAAACGCCATGCGCCACCTGAAATTCGTTAAATCGGACCGAAACCAACTTGGAAACGCCGGGTTCCTCCATAGTCACCCCGTATAAAATATCGGCAACCTCCATGGTCCGCTTGCTATGGGTAATAATAATAAACTGGGAAAATTCTGCCATATCCCGGATCATTTCGTTGAATCGCCCGATGTTGGCATCGTCGAGGGGCGCATCGACCTCATCAAGCATACAGAACGGCGACGGCTTGATTAGAAAAATCGAAAAGATCAACGAGACTGCCGTCAGCGCCTTCTCACCGCCGGATAGCAGGGTAACATTCTGCAATTTTTTACCTGGCGGCTGTACGACGATTTCAATGCCCGTCTCCAGCAGGTCATCTTCGTCAGTCAGCTTCAGTTCGCCTTGACCGCCTCGAAACAAGCGCGGGAAAATTTCTTTAAATTTGGCATTGACCAAATCGAAGGTTTCGCGAAAACGCTTACGGGTAGTACGATTAATCTTGCTGATCGCCATCTGCAGACCGTCGAGGGACTGACGTAGATCCTCCTGCTGAGCGGTGAGAAATGCTCCCCGTTCTTCCAGCTCCCGATACTCATCAATGGCCGACAGATTTACCTCACCTATCACCTCAATGGCCTGCTGCAATTCCCGCAATCGTCCCTCGGCGGCAACTGCATCAAAATCTTCAACGGCCACTGCCCCTTCAGCCACCAGATCGACCCGGTAACGCTCGCTAGTTGTCGTTTGAAGATGTTCCGATTCAAGGGCCAGTTCCCGCAGTTGCAACTGGAGCATGGCCAGCTCTTCGCGTCCCTGGGAATGCCGGCTCCGCAGCTCTTTGAGCGTCTGCTCCTGGGCATCGATCACCCCCTGCCCCTCTTCGAAACGGGCCCGCACTGTTTCAAGCTTGATCTTTTCTTCTTCATGACGACGAAACAGCACATCCAGCTCAACCCGCAGACGTTCTTTCTCATCGCGCAGGCGTTTCTCTTCGGCTAGTCCCTCCTGCTGCCGATTTGCAATCGACGTCCGTCGCCCCTGCAGATCCTGGCGCAGGCGGTCAAGCCGTTTAAGTTCGCTGCGACTGCCGTCTTCCCGTTCGCGGATACTGGCCGCCGATACCTTCAGCGCCGTAACCTGCTCCCGCACAATGCCAACTTCGCGGCGCAGCACCTGCAACTCCTCTTGTAGACGAACCACGGCCTCTTCCTGCTGAAGCTTCTGGTCCTCACGGATCCTGCGCCCCTGCCCATCTTCATCCAACTGTCGATCAAGCTCGCAAGCCTCTTCGTGCATCTGCTCTTCTTCAAAGCAGAGGACCTCGAGGCGCTCCTGCAGTCGAGCCTGATTTTCCTGCAGTCGGGCCAAATCTTTTTCGCTATCGACAACCTTCAAGGCCTGGCGGTGCAACTCCGTATCCACTTCGCGCAACCGCTCTTCGGCCTCATGCTGATCGTTCCTGAGTTGCTGCCGCAACTGATCGAGGTTTTTTACCTCAGCTAACTGATCCTCAACCTGCACCGACAGCTCTTTCATTTCGCGTTTTTTGTGCAGCAGTCCCTGCCCCAACCCTTGGCGTCCGCCACCGGTAAATTCGCCACGGCCGGTCAGAATATCGCCCCCCTCAGTCACCAGGACCATGCCGGCAGGGAAGGACTCCTGCCAATAAGGGTCCAAGCTGTCAACCAGATAGCAGCCCTGCAGCAGGGTGCCGACCAGCCCTTCATAGCCGGGGCACGGCTGAACAAGTTCGCCTAGCGGCAGCGCCCCAGCCACAGGCAACAAGGGCGACGGTTTAAAATCAGAGAGCACAAAAGTACACCGGCCATCGCGACCGCGAAGAAAATCGACGGCCGTCAGCACATCCTCACGCCTGGCGGCGGGAAGAGCCTGCAATCGCTCCCCCAACACCGACTCGAGAGCCACTTCGAAGCGGGAAGACACCTCAAATAAGTCGGCAACGGTCCCCGGGAAGCGCTCGCGAAACCTGCTCTCGGCCAGCAACGCCTTGACTCCGCTACCGTAACCTTCAAGATCCCGCTCGAGCTGCCGCAAAGATTCAAGCCGGGATTGGCTGCGGTTAAGTTCTTCACGCAACGCCAGCAGTTGCCGTTCGGTCGTTTCGATGCGTTGGCGCAAACTGATCACGGTTTCCCGCAAACTTTCCTGCTCCTCAGCCAGCTGCTGCCGGGAATCGCGAAACTCGCCAAGGGCACGCTGCAAGGAATCGCACACACCTAAAGCCTCTTCGCTTTGCTCGCGAACCTTGACCGCCTCACTACGGTTGCGGGCCTTACGCTCTTCGAGCTGTTGCCGGCGCCGATTCGCTGTTTCGTAGCGGGCCCCGATCTGCGATAGCTCCGTCAACAACCGATAGAGAGCCTGCCGCGACTCGTCAAGACTGGCGCCAAGATCCTGCTCCCGAAGTGTCAGCTCTTCAAGCGCCGACTCCCCTTCAGCCAACCGCCGCAGTTCCTTTTCGAGATCGACCTCGAGATGACTGCGATTTTCCATGAGCCGCTGTTCGTCAGCATCGACTTCGAGAAAGCGGCGAACCACCTCTTCATCTTCAACAGCCAACTGCTCCTGACGCCGCACCAGCCCTTCCAACTCCTTGGTGGCAAAACCGCTGCGCCCTTCAGCTTTCTGAATTTCGCCAGCCAGATGAAACACCTGTTCCTGCCCAAAAGAGACCTCTTTTTCAACAACGGTCTGCAGCAGCCGCAGCTCCTCGAGGCGCAGCTCACCTTCATCCTGCTGGGCCGAGAGCCCGGTGGTCAGCAATCGCTGCGCCTCCTCGTTGCGAGTCAGAGCCGTCAACTGCCCCTGCAGCGCGGCAAAGCGCTGACGGGCAAAACGCACCTCAATGGCCTTGAGTTCTTCACGCAGGGACTTGAAACGTTCAGCTTTTTGAGCCTGGCGTTTCAGGCTAGCCGTCTGGCGACGCACTTCGCCAACGATATCTCCAAGCCGCAACAGATTCTGCCGAGTCGCCTCGATCTTGCGCAGAGCCGTTTTTTTACGTGCTTTATATTTGGTAACCCCTGCCGCCTCTTCGATGAGAAAGCGCCGGTCCTCTGGCTTGGCATTGAGAATCATGCCAATCTTGCCCTGTTCAATGATCGAGTAGGCTCGTGCCCCGATCCCGGTATCCATGAACAGTTCGGTGATATCGAGCAAGCGACAGGGAGTTTTATTGATCAGGTATTCACTATCGCCATTGCGAAAAAGCCGGCGAGTGACCATAATCTCGGAATACTCACGAAACGCCGCCGGAGCCCGCCCATCTTCATTGGAAAAAACCATGGTGACCTCGGCCATGCCGAGGGGTTTGCGGGTTTCGCTGCCCCCGAAGATCACATCTTCCATGGAACGGCCACGAAGATTTTTGGCATTCTGTTCGCCCATCGACCAGCGAATAGCATCCACAATATTGCTTTTGCCGCAGCCATTGGGGCCCAGAATAGCGGTGATTCCCTCTTCAAAATCAAGGGAAACACGATCCACAAACGACTTGAAGCCGTGAATTTCCAGCCGTTTAATCTTCATGAATAACGAAAAGTTTTCTCCAGCAGCAGACGACCAGGACAAAAAATACAGTGTCGCATGTTAGCAAGCCCGACACATGCATGTAAAGAACTTAAAACCCTTGGTTGTCGACCTTGCAGGGTTGCCCTTAATGCCAACGAAGAGTATGATCGCCAGATGATTAAATGGACGTTTACCGAACCCGACTCCGGCTCCGCGCTGTCGTTTCTGGAACAGAAAATTCCGGCGGCGCCGCAAAGCTATCTGCGTCAGTTACTGCGCAGGGGAAAAGTCAGCCGCAACCAGATCCAATTGGCAGAAGACAGCATCCTGCTACCCGGAGATCAGGTCAACGTGGCTGAAAGTGCCAGAATCCAGGCATTGCTCTCGGTCGTCTTGCCCCTGCAACTCGACATCCTCTACGAAACCCGGGAGTTGTTGATTGTCAACAAGCCTGTCGGGTTGGCGACACACGCAAGTAAAGGGCACGAGAAAGACAATCTGCAGGCACGGGTAGAGTCCCTGATTAAATCGAGAAAAGAGACCTTCTCCGTGGCTCCGGTGCATCGGCTCGACCTCGAAACGTCCGGCCCTGTCCTCTTCGCAAAGGGCCGGCAGGCGGCGTCCCGCTTCGGCCAACTTTTCATCGACGGAAAGGCGGACAAGCACTACCTGGCCCTGATCGCCGGTGAAGTGACCGGTTGCGGGCTGCTCAGCACCCCGGTCGCGGCCAAAGGAAAACTCAAGGAAGCCG
>JBFHFM010000087.1:0-11554 GCA_041583595.1 Trichloromonas sp. | reverse complement strand
GTGATGGAGGTTTTGCAGACCTCTGCCTTACCACTTGGCGACGGGGCCGGATCGTTGTCGCTGAGATCCCGTATAAATATCAAATCGACTTTTGACTGTCAAGGGTAAAAAGAATAAATCTAAATATTTAGTCCCTCGCCCACCAACACCTGTCTAAAATATTTAAACACTTCCGTTTCATCAGGATTTGCGCGAGAAACTTATCCCAGAGCCTAGCCGCAAAGCAAAAAGGGCTAAGCAAAAATGCCAAACCCTTCTTTTTTTATGGCGGCCCCGGCGCGATTCGAACGCACGACCTACCGCTTAGGAGGCGGTTGCTCTATCCTGCTGAGCTACGGGGCCGAAGGTCGGTAGTTATAACGCAACGAGCACGCATTTGCAACCCCCGCAACCTTACATATCAAAATTTAAGCAAACTGAATACATTTACATCCGGCAGGCGCTTGCGCCCTTCGAGAAATTCGAGCTCTGCCATGAAAGCGCATTCAACAACGTCAGCACCGAGCTCCCGTACCAGCTCAAGCACAGCGCATACAGTCCCTCCGGTTGCCAGTAAATCATCTGCAATGACAACCCGGTCGCCAGGCTTAAAAGCGTCCTGATGAATTTCAAGGGTGTCAGTGCCGTATTCGAGCTGATAAGTTTTTTGCCTGGTTTTGTACGGTAATTTACCCGGCTTGCGAACCAAAGTTATCCCGGTTCCGAGTTTGTACGCCAAGGCCGCACCGAGAATAAAACCACGGGCCTCAACACCGACAATTTGATTAATATTTTCTCCAATATAACGATGCGCAATCAAATCGACCATGCGATGAAAGCTTTTGGGATCGGAAAGAAGAGTTGTTATATCCTTAAAAACGATGCCTTTTTTGGGAAAATCTTGAATATCTCGAATGTTTTTTTTCAGTTCTTCCACTTCCTACTCCTTAAGTCGAACTCAACGCCGGCTCATTGGGAAGAACATCAGTTTTCGGTCTGAATATCCAGAGACCCGGATGCCTGATGTTCCGCCCTTATTTTTCTCAATTTATCGAGACTTTTAGCTTCAATCTGTCGGATTCTTTCGCGGGTAACGCCAAAGCTTCGCCCAATGGTATCAAGGGTCTGGGGCTCTCTATCATCCAGACCAAAACGCAAAGTGAGAATTTCTCTTTCATTTTCACTTAGGCCATCAAGCCATTCAGTAACCAGGGCATATTTATTGAGGTCTTCAATCAACCCCGAAGGGTCTACGGCGGACGGGTCTTCGATCGTATCCATCAAGCTGTAGTCGTTGTTTTCCCCCATCGGATGTTCGATCGAATACGTTTTCTTGACCAGCACCATGAGGCGGCGGATGTAACTCCCCTCGACTCCCATTGCCTCGGCAATTTCATGGATATGCGGTTCCCGATTGAACTTATGAACAAGCTCTCGACTGATCTTGATCAGTTTATTGATGTCATCGGAAACATGAACCGGCAGTCGGATCGTTCGGCTCTGATTCACCAGTGCACGTTCAATGGATTGACGGATCCACCAGGTAGCGTATGTAGAAAAACGGCATTCCTTGCTGAGTTTAAACCGCTCTACGGCTTTGATGAGACCAAGATTTCCCTCTTCAATAAGATCAAGAAAAGGCAAGCCACGATTCATGTAACGCTTGGCTATCTTGACAACGAGCCGCAGGTTGCTTTCAATCATGCGGTTGCGTGCCTCAGCGTCCCCCTGGCTGATCTTTCTGGCCAGGTTTCTTTCATCCTCAGCGGTCAGCAGCGTGGTTTTCTGAATTTCTTTAAGGTAAAGCTTAATAGCGTCATCTGAATGATCATCGCTTTCCTGCTCTACCTCCTTTTGGGGCACATCCTCTTCATCATCGGTGTCGTCATCGATATCGGGATCATCGGTATCAGGATCATCGGCATCTTTATCGAAGTACAGATCTTCATAATCGTACATCTCATCCATGGCTGAATGTCCTCCGACCATTAGTGGAGCAAAAATAAATGGAAGTTTAAGAGAGGCTACAGGTTAAGGCAAGTAAAAAATGGGATTTACCGCATCCTTGCCGTGACGGATTTCAAAATGAACCCTGGATTCTCCCCCTCCTGGAGGTCTGCCACAAAGGGCGATTTTTTCCCCCTTACTGACATAGGCTCCAGAGGGCACGATGTTTTTCGAGTTAAAACCGTAAACAGTGTAAAACGAATCATCATGTTTAAGAATGATTAAGTTGCCGTACCCCTTGACCCCGTTACCACTATAAATAACCCGCCCGGGTGCGGAGGCAACAATCGCCGAACCGAAGGGCGCAGCCAATTCGATCCCGCGATTAATTTCGCCACTTTTTTGGCCGAATTTTTTAATAATCTTCCCGTTGACCGGATAGATAAACATTCCCTTGCTCGGCGAAGGTGCTTTTGAGGTCGTTTTGGGAGAAGACTGGCGAGTGGATGAACTGGTTGGCTTCGTTACCGTTTTTTGCGAAGACGAAGCAGACGTCGGTGCAGAAGAAACCTTTTTGGGGGAGACATTGGAAGGAACGGTCGAAGGAACAGGCTTTACGCAAGTGGCACCGGGTACAAAAATTCGCTCGCCTGCCCTAAGTAGAGTAGGATCACCGATACCATTAATCCGTGCCAGATAATCAGGATCTACCCCATAGGTTCGACTGATCCGGTAAAGAGTCTGTCCCTCGGCAACAGGATGATAAACTCCCTGCGCGGTAGAACATCCCGAAAGAAGTACTGAAAATAGAATGGCGAGCAGGACCTGGTGAATCCGCATGAGGGTTCCGTTTGAAGTCTGAGGTAAAAATACATTACCAAAATAACCGAACCAATAATGAATCGTCAACTCGCCGGGGCAGACATTCTGTAATCAGAGTAGATATTTAATCGCGACAAACCCTCCGATCAGAAGAATCATGAATGCAAGCGTCAGAACGTTGAAATATTTTTCGACAAAATCTCGCATGGTCGGACCATACTTATAAATCAAACCCGCGACGAGAAAGAACCTGAGACTGCGGCCGATCGCCGAAGCCAGCAGGAATATGAAAAAATTAATTTCGAATACACCTGCGCCGATGGTGATAACTTTGTAGGGAATAGGAGTGAACCCTGCCGTGAAAACCGTCCAGAAATCATAGGAGGCAAACAACTGCTGTACATAATTGAATGTTTCCTCGGTGAAGCCCGGAACGTAGTGAAAAAAATAGCTGGAGAGAAAGCCCCACAAACTTATACCGATGCCATATCCGGCGACACCACCCAACACCGAACCGAGCGAGGCAACTAATGCATACTTAAAGGAACGGACGGGAACAGAGATGCACAAAGCTAACAACAGCACATCAGGGGGGATAGGAAAAAACGAAGATTCGGCAAAAGCCAGTAAAAAAAGCGCAGGAACCCCATAAGGAGTTTCGGCCCAGTGCAACACCCAATCATACAACCGTCGCAAAATCCTCATATCAGTAACTCTCGGCACTCCAGCCCTGTTCGCCAACTAAAGGCACAAACCGGCAGTCTACCAGACTTTCCTCAATAAAAGTACCTTCGCCAGTCCTGACTACCCTCTTGAGCACTTGCACGCCTCGAGAGCCGACCGGGATGACAAGACGGCCGCCCACCGCAAGTTGTTTTTTGTAATTTTCAGGAATTGACGGAGCCCCAGCAGTCACTATGATCGCGTCAAAGGGAGCCTCTTCTTCCCAACCGAAGGTGCCATCAGTTACCTTGATATTAACCATGCCACAACCGATAGAATCCAGAATTTTACGGGCACGCCGCGCCAGTGAGGGGATTCGTTCGACTGAAAACACTCGGCCGGCAATTCTCGAGAGGACGGCTGCCTGATATCCCGAACCGGTCCCGACCTCGAGAACCTTCTCGCCGCCTTTAAGCTGCAGCGACTCAGTCATCAAACCAACCATATAAGGCTGCGAAATGGTCTGTTTATCACCAATCGGCAGGGGAAAATCCCCATAAGCTTGACTCTGAAATGCATCTTCAACAAAAAGATGCCTGGGAATCTGGCGCATAACTTCAAGTACGCGGACATCCGTTACGCCCTTAGATTGAACTTGCCGCTCCACCATATTTCGGCGAGCAATCGCATATTCCATTATTCAGTCCCCTCCTCAAACATTTCTGTCTGAATATTTTCGAGCCCCCAGCCAGATAACGTTTGAAAAGACCGATAATTGGTCAGATCAAGATGCAATGGAGTAATCGAAATAAACCCATCGTGTATCGCATTGAAGTCAGTCCCGGCAACATTATGAAAACCGAGCTCACCGCCACCAATCCAATAATAAGAGCGTCCCCGGGGATCTTTTTTCTCAGTCACAACATCCTCATAAATTCGTTTACCCTGCCGGGTCATACGAACGCCTTTCTGGGCACCAAGAGGAACATTGACATTAAAAAAAGTATCCGGAGGTAACTTGTTTTTTAGAACAACCCTCGCGAGTTGTGTCGCAAAATTAGCGGCACCGATAAAATCTTCACCCCTGAAAGAATCACCGACCAACGAAACAGCAAAGGCAGGAACGCCCATAAGCGTAGCCTCCAAGGCAGCGGACACGGTCCCTGAATAGGTAATATCGTCTCCCAGATTTGCACCTTTGTTGATCCCGGACACTACAAGATCGGGCCGTTCGTCGAGAAGACCATGAATACCCAAATGAACACAATCCGTCGGGGTTCCATCAACAGATATGAATCCAGGTCGAATTTCTTCAGCACGCAAGGGGGAATGAAGCGTCAGGGCATGACCAACGGCACTACGTTCACGGTCCGGAGCCACCACCGTTACCGTCCCGAGAGCAGACAAGCACTTTGCCAGAGTGGTGATCCCGGCCGACATAATTCCATCGTCGTTGGTTACGAGGATCCTCAAAAAAACCTCAAAATGTCTAATTATAGTCAGTGAAAGTCAGGGGGGCAGCCTAGCGTATTGCGTAAACGGAGCAGGTCACGACGAACTTCTTGCAACAACTGCCTGTCGTGAGTCGACTGGAGGGGAGAAGGACTTCCCCCTACCCCTCCAGCGGTTTTTGAACTGAGAACTTTTTTGGCACCGGCGATGGTCAACCGCTGGCGATGAAGCAAGTCTTTGATAGTGAGGATTAACTCAATATCGCGACGCTTGTAGAGGCGCTGATTGGTTTTACTCTTCGTTGGGCTAAAGACCAAAAACTCAGACTCCCAATAACGGAGAACATGAGTCTTTATTCCTGTCAACTCAGCCACTTCGCCAATTTTAAAATACAACTTGTCCGGAATTTCGGATGTCATGTTTTCACGCTGGCGGTGGAGTGTAAATTATTCTTCTCCGTTGATGGAGCCCTTCAGCACCTGGCTGGGCTTGAAGGTGAGAATCCGCCGGGAGGTAATTTCGATTTCGTCACCAGTCTGAGGATTGCGACCCCTGCGAGTAGCCTTATCCTTGACAACAAAATTTCCGAAGCCGGCAATCTTGATCTTCTCCCCTTCTTCAAGATTGGTTTTCATTATATCGAAAACCATCTCCACAATCTCAGCGGATTCCTTCTTGGAAAAACCGGTTTTAAGATAAACATTTTCAATCAGGTCCGCTTTTGTCATATCTCCTCCGCACAAATATACACAGGTCCTTGAATTTACGGACTTTTATAGCACATGCTTTTGAGCATATCAACCGGTTTTTTTAACGAATCTCGACATTGAGATTTTTCTGAAGTGCGCGCACGATTTTATCGTGAACGGACTGTATCTCGTCATCAGTAAGTGTCTTTTCCAAAGACCGGTAACGAACACGTATCGCAAGACTCTTTTTGCCCTCGGGGATGCCCTTGCCACAATAGAGGTCAAACAATACCACATCTTCGATATTCTTGTTCTTAACAGCGTTCACCACTTCAAAAACACGGGCAGCGCTGATTTCATTATCAACGAGGAAAGCGCTATCACGATAAACATCAGGATAACGAGACAGAGGACGGAACCCGGGATGCCCACCAATAACGGAAAACAACTGAACCAGATCCAGATCGACAAGGTACACGGGTTGTGCTATCTCGAATGTCTCGAGAGTTTGAGGATGGACCTCCCCGAGGGTCCCCACTGTTTTCCCCTGAAAACGAATTTCACATGACTTCCCAGGATGCAAAAAGGGCTCGGATTCACAAACGACCCAGTCGAGATCAGAGACGTTGAGCTGAGCGAGAAGCCCTTCAACAATACCTTTAAGGTCATAAAAATCAACGCTGGAACGATCCTGCGCCCAACCTTCAGGTGCCCGTCGACCACAGAGCGCAGCTGTCATTCGTAATTTTTCAGCAGGCAGATCATTTCCGTCTACAGAATGAAAAACTGGCCTGAGTTCAAAAATCTGCAGATCATTATTCCGATAGGCCAGATTGCGCGCAATGGTATCCAGCACACTGGGAACCAGCGAAGTCCGCATCACCGCCTGCTCTTCGGTCAAGGGATTGAGCACCCGTACGACATCTCGCCGGCAGTCATCGGTGCGCAGAGAGATACGATCGCAATCCGCTTCAGCGACAAACGAATAATTGATAATTTCGGAAAAACCTGCACCGACCAGATAGTCGCGCAAAAGGCGCACCTGCTCCTGATGAGACGGCCCTTGATGACAGATCAGTTGACTGGTGGGCATGGTTACCGGAATATTGTCGTAGCCATTGAGGCGAGCCACTTCTTCGATAAGGTCAATTTCCCTTTCGACATCAGGTCGAAACGTAGGGACCTGCACGAGCAAGGCACCGTCATCCCGGTCGTGGGCGAATTCCACCTCAAAGCCAATGGAACAAAGATGCTTCTTGATATCCCAGGCATCAATAGTGATCCCAAGTACTTCACTAGTGCGCATGGCAGTGAGGGTCAATTTTTTCTTTTCCATCACCTGGGGATAAGCATCAATGCGGCCAGTGGCCACAATACCACCCGCAAGTTGCTGAATCAGTTCGGCAGCGCGATCGAGGGCAAGTGGCACCATATTTACATCGGCACCACGTTCGAAACGATGAGACGATTCGGTGTGGATCCCGAGACGCTTACTGGTCCGCCGAATCGTGCTGGGATTAAAATAGGCACTTTCCAGCAACACATCAGTCGTTTCAGGCTTGATCTCTGAATTCTCCCCCCCCATGATGCCAGCTAGCGCAACAGGCCCGTCACCGTCACAAATGGTCAGGTCAGCTCCACCCAGTTGACGGGATTGGCTATCCAGGGTGGTAAACAAATCGCCATCGGCCGCTGACTTCACAACAATTCGGTGGTCGCGAAGCAGATTAAAATCGAAGGCATGCAGAGGATGCCCGAGTTCAAGCAGAACAAAGTTAGTCACATCGACAACATTATTGATTGAACGCATTCCGACCGACTCAAGGCGACGGACCAGCCATTCGGGCGAGGGACCAATCTTGACCCCCCGGATCAATCGTGCGGCATAACGCGGGCAGAGATCGGGATCAACGATGGTCACCGAGGTCTCAACGTCAATAGGTGCTCCCGTTTCAACCACCTTGGGTGCCGGAAGATTCAGGGGCATTCCGACCATGGCCGAAACTTCACGAGCCACCCCGACTACGCTTAGACAGTCTGGCCTGTTTGGCGTCAATCCGAGCTCAAAACGCACATCTTTAAGGCCAAGAGCATCGAATGCCGGGATTCCAAGCGGCAAACCCTGAGGCAATATCATGATCCCGTCGGCCTCGTCTCGCAGCCCAAGTTCCTTTTCGGAGCAAAGCATGCCAAACGATTCCTGACCGCGAATTTTTGACTTTTTGATCTTAAAATCACCGGGCAGCACTGAACCCACCTGAGCCAAAGCAATCAGATCCCCGGCTTTGTGATTCGTGGCTCCGCAAACCACCTGAATTGTTTCCGAACCGGTGTCAACCTGACATAGAGTAAGCCGGTCTGCCTCGGGGTGGGCATCGACAGAAAGAAGCTTGGCAACAATAACTGAGTCAAGCCCTGCCCCAAGTTTTTCCATGGCATCGACTTCAAGGCCAGCCATGGTTAATCGATGGGAGAGATCCTCGGGAGAAAGATCGAAATCAACGTATTGCTTGAGCCAGTTATAAGTAACAATCATTGTTCATGTCCTTTATCATCAAATCCTAAGCAAGCCATTGCATTTGCGTCATTTTAAACCTAGAACTGCTTCAAGAAACGGATATCATTCTCGAAGAAAAGGCGCAGGTCATTAACGCCATACTTAAGCATGGCCACTCGCTCCAAGCCCATACCGAAGGCGAAGCCGCTGTAGACTTCAGGGTCATAATCGACCGACTTGAAAACCTCGGGATCAATCATTCCGCTGCCAAGGATTTCAAGCCATCCGGAGTTTTTGCATACCCGACAGCCCTTACCGCCACAGATAACACACTGGATATCCACTTCAGCGCTCGGCTCAGTGAATGGAAAGAACGATGGCCGGAATCGCACTCCAACCTTTTCCCCAAAAAAACGATTAATAAAGGTCGTCAGGATCCCCTTGAGATCCCCGAAAGTTACCTTGTGGTCAACCAGGAAACCTTCGATCTGATGAAACATAGGACTGTGAGTTATGTCAGAATCCCGGCGATAGACCGTACCCGGGGCGATAATTCGAACGGGGGGAGCCTGTTTAAGCATGGTGCGAATCTGTACTGGCGAAGTATGGGTGCGCAGCACAATGTCATCGGAGACATAGAAGGTATCCTGCATATCTCTGGCGGGGTGATCTTTGGGAATATTCAGGGCCTCAAAATTATAAAAATCTTTTTCGACCTCCGGACCCTCCGCGACCCCAAAACCAAGTGAAGAGAAAATTTGAACGATTTCTTCGGTAACCAAAGTAATTGGGTGCTTGGACCCGGCGAAATGACCTCGCCCGGGAAGGGTGACATCGATGGTCTCTTCTTTCAGGCGCCGAGCGATTTCGAGCTGTCGGATATCAACCAACCGGGCTTCGATCAATTGCTCGAGTTCTTCTTTAACCTGATTGGCCAGAGCGCCAATTATCGGACGCTCCTCAGGCAAAAGAGTTCCCATGCTTTTCATGATGGAAGTCATCTCGCCTTTTTTTCCAAGGTAGCATACGCGCACATCCTGGAGGCTCTTTTCGGTCACAACTTCACTCACGGCGCTACGCGCCGCATCCAGCATCGCTTGCAGTCTTTCCTTCATAACCGTCCCGATCCATTATAATAAAACGATGGAAACCCGAAAGGCTTCCATCGCAGATGACTCACGTGAAAAAAAGAGAGATGAGGTCAGCCCTCATCTCTCTTTTTAGCGTGCATTCTAAAGCTGGGCTTTGGCTTTTGCGACAACAGCACCGAACCCTGCCGGATCCGTAACAGCAAGCTGCGCCAGAACTTTACGGTCGAGACCGATTTCAGCTTTTTTCAAGCCGTAAACCAGACGACTGTAGGACAAACCGTTGTCCCGAGATGCCGCGTTGATGCGGGCGATCCAGAGAGCGCGAAAGTCCCTTTTCTTGACACGGCGGTCACGAAAAGCATAGTTAAGTGCACGATCAACAGCTTCAGCGGCACTGCGGAACAATTTTCCACGGGCACCACGAAAGCCTTTGGCCAGTTTCAAGACCTTATTTCTTCTGCGTCTCGCTTTGAATCCTCTTTTTACTCTCGGCATGTCATTCTCCTTGTGTGCTTTGAAATAAGCGGCAATGCCGCTGCCGGATCTGAAGGGGGAGACTATGGTCCCCTCAGTTCACGGACTTAAAGCCGAAGCTGGTGCTAAAGGTAAGGAATCAGTCCGCTGATATTGCGGACGTCTGCCTTGTGCACCAGGGTCCCCTGACGCAGCTCACGCTTGCGCTTGGTCGATTTCTTGGTCAAAATGTGGCTGGTGTAAGCCTTGTTGCGACGGATGTTGCCGCCGCCAGTCCTGCGGAACCGTTTGGCAGCTCCACGATTTGTTTTAATTTTGGGCATGAAGCCATCTCCTTTTATATAGTGCTGTTCGGCCGACACACAATCGCGGCCGACACCCATGACAACTTATTTCTTAGGGGTGAGAACCATCGACATGAAGCGTCCCATCATACGCGGGGTCGTCTCAACCACGCCTATATCCTGAAGTTCTACCGTTACCCTTTCGAGCAGTCGCCGTCCGAACTCGGGATGAGTTACCTCTCGACCACGGAACATGACCGTCACCTTGACCTTATTTCCCTCTTCGAGGAAACGTCGGGCATGTTTAACCTTGAACTGAAAATCGTGATCTTCAGTTTTGGGGCGCATTTTAACTTCTTTTAGCTCGACCCGGGCCGCATTCTTCTTGGCCTCCGCTGCTTTTTTACTCGCCTGATACTTGTACTTGCCGTAATCCATAATTCGGCAAACAGGCGGCGTAGCATTGGGGGAAACTTCCACGAGATCGAGGCCACGCTCCTGGGCGGCGGCCAAAGCTTCTTCAAGGCTCAGGATTCCGAGTTGTCCACCTTCGTCATCGACAACACGAAGTTCTCTGGCACGAATGGCCCGGTTGATGTTGGTTTCTTGCTTAGCTATGGTACCACCTCCTAATGGTATTGTTTGCACTCATCCTGCACGAACCGGACAAACTGCTCCGGAGTCATCGGATCCAGAGTCTTGCCAGCTCGATCCCGCGGGGCCACCAGGCCACCTTCAACTTCCCGGTCACCAACGACAAGCATATAAGGAATCTTTTCCATCTGAGCTTCTCTGATTTTAAAGCCCAGTTTCTCATTGCGCAGATCTTTTTTTACCCGAACCCCTCCGGCAAGCAGTTTCTCATACACCTGCCCTACATAATCCGCCTGGTTGTCAGTAACATTAATGACAATGGCCTGAACCGGAGATATCCAGAGAGGAAAGTTGCCGGCAAAATGTTCTATAAGAACACCGATAAACCGCTCAATAGCACCCAGAATGACCCGGTGCAACATAACCGGCCGATGCTTCTCGCCGTCACTTCCGATATAGGTAAGATCAAATCGCTCGGGCAGGGTAAAATCGCACTGGATTGTAGCACACTGCCATTTCCTGTCAAGCGCATCCTTCAGCTTGATATCAATCTTTGGCCCGTAAAATGCGCCATCCCCTTCGTTGATTTCGTACGGCAGGCCCGAACCATCAAGGGCGGCTATCAGCGCCTTGGTCGCTCGCTCCCAATCAGCATCGCTGCCGATCGATTTTTCGGGGCGAGTGGAAATTTCCATTTCATACTCGAACCCGAAAATAGCCATAACGTCCTGAACAAACCCAAGAACCCCCTTGATCTCAGCATCAAGTTGCTCGGGAGTACAGAGGATGTGCGCATCATCCTGAGTGAAGCCTCGTACTCGAAGAAGGCCGTGCAACACACCGGATTTTTCATGCCGATGCACCGTGCCAAGCTCAAAATAGCGCAACGGCAAATCCCGGTAGGAGCGCATTTTTGACTTGTATATCAGCATGTGAGCCAAACAGTTCATCGGCTTGACGCCGTAACTCTGCTCGTCCACCTCGGTAAAATACATGTTCTCCCGGTAGTTTTCATAATGCCCGGAAGTTTTCCAGAGTTCGGTCCGCAGAATCTGCGGCCCC
>JBFHFM010000086.1:0-11605 GCA_041583595.1 Trichloromonas sp. | reverse complement strand
ATATACCCTCAAGAAACTGCGCAGCATGTCGGTAGAAGTGCTACTCAACGCCCGCGTAGTGGACGCCGGTGCAGAACAGGTCACTCTGCATGATGGCGCTATTATTCCAGCGCACACTCTCTTCTGGTCAGCAGGGGTAAAGGCTGCACCGATCGCTGCTGCTCTGGATGTTCCCAGCAGCCCGGGAGGCAGAATTCCTGTTGAACCTGACCTGACCCTTCCGGGACACCCTGAAGTTTTTGTCATTGGTGACATGGCATACCTGGAACAGGAAGGTTCAGCGCTTCCCATGATTGCTCCTGTTGCCATGCAAATGGGCATTTACGCAGGGAAAGCAATTCAAGCTAAAGAAGCAGGCAAAAATCTTCCACCCTTTTGCTACCGCGATAAGGGAAGCATGGCAACCATCGGTCGAAATGCTGCCGTGGCAAGCGCCTTTGGCATGGACTTCAGAGGATACCTGGCCTGGCTGGTCTGGTTACTCTTGCACCTCTACTACCTGATCGGCTTTCGTAACCGTATCGTGGTTATGCTCAACTGGACCTGGTATTACTGGTTTCATGAACGTCAGGTACGTCTCATCACCAGACGAGAAGCGAAGCCCAGGTTGTGACTCGCGCGTCTCATCATTAGATCCCCATAATCATCCTCATTCAGATTTTTTGATTCAGGTCAAAGTTGTTCTCATTTGCTTATGCTAGCTTGGTTTCATCCATAGAATCCGGATGGGAACCAGCTTGACCCTACGCGCAATCAATACGCCTGCGTACTCCTTTAAAAATGAGCAACTACGGCCTTTCAGGACATCAGCGAACCGACAGTTCTGAAATTGCTGACTCATATTGACGCAAAAATATTGACTCAAGGAGAATTATGAAATTTTTGAACTCGAGAAAAGGTCGCATAACCCTTCTGATCATATTTTTTGCCGGTCTGGGCCTGGGAAGTTTTCTGCTGGTTGGCCCGCCACAGCTTTTGGCCATCTCAGAATCTCCGGCTTTTTGCGCCAGCTGCCATGTCATGGAAGAAGAACACACCGCCTGGTCCCACGCCGGCGCCCACAGGAGAATTCGGTGTGTAGATTGTCATTTACCGAACGGCAACCCTCTGGAGCACTACGTCTGGAAATCTATTGATGGCATGAAGGATGTCGTGTTTTTTCATTCGGGGATGGTACCCGACCGGATCGCTCTTTCTAGCCACGGAGCAAAGGTTATGCAGAACAATTGCATCCGTTGTCATGCCGAAACGGTTACGCAGATGGATACCACACGTCAGTGTTGGGGCTGTCACAGGCAGTTGCAACACCGGTCAACTGGCATTGTCGCAACCAAATAACATATTAACGGAGGAGAGTAGAATGAAGATGTTGCAATGTTACGCTGCAGTGGCACTAGTGGCGGTCATGTCCATGGCTGCAGGCTGTTCCCCTGAGAAGGTCGAACCGGTAAGGACCGCAGAGATTCCCGAGGGGACGATCGATCCGGCTCAATGGGGAAAGGTTTACCCCGTGGAGTATGAACTCTGGAAACAGACCGAAGAACCAACTCCGGCAGGCAAGAGCAAATATAAACAGGGCAACGATGTGGGGGGACGTATCGATAAACTCGATGAATTCCCGTTTCTGGCGCTCCTCTACAACGGCTGGGCTATGGGTTCAGAATACTCCGAACCGCGAGGACACCAGCACATGATTCCGGATCAGCTCGATGTGGACCCGGGACGATACAAGGCCGGGGGCTCATGTCTGTCATGCAAAACCCCCTATGCACCGGAGCTGGAGCAAAAGATGGGCAAAGACTACTTTTCGAAGCCCTACAAAGAAGTGCTGGCCCAGATTCCGACCGAACAGCAAACTCTCGGGGTCGCCTGCGTCGACTGCCACAATAGCCAGGACATGTCGCTGAGAATGTCGCGCGGCTTCACGCTCGGCAAGGCCTTGGATACACTCGGTGTCGACCAGGCCAAGTTGACCCAGCAGGACAAGCGGACCCTGGTCTGCGCCCAGTGCCACGTCACCTACAGCATCGCCAAGGATGCCGAGATGAAGTCAATGGATGTTTTCTTCCCTTGGGAAGACAGCAAATGGGGAGGCATCACCATCGAAAACATCATCCAGAAGCTTCGCAGCAATCAGCCGAGTGAGGAGTGGACCCAGAGCGTCACCGGCTTTAAACTGGCCTTTTTACGCCATCCGGAATTCGAGCTCTTTTCCAATAACAGTGTCCACTGGCAGGCCGGTGTCGCCTGTTCCGACTGTCACATGCCCTACACCAAAGTGGGAACCAAGAAGGTTTCTGATCACCGGATCATGAGCCCGCTGAAAAATGACCTGAAAGCCTGTCAGCAGTGTCATACCGAATCGCCCGACTGGCTGCGCAATCAAGTTTACACCATTCAAGACCGGACCATGTCCCAGTTTATTCGCTCCGGCTATGCCACTGCGACCGTTGCCAAGCTATTTGAAATGGCCAACAAAGCAGAGGCCGACGGCAAGCAGATCGACAAGGCTCTTTATGCTCAGGCGCGGGATCACTATGAGGAAGCTTTCTACCGGGTGGTGTTCATCGGCGCGGAAAACTCCTCAGGATTCCACAATCCGACCGAGGCGCTGCGCATCCTGGGAGACGCGACCCGACAGGCCGGCAAGGCTGAAGGCCTGCTACGACAAACCCTGACCAAAGCAGGGATCGAGGTGCCGATCAAGGTCGACCTGGAATTAGCCAAATATCTAAACAACCGGGGCACTAAAAAACTGATGTTCAAGCCGGAACACGAAATCAAAGATCCTCTGGCCGAAAACTAACAAATTACGAATCCGGGGAGGCAGATGCCTCCCCGGATTCGGTTTAAAAACGTTGTAGAGCAGGATATCCCTGAATTTTCAACACAAACCATCCCCCCCCAAAGAGAGACGAATCAACCTGCTACAGGATGCACATAAAGACTGCGGTCGCCAGAAGAATCAACAGCCGATGGCCCAAAATGCGTAAGGCTCCGAGTCCTTCCTGGCGCTGCATCCTTCCGAGAACACTCCAGGATAACACCCCCCCCATAACGATTATGGGATAGATGAGTAAACGCAAAGTTCCCAACTCCGGCGTTAAAAGGTCCGCATCCAGCCAATGGTCGAGGCCGACCGCCGATATCATAAACGGCACCAGTTGCGCCCCCCCCTCAACCAATGGTCTGAAATAAATAAGGAAAAGCCCGGCAACAGACAATGGCAGGTAAGCCAGTCCGCTGGCGGCAAAGGCTGTCGTCCAGCGTCCCCCTCGCCTGCCTGCCGAAGAAAGCAAAGCAAGCGTTGTAAAGATAGCGACGACCCCCAACGCCAACAGATATTCGGAAAGGCTCCACAACGTATGAGGAAAGACCTCAGGACTGCGCCCCACCAGTAGCGGTGTTCCCTTGGCCGCAATCACCACACCCATCAGGACCACACTGAAGAGCGCTGCATTAAACCCACGCCGAGCTTTATTATACAGCCCCCAGGTAGGATTGCGCAGATCGAGCTGCATCGAGTGGTGCGGACAGTTGCGCACACAGTCTAAACAGAGGATGCAGTGATCCGAACTGTCGATTCCCGAAGGATGCAACCCCATCGGGCATCCTTTCTCTTTAATGCAGTCGTCGACACGACACCTGCTGAGGCAGACATTGTGGTTGCTGTGCATTTCCAGCAAGGAAATACGCGACACCAGGCTGACCATCCTGCCCAAAGGACAGAGAAATTTGCACCAACCGCGGCGGCCGATGACCACGTCAGCACAAACCGTAGCAGCCAGCATTCCAAAAAGGAGCAGACCGGTTGCCAAGGCATCGGAAAACATACCGGTGGCCTGTTCGGCCAACAGAATGATGACCAGGGCAGCGAAACTCACGACGGCGCCCCAACGACGCAACCACTTGCTCGGCTCATGCACAACCCGACTTGACACGCCAAGATACGATCCGATCGCCTCCATAGGGCAAAAACTGCACCATCCGCGTGCAAACAGAAACGCCGTCAGAATCAGTGCAGGCCAGCCTATGGTCCAGGCCGCGAGGTTGGCGGCATTATCAAAACGGGGCCCAAGCAGCGCGTAGAAAGTAACCAACAAAAACAGCGGCACGGTAAACCAGCGTAACCGCCTGGGAAAATCAGAGCGACGGGCCAACCTTTCGACAGCAGGAAGCGTCATCAGGTTGAAACGTCCGTCCCCAAAAGGCTGCCCCTGCAGTGAAATGTGCTCAGGAAGTATTTCATCCTCGTTACACACCACCACCGCGCGACTGACGACCTGGTAAAGCTCACTGCCGTTCATGGGCCAGTCATGATCCACCAGGAGATTAAGGGCATCCTGCGAAAGGCGGCGCACATTCTTTTGGTGCTTGGCGTTGATGGTCTTCAACAAGGCGCGGGCGATAACCGGGATATCCTTCTTGCGCTCCCGAAGTGGCTCCATTTGAAGGGTTTCGCCACTCAACCGGTCATAGAGCTGTGCGTTGAATTGCCCGCTGGCAATCAATGGCTCCAACGCTTTGCCGCAAGTGGCGAGAATCCTCACCTGGGCACTGCGCAGCCTGCCTTCACCCCGTCTTTTGAACTGCCCGCTATCTATAAAGGCGATCAACTCTTCCTGCACTCCCGGCATCAGGCAGTCGATGTTGCGCAGGATGATGTCTCCCCCCGCAGCCAGCTCGATCATCCCGCGCCGAACCCGACGGGGATAGAGGGCCCCTTCCGGAACATGACCGAATAGTGCCGCCACCTGGGCGATGCCCAGCAGCAGATTGTTCGCTGAACTGGCCACATTATTCTCGCTGCCGACCACTGGCGGCGGGGAAGCACAATCCAGAAACAGGACCGGACAGGGGGTGTCACTATGAAAATGAATCAGACGAGCGGCTAAATCCTTCCAGGTCCCCGGTTCGCCCAGGATCAAAACATGTTTGCGCATCCCCCCCAGAGTCTCGAGACGCTTGTTTAGCGTGCGAACCCAGGGGGAATTTCCGGGAAAAGCTCCAAACTCGGGCAGGAGTTGCCAGCCGATGATCTTGGTCACCACCTCGCGGTGTTCAATCTCCTCCCGTTGGTGACGATGCGCCCAACTGCCAAGCTGACTGGCAAGGATTCGACTGAGATTGGCATAAAGCATCGGTATTTCGCGCAGCAGTTCTTCGAAGTCAGCGCGTGCTAACCTGCCAGCCTGAACTTCGGCGATGGCCCTGACATTGGATGAACGCTTCTCGTCATTGAGGATAGCGCGCTCACCGATGACACTGCCAGGCCCCAACTCGGTGAGGTTCAATATCTGGCCGAACCCGGCATCCAGTTCGACCCGCACCCGTCCTTCCAGAATAAAATAGAGTTCCTGGGCCGGTTCGCCCCTGGACAAGATGACCACTCCGGGCAAAAATTCACACCTCTCCAGTCGAGCCGCGATGCGTCCTAGCTCATCCTGAGTCAGGCCATCGAAAAGGCGTATCCCTGAAATGACATCACACCCGAGCTTCATTATGAAACAAATCCTATAACTGACATACCTTGGACATCCTTTGGATCTATGAACTATAAAAACGAATCAGCCACTGTTTCAGGCCTCTTTAAAGGGATGGCGCACCCCGCGCCTGAATTCGTAACCACAGGCAGGATTTATCGTAACGCATAAAACTCTGCAGGTCCAAGCTGTATACCGCAGGTGTTTCGAAAAGGAGACTTATGGTGAATTTTTGACGATTTAGATGGAGGCAGACCGTTAAATGGTACCAGGAGAACCCACGTAGAAAATTTAAAGTATGTGCTGATTAAAAAATGGGGCTGTCTATTAAACAGCCCCAAATTCATACCAAAGGTTAAAAAATTTCTCTCCAATAAGTCACGCTGGTTGAAGGCAGCCCCCCTTTTTTAACCTCGTTATTATAATTTCCATCTCCAAAGGACTTGATGCCGTCAGTGGTTCTGAGATAGAGATGTTCGTCTTCAACAACTGGAGAAGTATACTGGTCACCAGCCTCCCTCCCTGGATTCCCTGATTCATCATTCAGAACCGATGTTCCAGAATAGGTGAAGGAATAGATGCGTCCTTCGTTCGGACCTTCACAAGGGTCTTCCGTCTCGCCGCTCGCAGTACCGAAATAGATTTGACCAGCAGCGGCAAAAGCGGATGCAAAGACTCTCTGTCCGGCAGGAAGTTCAAGGAACCATTCCAGATCGATGTCGTTATTACTGGTAACCCCTTTTTCAGCTTTGTCATTGTAAGCAAAGAAATGATAAAGGGTATTGTCGGTATTAATATCTTCGTCGTAATAGGGACTGTCGCCGGTTCCGAAGAAAATCCGCACATTGTAATCGATTGAACCGCTGCTGGTGAGTCCGTTGTCCACAACCACCGATGGCGAACCATAAATAGGGTGGTAGCGCTGATCTACTGCAACGGTATTGTTATTCTCATCGGTGAAGTCGGCATTAACCAGAACCGTGCTCAAATTACCGGTGATCGTTGGATTATCGGGAAGATTTATTTTGTAGAGATAGCCCTTGTCAGTACCAATATAGGCCCGATCGATATAACCATTACCATCGCTGTCAACAACGGCTGGCTGACCGGAGGGGACACCGCCCTTCCCTGTTTCAACCGCATCAAGTACGATCTTTTCGAGTACGGTCCCGGTGTCAATGTCGACCATATAGACCGAAGGATAAGAGTCCGAATCGTAGTTCCTCCCTGAAACGAAGAACGCCACCCACTTGGTTTCGTTATCATTGACATCAAAAATTCGACCGATTACCGCGACAGCTGGAGACGAGCGACTGCGAAATAGATCCGGATCTGAAAATTCCCACAAAAAAACCGGTGCTGTCGTGTCGGTAACATCCAGACAGAAGATGGTGTCGCCACCGTTCCCTTCGGCAGACATGACAACCGTTCGCCATTCTTTGACACCATCGTCATCGCTGTCGATGTAAACGTCAGCGAATGCAGGAGATGCATCGACATACGCCCTGTCTTCACCGTTAAGAACATTGTTCTTCAGACGGGGCATCAGGTTGGCCGGGATGAATGCCCACAGCTCCTCCCCGGTTCCGTAATCCGGCGCTTGCTTGCCCACCCCCAGGCCCAGGTTAAGGTCTTGCCACCGGAAATATGGAGGATCGATACTGTCCAATGAACCTAAGTAACTCGACCACCAGGACTGTACGTCGCTGTAGTAACTTGCCGAATCATCCGGCCAGAGATAATACCCACGTTTTTCTTCTGTATGAACTGTCGC
Source organism: Trichloromonas sp. (assembly GCA_041583595.1). GTDB lineage: Bacteria > Desulfobacterota > Desulfuromonadia > Desulfuromonadales > Trichloromonadaceae > Trichloromonas. The sequence continues at coordinate 4,348 of JBFHFM010000086.1, read as the reverse complement.
CGGGTTATCTCCCCAGCGGAAATTACCGGCATCGAAGGCATGCAGCATGCCGTTGCGGGAGCCCGCCAGAACAACCGTAGGACGATCTTCATTGTCGGCCTGAAAAGCGTCGTAAAGAGTTCGCTCGCTCGAGGTAATCGAAGTGCCATAATACCAGGAAGGTTTCCCCGGCGGAGTGACGACCGCAGGGGTCGAGTGGTCGATCGGCCCGAGTATGCCTTCTTTTTTAATGGACGCTCCGTCAACGTAACCCCGAGTCCAGTTCACCAGCCAATTTCCGTCATTGGTGTCGAAATCACCGTCGTCATCAAAGTCAAACTCATAACCAGCGCCATTCAGATAGGAATCATCGATAGCCAAGACGCTGTCAGAGGTGTTTGCCCGGGTGAAATTAACCAGATGACCTGTTAGGACGTAAGAGCTATAGCTGGCCGTGATGGGAACATTGTTTACCGGGGCCTCATCAAAGGTCACGGTGAATTCACCGGTGTAACGATTAATGGACCCGGTGGCCCCTTGCGAAAGAGACCCGATCAGATCATTAATATAGATATCCTGGAAGGTCTCTCGACCATCGCTGATTTTAACCGTTGTGGCCAGAACCGGATGAACGGCAAGCGTGCCACTGAACGTTCTTTCAGTGCCATCGCCAGTGCCGACCACTTCGCTGTCGACGGGCGTAATGGTCATTTGTGGATATTTGATAACGCGAGAATTCGGCGACTTGGACTGCAATTTAGTTCCGGCATCCCAGAGTTCAACATAATCCGTCGCCGACGGGTCAACCGGATCGTATATGCGCATGGCCCGCAAATGACCACGCAAACTGCTATCGGCCCAGGTATTGGCTGGGGTTTCATAGCTGGCATCAAACAACAGGTTCCCCTGAACAACGGGTGTGGACCGGGATACTTCACCGTGGGTCGCGACACTCCCTTTGATTTGCACATCGGCTATCGAAGGCTGATAAATCTCATTATCACTGGAAAAATTGGCTCGCCAGAGGAGTTGATCCCCTGAGAGATTTTGCCCGGCAAAGTCAATGCGGACGCTACGGTAGGTTGTTGTCGGAATCCCAGGGGTCCAGGTATCGGTAATTTCAACACCATCTGCTGCGAGGTCAGTCGCTGTGACCGGATCCCCATAGGCGTCCAACGGGTAGCGCTTAACGATATCCCAATGGGTTATGTTCACCCAATTGTCGCCACCATCAATGGATAATTCATAGGAAATAGACGAAGCCCCATCGCCGGGCATGTTGTCGATGACGGTCATGTTAACGGCAGTGAAAAAGGCATCTGTTTCAACCGGAGTGATCGCCTCGGTCAACAGCAATTGCGCACTCCCCCCGGTTTTACGTTCGATCTGGAAAATCATATCGTTGTGGTCAGTGTCACCGCCCCCCGATAAATCTTCCCAGCCCAAGACCCACTCATTCGGTTTATCGGCCGGAGTACCGACAATAACGTGTGCAAACTTTTCCCCGCGAACAATGTGGAGAGTTTGCGTATCAGACGCAGTAAAAGTCAGGTCGAACAAAGTACTGAGCCGATTGATCGCAGTAGACCCCATCCAGTTGCTGTCGACTGAGCAGGAACCTTCACTACCGAGAGCCGAACCGAGGTGATAGGTTTTGGTAAAATCGTCGCCGGGACATGAGCCGTTCCAGGTATCCGGATTCCAGTCGGTTTTGGTGTAGAAAGTTGGCGGATTAGAGGTTGAAGAATAACCGGCGGTCAGGGCAAAGACGATTTCTGTGCCTGCGGCAAAACGGCCCAGGGAAACACGATTGTCAAGGGCATTAATAAGACCATCACCATTGTTATCGACAATGCTGGACCCATCATCCAAAAATCCCCGGTCGAGGACACCGTCATTATTGTTATCATTAATGTTCTTATAAATCGGCCGCGGTGTCGTCGTGTTCGGATCTTCGCTACTGTAAAGCCAGCCAAGATCATTGCTGTCATACCCGGCGCCTTCGTAAAGAAAGGTAACCGAAACCTCCTGTTCAAAGGGGATGACGATAGAATTCGGGTTAAGAGTCTCGTTACCGATCTCAAGTGTCAGGGTGCTGCCATCCACAATGGAGACACTGGTCAGTGAAAAATCGTTGGCATCAAAACCAGAAGAGTAGTTGGATGTAACCGTGGTTCCACATCCGGCAATAACCTCGTCAATTACCGGATCATCAAAAGAAACCTGAATGCTTTTATCGCTATCGAGAGTGACAGTGACACTGGTGTTAGACGAAGAAATGTCTCCACTCCAACCATCGAAATCCATTCCAGAACCTTCTATCGCTGTCAATGTGACTGAACTGCCGGAAGAGAACGTGTAGACTCCGCTGGAGGTTGCTGTGTAATTGCTCGTTCCAGCGAGAGTTACACTTCCGGTTCCGTCTCCGCGAAAATCAAGAGAAATACTTTTACTGGCGCTGGAGGCGAGATTAAAGGTTGCGGTAACGGTATGATCACTGCTGCCAACAGCCAAAAATGCGTAATTATCGCTGGATGAATCAACCCCGTTCCAGGAGTAAAAAGAAGAACCAGACTGGGCCATGGCCGTTAGAGTGAGATTTGCCCCATCAGGGAACGAACAGGTGCCACCACTACTGGAGACTACACAACTGTCGCTGCCGTCAGAAAGGGTTACATTGCCGCTGCCGCTGCCGGCGAGGGTGACCGTAATCGTATTTTGCGCAACGAAAACAACCGACACCGTCTGATCTTGTTTGTTCATGCTAATCGAAGTAGAGGCACTAGTTGTATTGGCAACGCTCCCAGTCCAGTAAGAAAATTCATATCCGGCCGCGGGGGTTGCAACCAAGTCAACAGTAGCCCAATTGCCGATAGAAATACTGCCCCCAGCAGAAATTTCGGCCCCGTTAAAGGCAACCGTCCCCTGCCCGGAGACACTGCTCAGTCGTAATTTTTTTGCCGCCAGCGCATTGGAAGAAAATGCAACTATCAGAAAAAAACTCAGTAACGAACACAACAGAAATTTTCTATTCATTCGGGTTCTCCTCGTGCCGAACTTTGTCCGTTACTGAATCTGTGCCTCAAAAGAGGCATCCACGGCATTAACATCATTGGCACTGAAATTTTTACCGGCGCCGCCACCTTCCTGGGCCGCTCCGCTACTGAGAGCATCACCACTGGAGGCCGCACCCTTCAGCATAATTTCGATACTGGCACTGCCGCCACCAGGTACCCGTGCGTCAGCACGCAAGAAAATGATGCCGTCGGTGTCATCACGATATTCATTTCCTGCCGTACCCCCGTCATCGTTATCCCAAACGGTGACATTGTATAGATAGTTACCGCTCAAATTGCCGTCCGTAATCCAGCGGGAACCCGTCAGATAAGTTATTCCGGTTGCATCATCGCTCGAATTGAAGGTTTCATCAGGGCCTTCCAGGGCAAAATCCCAATCAGGATCGATTCCTGCGGCAAATTTCGACATATTTTTATCGAGAAAAATATTTTTGAAGTTCCTACGCAAATGCTCAACGCCCGCTTCCGCTGCATAAAATGCTTCAGATTGAGTCCGTTCGGTGGCAGAAATCATGGTTTCCAGCATTGAGGTATTGGTTGCGGCCATACCAATAATGGTCAGCAGAGCTAAAATAACCAACGCCGTGATCAGTGCCGCACCTTTTTCATTCTGTAATATATTCATAATGCGACCCCACCTAATTCAGTCCAAAATTACGGATTTTTACGGTTATCGTTAACAAACGCCGACGATAATTGTCAGTCGTTCCAGCGTCATGATCTTCCAGAGCCATACGTTGACCGTTAAAGCTTCCATAACTGTTTCGGTGTGGATGACCACTTCGACCGACAACACTAATAGTCACCAGGCGAACTTCAGGGATTTCAGCATCCGTCAGGTCGCGATCATTGATAACGGTTCCGTCCTCCAGTTCAAAAGAAAATTGAACATCTTCAAGGTTCTCGGCAATAACCACCCCGCCGTCGCCAGTATCCCGATAAAGAGCCATAATGCCGTTGGCATCAGTCTCAACGTAATAAACCGCCCGGTACATGCTTTTGGTACTGAAAAAGCTTATTTTACTCCCAGCAACGAAGGTGTTTAGCTGCTTATTGGAGAGGCTGTTTGAAGAGTCTTTACCGAGAAAACTGTAAAGAGCCTCTGCACCCGGAATTTGAGCATACTGGACATTGGGACCATTACTCAGATTGTCTAAACTGCCACTGCCGTTATTACTGATGTGGGTGGCGATCAAAATACTGCTTTGGCTTTGGTCGGGACTCGTAACAACAAAAGGCATGTTTGGACTGGTTGGCGTATAAATAGTTCCATTACATGAGCAAGTTTCGGT
>JBFHFM010000085.1:0-11704 GCA_041583595.1 Trichloromonas sp. | reverse complement strand
TGCCTCAAGGGATGTGGGTGGCAGGCCGAATTGAGGATTTTCAAAGCACAAAACAATTTGACGGCATTCTTTGCTGGGATGCTCTCTTTCATATTGAGCGTACCCGCCATCCTGAACTTCTGGCGGCTATGGCCAGCATGCTCCGGGTCGGAGGGCGGCTCATGATCACTGTCGGTGGCTCTGACCATCCGGCTTTTACGGACACTATGTTCGGCGAAGAATTTTTCTACGACTCCAACACCCCCGAGAAGACCCTCTCTCTACTCGACCAGTCTGGTTTCAAGCCGCTGATTGCAGAGTTTATGAATGAGCCTACGTCTGGAAGAGATAAAGGTCGGTATGCCATTGTGGCGCAACTCACAACAAGACTCGCTTCAATCGGTTAACCTCTACCCCGCGCAATCTCCATTTTTGACGTTCATTGCTATCCCTTTGATCTCTGGAATAGCCTTTCTGTGTCAGTTGATCCATCCCTTGAGAAGAGCCGTCAGGGTCACGCCGCTGACCAGCAGCCAGAGAGTAATTCCCTGTAACATCGGACGAAATCCGATGTTTTTAAGCACCTGTTTACTCAGTCCTGCGCCGATCAGGAAGAGGGTGACAACCAGACTCTGTCGGGCGATCAACGCCAGATTGCTCCAGAGCCCCTGGTATTGGGGCACCAATGAGGAGATTACCGCGGCCGCAACGAAGCCGAAGATAAACAGGGGGATTTTCGCTTTTTGCTCAGATTTCAAAAGCAGAGCGACGATCATGGCCACGGGGGCGATCCACATGGCTCGGGTTAACTTTACGGTCGTTCCCACGGCGAGAGCCTGGGAACCAAAACTATGGGCCGCCCCCACCACGCTGCTGGTGTCATGGATGGCCAGTCCCGCCCAGAGGCCGAATTGCTGCTGGCTGAGGCCGAAATGATAACCGACCCAGGGGAAGAGCACGAGTGCTACGGCATTCAAAGTGAAGACAGTGGCGAGGGCTACCGCGGTTTCATCGTCCTTCGATCCAATGACCGGAGACATGGCGGCAATCGCGCTACCGCCGCATATCGCCGTTCCAAAGGCGATGAGCATCGAGGTGTTGGGGTTCGCATTGAAAAATTTTCCGAGCAGGATGCCCAGGGCCAGAGTCAGGGTGATTCCTGCCATCGTATAACCGACCGAACCTTTACCGACCTGCCATACTTCACCGACGCTCAGCCCGAAACCAAGGCCCACAACCGATATCTGCAATAATTTTTTGCTCCAGGTTGAGGTCTGTTTGGGCCAGGGATTTTCCAGCAGCAAACTGAAAAGGATTCCGGCTATCAGGGCTTGGGCCGTGCTGATTTCCGGTAGTGCACAGGCTGCCAGAATTAGCAGAAATAAGACTTTTCGAACAGGTTGGGCGATCATGGTAAATCCCTTCTGTCATTGAATTAACTGTTGTGACTATAGCGATATGTGAGTATAAATAAAAATATATTAAATTGAGTCTTATGATCAAAAAAACTGATGGATCGGTAGAACATGGCAATTACCTTGAGAAAATTGGAAATTTTTCTAACGGTGACTGAATTCGGACATGTCACCAAAGCTGGTGAGGTCTTGTCTCTCAGTCAGTCGGCTGTCAGTATGGCTATTGCCGAACTCGAAAATATTGCATGTGGCCCTCTTTTTAAACGTCATGGGCGTAAGTTGCTGCTCAATGAGCGTGGTCGCCTGTTGTTGCCCGAGGCGCGTGAGATTCTACAACGGGCGCAGAACATAGAAAAACTGCTTCAAGAGTGTGCGGCCGAGATGATGGGAGTTCTGCACATCGGCGCGAGTACCACTATTGGAAATTACCTGCTGCCATCGTTAATAGCTGAATTTTCGAGTATTTATCCGCGAGTGCATACTCATCTGCAGGTAGGCAACACGGTACAGATTGAACAAGGAGTGGATCGTGGCGAACTTGATCTCGGGCTGATCGAGGGGCCTTGTCATACCCAGGGTTTGGAATTGCTCCCTTGGCGGGATGACGAACTGGTGGTCATTGCCGGGCCTTCCCACCCTTGGGCGAAAAAACGCCGGGTTGCGAAAAAGCAACTCTCTGAAGGCGATTGGATCATGCGAGAGAAGGGCTCGGGGACGAGAGAAGTTTTCGAGGCGGCTATGGCCGCCAAGGTTGGTGGTTTCAATACTCGTCTCGAGCTTGGTCATACCGAGGCGATCAAAAAAGCGGTCGAGGCTGAAATGGGGGTGAGTTGTCTGTCGCGTATCGCCGTGCAGCGGGAACTCGACCATGGTTGGTTGTTCGCTGTGGAAACGCCTTTGAAATTGCAGCGACCGCTGGCAATTTTGCTCAAAAAGGACAGTCAAAGAAGCAGGCTCAAGACGGCCTTTCTTACATTGGTAAATGAGGGTTCCAAATAAAAGCCTCCAGGTCTTGTCGACCTGGAGGCTCTTGTATATTTCCGATGGTGGCAGGCCACTGGGCCGATGTTTCTGGGGGCGGGGTCAGTCTTTGGTCAGGCCGGTGTCGTGTCGTGTTTTTCGTCGAAGTAGGTGCGGTGCAGTCGTAGAGTGTTGCGCATGCACATGGCGATGGTGACCGGGCCGACTCGGGGGATAAAAATCTCGGCTTTTTCTTCGGCTTCTGGGGTGAAATTTTTAATGGTGGCAAAGTTGAGGCACACGGTATGCGGCGAAAGTTCGTCGGCCTCTATTTTGGGAAACTGCTTGGACGGCACTCCGGTGATCACAATATCCGATTGTTGCAAGGCTTCGGCCCGGCTGATCTGTGTTTCGGTGGCTTCGCCATTCAAGTAAAGCAACGGTCCATATTCGTCGAAGGAATAGACCTTGGCGCCGTCATTGGACATCATGACCGCCAGTGGGCGACCGACCACTTCGCTACGATTGAAGATAGTGACGGTTTTGTGTTCGGCCGGGCGGGTGCCGCTGGAACCGTAGGCTCCGTTGGCCTCAAGTATTTTTAACACCGCCAGCGAGGTGCAGGGGACGATGGATTTGCCGGAGGTTCGGGTGCCTTCAACCATGCGCTCATTCTGGTAGAGTTTGCGAATCCAGAAGGTATTGAGCCCTTCGATATCCTTGCGCGGGTCGACCAGGTCCTTGAGATAACGGTCCTGCTCGTTGCTGAAGATGGGGTAATAGACCATGATGCCGTGAACACTGGGGTCGTCGTTGGCGGCGAGGATGGCTTGCTCTAACTCGAGGCGGTGCAATTGGCGCAGTTCGTAGGTAATACCAAGCTCTTCGCAGGCGTTTTTGGTGTAATTTGCGTAAGTAAGAGATGGCGCATAGTCGCCGCTGAGAAAACCGACGACTTTTAGTTGGGTCCCGAGGGCGCGAATTTCCTGACGGATTTCCGCTCGGTAGCGGGCGCCGACGGTGTTGGGTGATACCAGCATGGCTGTGTTCTCCTTTGCTGTATTTGATAATTGGTCATGAGAAATTAGCATAGTTTCCATCCGGAATCTATGGATGGAACGAGTGCTGTTTTCATATGGGAAACGAGCAATTTTTCGCAAGGTCAAGGAAATCAAGGATTTGCGCGGAGACGTATAGGGTACGCCGCACAAGCAAAACCGTAGATTGACGCAGAGATTGCGGAAAAGGACCGTTTCCGGATGAAAACTAGCATAGCAAAGGGCAGGGGGCAATCATATAGACTTTTGTCGGTGTATACGTCGATAGCTATAGTGAAGTAACTGGAGGACCATAATCGTTCTGGTTGTGGCGGCCAGAGACCTGAAATCAAACGGAAAGCGCCATTTTAAACTATTTGGGGGGCGCTGGTTTTTTGTTGGTGAAAAAGCCCCGACTCCAGATGGAGTCGGGGCTTTTTGCTGTCTGAACAATTAAATCTTACAGGCCGAGCTGTTTGAAGAAGTCGTTGCCTTTGTCGTCAACCAGGATGAAAGCCGGGAAATTATCGACTTCAATCTGCCAGACCGCTTCCATGCCGAGCTCGGGGAAGTCGATGCACTCGACTTTTTTGATGTTTTCTTCGGCAAGAACGGCAGCTGGGCCGCCGATGGAGCCGAGGTAGAAGCCGCCGTGTTTCTTGCAGGCGTCGGTGACCTGCTGGCTGCGATTGCCTTTGGCGATCATGATCATCGAGCCGCCGTTAGCCTGGAGCAGGTCAACATAGGAGTCCATGCGGCCGGCAGTGGTGGGGCCGAAGGAGCCGGAGGCTTTTCCTTCAGGGGTTTTGGCCGGGCCGGCGTAGTAGATCGGGTGTTTTTTCAGATACTCGGGGAGGGGCTTGCCGCTGTCGAGGATCTCTTTGAACTTGGCGTGGGCGATGTCGCGGCCGACGCAGATGGTTCCTTTAAGGAGCAAGGACGAACCGACTTCGAGTTTAGACAGGTCCGCGAGAACTTCTTTCATCGGGCGGTTGAGGTCGATCTTCGTTCCACGCTCTTGCCGGCCGCGGTATTTTTCAGGGATCAAGCGGCCGGGGTTGCGGTCCATCTCTTCGACAAACAGACCTTCTTTGGTGATTTTCGCTTTGATGTTGCGGTCGGCTGAGCAGGAAACCGCCATGCCGACGGGGCAGGATGCGCCGTGGCGAGGGAGGCGGATGACGCGGACATCATGGGCAAAGTACTTGCCGCCGAACTGGGCGCCGATGCCGAGCTTCTGGGCTGCTTCAAGAAGTTTGGCCTCGAGGGCGGTGTCACGGAAAGCTTGACCGTGATCGTTACCTTCGGTGGGGAGACCATCGAGTTCTTTGGCTGTAGCGAGTTTAACCGTCTTCATGCAGGCGTCGGCCGAGGTGCCGCCAATAGCGAAGGCGATGTGGTATGGGGGGCAGGCTGCTGTGCCGAGATATTTCATTTTTTCGACAAGAAACTTTTCGAGGCTCTGGGGCGTCAACAGGGCCTTGGTCTCCTGATAAAGCATGGTCTTGTTGGCGCTGCCGCCTCCTTTGGCCATGAAAAGGAACTTGTAGTAGTCCCCTTCGGTTGCCATGATATCGATCTGCGCCGGGAGGTTGGTCCCGGTGTTCTTTTCTTTATACATGTCGAGCGCAACGGTTTGACTGTAGCGCAGGTTTTCTTCGGTGTAGGTTTTGTACACCCCTTTGGAAAGATATTCTTCGTCCTTCACGCCGGTCCAGACCTGCTGCCCTTTTTTGGCGACGCAGGTGGCGGTGCCGGTATCCTGGCAGAGGGGGAGTTCAAGGTTGGCGGCGATTTCGGCGTTGCGCAGAAAGGCCATGGCGACGCCGCGATCGTTGGGGGAGGACTCGGGGTCACTCAGGATCTTGGCCACTTGCTCGTTGTGTGCGGGGCGCAGCAGGAAGGAGACGTCCTTCATTGCCTGGTTGGCTAGAACGGTGAGGGCCTCAGGGGCGACTTTGAGTACGTCTTTGCCGTCAAATTGAGCGACCGATACGTACTTTTCAGATCCGGGGATCTTGTAGTATTTGGTCTCGTCTTTGGCCAGTGGGAAAGGATCCTGATACTTGAACTCCGGCATGGTCATCTCTCCTTTTTACGGTATTGAATTGGCGGCGAAACCACTTTCGCCGCGCTCGTAAACAGACGGTCTGGTAGTATATAGAAGTTGTATACATTTGTCGATATTAAGATGAGATAGATGGGAAAAACAGGATGCTGTGGTATTCTTTCATTAGCTGACACCCGGTTCCAATTCTTGGAGGTACCCTTATGTCTGATAAAAATGCCACCAGAGTGGCCATTGTAGGCGGTATGCGCACCCCTTTTGTCAAGGCAGGCACGACGTTCAAGGATATTTCCCCCCTCAAACTTTCATCCCATGCGATCAAGGGGGTCATTGAAAAATTCAATCTGGATCCCTCCCTGATTGATGTGTTGGTATGGGGGCGGGTGTTGCACGACCCCTTTATATCCAACCTGGCGCGGGAAATTGTTTTTGATCTGAAACTGCCGGCTTCTATCCGTGCTCACCTGGTGTCCAATAACTGCATCACCGGGATTCACGCGATAACCGATGTTGCCGACGCCATCGGCCAGGGGCGAGCCGAGATTGGCATCGCCGGCGGGGTGGAGTCGATGTCGACTGTACCGGTGCTCTTTAGTCGGGAGGCTTCGGCAATTTTTCTCGAGGCGGGGATGGCCCGTACTTTGCCCGATCGAATCAAAGTGCTGGCTCGACTGCGGCCTCGGCATTTTTTTCCGGTGCCCCTTTCCTTCAAGGAACCGTCGACCGGGCTGACCATGGGCCAGCATGCTGAGATCAGCAACAAGGAGTGGCACATTTCCCGGCAGGAACAGGACGAAATTGCTCTGCGCAGTCACCTCCGGGCAGCGGCAGCCACCGAAGACGGGCGACTTCCGGCGGAAATTTACCCCTTGGCCGGAATTGACCGGGATACGATCGTGCGCGGCGATACCAGCTTGGAAAAACTCGCTCGTCTGACGCCGGTCTTCGATCGTTCGCCAGCGGGTACGATTACCGCTGGCAATGCCAGCCCCCTGACCGATGGGGCATCGGCGGTTCTACTCATGTCCGAACAGCGGGCAAACCAGGATGGTTACGAGCCGTTGGCCTTTATCCGGGCAATTGAATATGCCGCTATCGATCCGGCAGACGGCTTGTTGATGGCCCCCGGTCTGGCGGTGCCGCGCTTGCTCAGCCGCACCGGTCTGAAACTCGCTGATATCGACCTGATCGAAGTGCATGAGGCCTTCGGCGGGCAGGTCGCCTGCAACCTGGCCGCCTGGGAAAAAGGCTGGAAAGAAGAAGCCATCGGCCGGGTTGATTCCGAGCGTCTCAACGTGCTGGGCAGTTCCATTTCGGTCGGGCATCCCTTCGGTGCCACCGGCGGGCGCATCGTGACTACCCTGGCTGGCGAAATGGCGCGCCGCCAGGCCCGTTACGGCTTGGTGTCGATCTGCGCCGCCGGGGCGATGGCGGCGGCGATGATTCTGGAGCGGCCATAAAACAAAGAAATATATAAAAAGAGATTGGATTTTAACTGGCATCCGTTGTAGTTAATACCTGGGTTTGATCTGTTCTTATCACCAAGCGAGCGGGTTTTTGACCCGCCGCTTTTTTATCGGGGATGTCATGCAGAAACTGCTTAAACAAATACTGACTTCGAGAGTTTATGAAGCGGCCGTTGAAACGCCGCTGGATGAGGCACCGGTACTGTCAGCCGCACTGAACAACCGGGTGCTGCTGAAACGGGAAGACCTGCAGCCAGTTTTTTCCTTCAAGCTTCGCGGGGCCTATAACCGCATCGCTCATCTTTCGACAGAAGAGCGTCAGCGGGGGGTGATTGCCGCCTCGGCCGGCAACCATGCTCAGGGAGTCGCTTTTTCTGCCCAGAAGCTGGGAATCAGGGCGGTTATCGTTATGCCGAAAACGACACCGCAGATTAAAGTCGATGCGGTTCGGCGCATGGGAGGGGAGGTGCTCCTGCATGGCGACAGCTATTCTGAGGCGCAGGATTACTGTAATGAACTGATCGGGCAGACCGGCATGGTCTTTATTCACCCTTTTGACGATGAATTGGTGATTGCCGGGCAGGGGACCGTGGCTGACGAATTGCTGCGGCAAACCGCCGGGAGGATGGACGCCGTTTTTGTCCCGGTAGGTGGCGGTGGCTTGATTGCCGGCATGGCCGGCTATCTCAAGGCTCTCTGTCCCGAGGTGAAGGTTATTGGTGTCGAACCGGTGGAAAGCGATGCCATGTTTCAGTCGTTGCAGGCTGGTCGCCGTGTCAGCCTAGATTCGGTGGGCATATTCGCAGACGGCGTGGCGGTGCGCGAAGTCGGCCGATTGCCCTTCGACTTCTGTCGTCGTTTCGTCGACGAGATCGTCCGGGTTGATACCGATGAGTTGTGCAGCGCCATCAAGAGTATTTATCAGAGCACCCGTTCCATTGTCGAACCGGCTGGTGCCCTCGGTATGGCAGGATTGAAAAAATATGTCCGCGAACACAAACTGACGGGGCAGACCCTGGTGGCAATCAATTCAGGGGCCAATATGAATTTTGAGCGCCTGCGTTACGTCGCCGAACGAACCCAGATCGGCGAGAAACAGGAAGCCTTGTTTGCCGTTACCATTCCCGAACAGCCCGGGTCGCTCAAGCGTTTCTGCGTTGAAATTGGCGAAGAGCGCAACATCACCGAGTTTAATTATCGCCTTGCAAGGCGTGAACACGCGCATATCTTTGTCGGCCTGTCGATTCGTGACGAGAAGGAACGGTTGGCCTTCAGTCAACAAATAAAAGATAAGGGGTTTAATAATCTCGATCTTACCGACAATGAACTGGCCAAGACCCATATACGCTATATGGTCGGTGGCCGTTCTGCCGAGGTTGGTCACGAAGTGCTGTACCGGTTCTGGTTTCCAGAGCGCCCAGGGGCACTGACCCGATTTCTCGGGTCTATGGGAGAAAACTGGAATATTTCGCTCTTTCATTATCGTCTGCAAGGGGGGGATTACGGGCGGGTGCTGATCGGGTTGGAAATCCCCAGCGGAGAGGAAAAGGCGTTTCGGGACTTTCTTGATGCTCTTGGGTATCGTTACGTCGAAGAGTCGACCAACGAGGCCTATCGGCTCTTTCTTTAAGTAAATTCATGTGAGTGAATCGGTGAGATGTCGACAGAATACATGCTTCTACCGATTGACCTGATTAACTCCATGCGGTAAGATATTGTAATTTTTTATTAATTAAATTCTATGAATGCTTATTTTCCTCGTTGTTTCTGGAGGGTTTTTCATGCAGCCGACCGTTCTGGTCATTGATGATGATCGGTTGATCCGTCAGATTCTGAAGGATTTGCTCACTCATGCCGGTTTTGCCGTGGTTCTGGCGTCTGGCGGTGTTGAGGGGTGTCGGTTGGCCTGCGAGGTTTTGCCGGAAGTGGTTTTGGTTGATCTGGTCATGCCTGACCGTGACGGACTTTCGGTATGCAGCTGGCTGCGGAAGCAGCAATCTCTGAATAATACATCGATTATCCTGATGACGGCTTATCTGGATATGGAAAAGACGGTGAATCCTTTTCAAGCTGGCGCCGACGATTATATTTCCAAGCCCTTTGATCATTGTCATTTGGTCGCCTGTATCAATGGAAACCTGCAAAAAAAACAATTTTTGAAAAGCAAGGATTGTAAGGCGAGGCATTATGACGCGCTCCTTGAAATTTCGGAAGTGGTAAACTCCTCGACGGACACCGGCAACGCACTCAAAGAAATTGTTCAAAAAATATCAAGCCACTTGGAGGGTGTGGACCGCTGTTCCATCGCTCTGATTCATGAGCATGAAGATTGTGGCTATGTCGTGGCGACCACTGCAGATATTTTACGCCCTTCCTTTCGCATCTCTCTCAGTAATTATCCTGAACTCCGCCAGGTCATAGCCACCGGGCGTCCCCTGTTAATTGAAGATGTTCAGCGCCATCCGTTGATGATCGATATCCTGCCTGCCCTCGAAGGGCATAATGTCAGTGCGATTATGGTTTTTCCGGTCATTCATGCCCAGCGAGTCATTGGCGCCATGATGGTGCGAATTGCTCATCCCGAAGAAGGGGTAGCTTCTGAGGATGTTGCTTTTTGCCGACTGGTTTCCGATGTCGTTTTGGCGGCTCTGAAGTCCAGCAACTCGTTTGACCTGATCTGGGAAGATGTTGAAGTTCTCCGGAATGTTAAGAATCGTCTTGAACAAGATTTAAAGGTCAAGCTGGTTTATGAAAATATTTTCGACAATGCTTCCGAGGGGCTGATCGCCTTTTCGCTCTCAGGGCAGGTGGTCTATGCCAACCGCTGTCTGCTTGAAATGGTGGAGTGCCAACATTCTGAACTCAAGGGGACATCACTGTCGACCCTCTTCTGTGACGTAAGACATAAACGGCTTTTAGACATATTCGCTCATATAAAACCCAGCTACCTTAATGGTGGTCGGTTCGATATCCCCTTCACCTCCCGTAGTGGGCAGGAGCATATTTTTTCTGTAAGTATCAGCGGAGAGCCCACGAGTGACGAACTGCGGGTGGCTGCTATTCGTGATGTCACTGAGAAGCGCAGGATCGAAAAAGACCTGTTCCTGACCAAGGAGGCTCTGGAGAAGACCAATGCGAGCCTGGTTAACGCCGATAGGGCCCGTTCTGAATTTCTCAATACCGCGGTTCACGAATTGAGAACTCCGGTTACCATTGTCAGTGGATATTGTTCTCTTCTTACTGAAACCGATCAGACTCAGTTGTCGGTCGCCCAGCGTAGTTATGTGCAGGAAGCGGCTGATGCTTCCGACCGGCTTGCTGATTTGATCAATAATCTTCTCGACCTCTCTCGTCTTGATTCTGGAAACATGGGGCTTGATCTGCAACCTCGTGACCTGGTGGCGACGGTTAGGGAATTTCTCCACGATTATGGCGATCTGGTGGAGAAGAACCAGTTGCAGCTTCAGACGTGTTTCCCTTCCCGTTGTATGGCACTGTTCGACGACGAAAAAATTTACCGGGTTTTTGTTAACCTGTTGGGCAATGCGGTTAAATTCACTTCTGCTGGCGGTAAAATAATTATTCGCCTTGAAAATTCTGGTAACGGGGTACTTTTTGTCATCGAGGACACTGGTAAAGGTATTCCTGCTGAGAGCATTCCTGAATTATTTGAAGAATTTTCCCAGGTGGGCAAAAAAGATTCCCGCAGGGGAAGTGGCCTCGGTCTCTATATCTGCCGTAGAATTATTGAATCTCACCATGGCAAGATCTGGGTTGAAAGCAAGGTCGGCCAAGGAAGCCGTTTTTTCTTTTCCCTCCCCAAACCTATCTAGTTATATCCGAAATCTATGGATGGAACGAGCGCAGTTTTCATCTGGGAAACGACCATTTCTTAGAAAGGTCAAGGAAATCAGGTTCTTGTACTGAGACGTTCATAATGCGTCGCATAAGCAAAGCCGTAGATTGACGCAGAGATTGCGAAAAAGGGCCGTTTCCGGATGAAAACTATCTAGATTGCTACCTACCAGTAACGTTTTCGCTCGTCGTCTTCTTGCGGTAAAATAGTTGACGGAAACAATCGGGTATGTTATCCATGAACACAAATCACTATCGTTCCCGAGAGGAGATTAGGTGTGTTTTCGACCCTTAAAGAAGACATTAAAGTTGTGTTTGATCGTGATCCGGCCGCTCGTAGCGTATTGGAGGTCTGTTTTTGTTATCCGGGTTTCCATGCAATTCTCCTGCATCGTCTGGCTCATGCTTTCTGGCAGCGTAAATTCTATTTTCTTGGTCGCCTGACTTCTCACTTTGCCCGGTTTTTGACCGGGATCGAAATCCATCCGGGTGCCAAGATCGGTAAGGGGTTTTTCATCGATCACGGCATGGGAGTGGTGATTGGTGAAACGGCGGAAGTTGGTGATAATTGTACCCTTTATCACGGAGTTACCCTGGGGGGAACCTCTTGGGCCAAGGAGAAAAGACATCCGACTCTGGGCAATAATGTGGTCGTCGGTTCGGGGGCCAAAATTCTTGGTCCGTTTACCGTTGGCGACAACAGCAAGATCGGTTCGAATTCTGTGGTGGTTAAAGAAGTTCCGCCTAATTCGACAGTTGTCGGGGTACCGGGACGGATTGTCTTTACCGAAGGTCAGAAACCTGAAGTGCGTGCCAATCTTGAGCATGGTCAGTTGCCAGACCCCGAAGCCAAGGCTATTTCCTGCCTGTTTGATCAAATTCGAGCTCTTGAGGTTAAGGTTAACAAGCTAACTGAAGGGTCGG
>JBFHFM010000084.1:0-11801 GCA_041583595.1 Trichloromonas sp. | reverse complement strand
TGTAAGCGGACCGAAACCTACATCCCCAATGATTTTCTCGCTCGCGAAACGGCCAAATACCCCAACCTTTATTTTGGTGCCAGCATCAATCCCTATCGCCATGATGCTCTCGAACGACTTGAACAAGCCAAGGCCCAGGGTTCCCTGTTGATCAAATGGCTACCGGCGATCCAGCATATCGATCCGGCTGACGAGAGATTGATCCCGTTTTACCAGAAACTGATTGAACTTGACCTGCCGCTCCTTACCCATGCCGGCGACGAGCACTCCTTCACTTCGGCCGACAACACTCTTGGCGACCCGGCCAAGTTGCGGCTGCCACTCGAACAGGGCGTCACCGTGATAGCGGCCCACGCCGCCAGCAGCGGCAGTAATGAAGGAGAAGACAACATGCAACGACTGCTGCCAATGTTCGCTGAATATCCGAATCTCTACGCTGACATATCGTCCCTGACCCAGATCAACAAGCTACGTTTTCTACCCAAGCTCCTGGCTAGTGGCATCGACCCGAAACGCCTGCTCTATGGCACCGACTTCCCACTGATCACCACCGGACTCACCTCCCCCATCTTTTCTACTTTACAGACAGGTCCTGGCAAAACCTTGCCATTGCTGAAGGTTACCAATCCCTGGGATCAGGATGTTCAATTGAAGCTGAGCCATAAGGTACCCGTTGAAGTATTTTCCAACGCGCATCAACTGCTGATTAAATAACGGAGAGGACCATGACGACTGCAATCATCCGACTGCCGAAATCCTTTACCTGGCTCAACCTGACCCAGTTTTTCGGTGCACTGAATGACAATTTGCTCAAGCTGCTGATCATATTCTTTCTGATCGGACTCAAAGGCCCCGAGCATGCGACCGGAATAGCCGCCACAACCGGTGCTCTATTCGTTTTTCCGTTTCTGCTCTTTTCACCACTGGCCGGAGCTCTGGCCGACAAGTTGAGTAAAAAAAACATCATTCTGACCATGAAGGGGGCCGAACTCAGCATAGCCCTGCTTGGAATTGTCGCTTTCAGTGCGGCAAGTGAGATTGGTCTCTATGCCTTGCTCTTCTTGATGGCGACCCAGAGCGCGCTGTTCGGCCCGTCGAAGTACGGCATCGTCCCGGAACTGGTCGATCGTCAACAACTCTCGAAGGCCAACAGTCTGCTGGAGTCGTTCACCTACCTGGCCATTATTCTCGGCTCGGCCCTGGCACCGATGCTGGTTCAGCTCAGCCGTTCGAACTACCAGACGGCAGCACTGGCCTGCATCGGATTTTCCCTGGTCGGCCTGGTCACCAGTTGGAAGATCGCGAAAACCGCACCGGCTGATGCCGGACGCAAGATCACTGCACGGTTTTTGTCCGAAATGAAAGAGACGCTCACCGAGCTGCGCCAGGATGGCTACCTGCTGCTGGCAATTCTGGGTTCGGCCTATTTTCTCTTTCTCGGCGCCTTCGCCCAGATCAACCTGATCCCTTTCGGCATGGAGGTTCATGGGCTGACCCAAGAAGAGAGCGGCTACCTGTTTCTGGTGGCGGCCCTCGGTATCGGACTCGGCTCTTTACTGGCCGGACGTCTTTCCGGGCGCAACGTTGAGTTCGGCGTGGTGCCGATCGGAGCCCTGGGTCTGGCGCTGAGCACCAGCGGCCTGTTTTGGCTACCGAGCACCCTGCTCTTCCATCTTCCGCTTATTCTGCTTCTGGGTGTCAGTGCCGGTCTTTTTCTGGTGCCGCTACACGCCTTTATTCAGCTGCGAGCCCCGCGAGAGAAACTCGGCCGCATTCTCGCTGCCGGAAGTTTTCTCAGCTGGTGCGGCGTTCTCGTTGCTTCGGGGCTGGCTTATATTTTCAGCGCCGCACTGGGCTTCACCCCGGCCGAATCCTTTCTGGTCCTCGGTCTGCTGACCTTCGGCCTGACCTTGCTCACCCTATGGATTCTCCCCGACTTTCTGCTGCGTTTTGCCGCCCTGCTGGTGATGAAGCTGGGCTATCGCATCAATGTCACCGGAGAGGAGCATGTCCCCGCCGAAGGGGCCGCCCTGCTCGTTTCCAACCATGTTTCATGGATCGATGCCTTGCTGCTGCTCGCCACTCAGCAGCGCCGTATCCGTTTCATCATGCACCGCGAAATCTACATGGTTCGCGCATTGCGTCCACTGTTCAATTTAATGGGGGTTATCCCGGTTTCTTCGACGGATACGCGCAAGCAAAAACTGGAATTCATCAAAGCGACCAGAACTGCTCTTGATGACGGCTACCTGGTCTGCATCTTCGCCGAGGGGATGATTACCCGCACTGGTATGCTGCAACAATTCAAGGGCGGCCTTGAGGCGATCGCCAAGGGGACCGAACATCCGATTATTCCGATCTACATCGGTGGCGCCTGGGGGAGCAGCTTCAGTTACGCCCACGGCGAACCACTGGCGAAATTGCCGACCAGCTTCCCCTATCCGACCTCAATCGGTTTCGGCCACCCCTTGCCGGCCGGCAGCAGTGCCAGTGAAGTGCAGCAGGCGGTTGCGGAGCTGGCTTGTGACTATTTCGAAGCGCAGAAGGCCAGCCGGACCTCCCTCGGAGAGCTGTTCATCAAGACGGCCCGCAGCAACTGGACCCGCCGGGCGATCAGCGACAGCAGTGGCAAACAACTGAGTTACGGCCAAACTCTGATCGGCGCTCTGGCGCTGGCTGAGCAACTCAGGGCAAAGGTCGCCGACGAAACCATGATCGGCCTGCTGTTGCCGTCATCGGTCGGAGGAATCCTGGCCAACCTGGCCGTGCCACTGCTCGGCAAGGTACCGGTCAACCTCAACTACACCGCATCCCCCGAAGCTGTGCAGTCGGCCATGGAACAATGTGCCATCAATACCCTGATCACCAGCAAAGCCTTTATCGAACGCTTTCCGCAATTGCCGCTGACGGAACAGGTAATTTATCTGGAGGATCTGCTGCCAAATCTCAGCCGGGCGGACAAGCTACGCGCCCTGCTCCGGGCCCGCCTGCTACCGATCAGCCTGCTGCTGGATGCCCCGCGCCGTCGTGGCGACGAGCCGGCCACCGTCATCTTCTCCTCCGGCAGTACCGGCGAACCTAAGGGAGTGATGCTCAGCCAGCACAACATTATCTCAAACATCGAAGCGATCCGTACTGTTGCGGCTGTCTCGCCTGAGGATAACATCTGCAGCGCGCTCCCCCTCTTTCATGCCCTCGGTTTCACCGCCACCCTCTGGCTGCCGCTGCTCAGTGGCTTTTCGGCCTGCTATCACGTCAACCCGATGGACGCAGCCGCCATCACCAAGCTGGTCCGCAAGCACCGTTCGACCCTGTTGCTGACCACCCCGACCTTTCTTTCGACCTACATGCGCCGGGCCAGGCCGGAAGACTTCGCCAGCCTGCGCCTGGTGGTCACCGGTGCCGAAAAACTCAAAAGTCAAGTCGCCGACGCTTTTGCCGAAAAATACGGTCTGCGTCCATTGGAAGGTTACGGCGCCACCGAATTGGCACCACTGATTACCCTCAGTCTGCCGGATGTGATTATGGATGACGTCAAGCAGCCGGGTAACCGGGTAGGTAGTGTTGGCCGAGCGATTCCCGGCGTCGTTCTGCGCGTTGTCGATCCCGAAACCAAACAACCGCTCGCCAGCGGCGAAACGGGCCTGATCCTGATCAAAGGTCCGAACCTGATGACCGGCTACCTGAACCGCCCGGACAAAACCGCCGAAGCGATTGTCGACGGCTGGTATGTCAGCGGCGACATCGGCCGCATCAACAGCGATGGTTTTCTCCACATCACCGACCGCCTGGCCCGCTTCAGTAAAATCGGCGGCGAAATGGTGCCACACATCAAGGTTGAGGAAATCTTCTATCGTGAACTTCAGTTGGAAGGCAATGCCCTGGCTGTAACTTCGATTGCAGACGCCAAAAAGGGCGAACGACTGGTCGTGGTCTATACCGAAGAGGCGGGGGGAAAAGAGGATCTGGTGAAGATCAGCAACGAAAGCGAACTGCCGAACCTCTGGCGGCCCCATCCGAATAATTTTATCCAGGTCGACTCGCTGCCGATGCTCGGAAGTGGCAAGCTGGATTTATGCGGTTTGCGAAAACTGGCCGAAGAGAGGGCAAATTAAAAAGAAAAGGACCTGATTACTGGTAATCTTGCATATACCTCCCCCCCTTTTTAGGAAAAAAAAGGGGGGGGGGGGGCTATACCGGTTACTGAGATCCCCCCTGTTTTTTTCAACGTGGGGGTTTTCCCCGAGATCCCAAGGCTCCTCTGGCTTAGACGCCTTTCTCTGGGCTTAGATGAAGCCTGCCCTCCTCTGCTGCCGTCACCGGCCCGATCGAATCCCAGGCATGGTCATTCTGGTTATGACTGCTGGCACGGTCCCTTGCCAGCAGCTGTTCCTGCAGCCGGATCTGCTCCTTGGCATTGGAGATGTAATCTTTTGTATCGTGGCGATGAGGAGCCAGATGGTACATGGCGGCTTCGTCGTACTTCATGAAATTCTGGCCAGCTCGGGTCACACTGTACCGCCGGTATCCGAGACTCGCCAGAACATCGACCCCCGCTCGCACGGACGGGTCGAGAAAACCCCGATAGATATGGTTTACCCCTAAATCGAGCAGCTCATGGGCAGCGATGTTGTTGCCGGCACAGGCCATGATTTGCAGCTTGGGGAAATGCATTTTCACCGTTTCGACCAGCTTGCTGACGGTCGAGGGGCTGTCTATGGCGATAAACAGGATGCGGGCGCTGCCGGCCCCCGCCGAGTGGAGGATATCCAGTCGGGTGGCATCACCGTAAAAGACCTTGAATCCCATCTTGCGCAACAGATCCACCTGATCTGAGTCATTATCGAGGATAGTAGCCTCAACTCCGTTGGCCCGGAGAAAACGCCCCAGGGTGCTGCCAAAGGAACCGAACCCGGCGATGATGACAGGATGCTCCGTATCGATGAGGTCCGCTTCCTTTTCTTCCTGCTCCTGGACACCGAAGCGCGGCAGGACCAACCGTTCATTGAGCAACAACAGCAGAGGGGTCATGGTCATGCTGATGGCCGTAACGGCCATCAGCGTATCGATCCAGTCACTCCCGATGATCCCCAGCCGATTGATAAAGGCGAAGAGTACGAAGGCAAACTCCCCCACCTGGGAGAGGCCGAGGGCGAAGATGGTATTCTGGTCGAAGGAAAACCGGAACAACCTCCCCGCAGCGATCAGCACTGCGGCCTTGATTACGATGATCGCCAGCACCAGAGAAAGGATAGTACCCGGGCTTTCAGACAACAGTCTGAAATTTATCGACGCCCCCACCGCGATAAAAAAGAGGCCAAGCAGCAGCCCCTTGAAAGGCTCGATGTCGCTTTCCAGCTCGTGGCGAAATTCGCTGTTGGCGAGCAGCACGCCGGCAAGGAAGGCACCCAGCGCAGGGCTCAAGCCAACCAGCTTCATCAGGAAGGCAATGGAGACAATAATCAGTAGCGCCGCAGCGACAGAAAGCTCCCGAACGCTGGCCTTGGTGATAATGCGGAGAAAAGGGACCACGATATAGCGTCCCATGATGATGACGGCGGCCACGGCAAAGAAGACGGAGCCAGCCTTTACCCAGACCGACAGACCGTCCAGCAATCCGGGGGCCTCGCCGTGGACCGCGCCTGCGCCGGCATGGATGGCCAGAAAGGGGAGCAGGGCCAGAATCGGGATGACGGCAATATCCTGGAACAGCAGCACGGCAAAGGATCCAGACCCGGCTTGAGAGCCCCCGAGCCCCTTTTCTTTCAGTGATTGAAGCACAATCGCCGTCGATGACATGGAAAGGGCCAGTCCCGCGGCAAGTGCCCCCCGCCAGTCGAGCCCCAGCAGCAGAAGCCCCCCCGTCATGACGAGGGTGGTCAGGATAAGTTGCAGCGACCCCAGCCCCATAATACGGGAGCGCATTTTCCAGAAATGGGCCGGTTCCAGCTCAAGGCCGATCAGGAAGAGCATCATGACGACGCCGAATTCAGCGAAGTGCATGATATCTTCCCCCTCACGCCCGACAAAGCCAAGGCAAAAGGGGCCAATAAGGATGCCCGCCAGCAGATACCCTAGCACCGAACCCATCCCCAGGCGCTTGGCCAGCGGCACGCAGACCAGCGCCGCAGCAAGGTATACGACAGCCTGGCCGAGTATGCTATCAGTCATGACTCATCCCCTTTCGATTCACGTCGGTAATCCAGTCGTTAAGGAAGTCGTACCCCTTGAACGAATTCAAAGAAGGGGATTGGGCCAGACTGACCAGAGCCTGACGGTAATGTTCGCCGTAGTCCTCTAGCATGCCGTCGGTCAGGCGATAGGTCCCCTGTACCGCGTAGGGAGGGAGCCATGTCATTTGGCAGAGGTTGGCCACCTGCTTCAGCGGGAACAGCAGTTCAGGCATGGTGTGACGATTAAATCCGCTGTGAGAGTAACTTTCACGCGAGCCGCCGGAAGTGATAGTTACGAAAACCTGCTTGTCTTCGAGATGGTTGCCCCCCTCGCCATGAGCCCAGCCATGCTCCAGTACCAGATCCATCCACTGTTTGACCATGGCAGGTGGGCCATACAGAAACAAAGGAAAATGCCAAACGATGATCTGGTGCGCGAGCAGCAGTTCCTGCTCGCGGGCCGTGTCGACGTTAAAATCGGGATACAATTCGTAGAGGTCATGAACGGTAATGCCGTCCTGACCGCGCAGGCCTTCAAGCAGCGCCTTGTTGGTCCGTGACTTTTCATAGCGCGGATGTGCGAATAGAATCAGTATTTTCTTCATGCTGCACGTACACCTTTCTGTATTTGTCTATTTTAGGCATGGCTCGGCGGATGTGGTTGACTTACGGCAGCCACTATTCCGAAATCCAAGCTGACCATCACCTGAAACTTATCTTGCCGGACTCATGCGAGATTGAAAAGGTTACACCGCTGGGGGGCGACAACAAAAATATGTCCATCTCATTGCTAACGACTGTTACAGCAACCGGTTTTTCGGCTGCATGTCATGGTTTACGCACGTCATGGGCGTAAACTGATGTGAACAATTCTGAACTCCCCCAATTGAAGGGCGTCCCTATTTGCCTAAGAAACGGTAGGTTAACTCAATCATGTGTAAATCCGCCCCAACGCTGCCAGATCCGTTGAAGCCCGCATCGGAATAGTGCAGAAACCGGTAGCCCAGCCCCAGGCGCTCGTAGAGGGGAAAGCTGGCGCCCAGGGTCAGGGCAAACTGGAAAGGTCCGCCAAAGTCCTGCGTCCCAAAACGATTCCTGCTGAGGAGCGCTCCTCCGGCTCCCATGTCCATAATAAACCGCCCGTCTTGACTCCCAAAGGCCAACATGGGGATGAGAGAAACAACGAGAGCGGAATCTCCTCCTCCCTGAAGGATACCGGCGCTCGCCATCATCCGCGTGCCCACTCCCCAGCCAGACTGAGAATACCGCTCCCAAGGTAGCCCGATGTTCACTCCCACGTCGTACTCCCGAAACGACTCCGGTGGCGCACTGCCGAGGATGGTCTTTTCTGAGACGCTCGCTCGCATGCCAACGCTCAGAAAGCGCAGGTCCTCAGCACGACTCGGCCTGGGTACAAGGAGGCACAAAACGAGGATCATCAGTGTCAGCCGCACAACGACTCCTGCGCGCAATCCTCCAGGGAGGTTGCCTATTTGTCTATGAAAACGTGAGATGTCACATATAACAAATTCAGGCATGTTTCATCGGTTCCTTATTTCATGCAACGAGATTAGGTTTGACCCGCTAAATTATCTGGCGAGGTGTAAGCCTGACTAATGATTTCGTTTGCATCGTAAATCTTAAAAACCCGATTTTGCCACAGGAAGCATGCATTTAGAGCTAAAAATCAGGCTTTATGTCTAGATACCATCTGGAAGCATTGACCGCATCATTTCTCTTCGATTCAACTTGCGCCCATCCGTCACGAAGGTTCCATCGCCAATTGCGTGAACGGTCCGCTTCTCTTTTCGAGAATTGTCAAAGTACGCAGCGACGCCTTCAAGTACAACGATATTGTGTTTTTCGACGATATCAATAACTTTACATTCAATATTCGCCAGGCATTCCGTTATCAAGGGCGAGCTGACATGGTTTCCCTTCACAGGACTCAGGTCAAACTTTTCAAATTTATCTGTGTCAGCGCCGGAACATGTTCCCACCCCAACAATTTTATCAAGCAGGTCAACTGTAGGAATTGAGATCACACAATTCATCGATTTTAGAAGTGCGGCATAGGAATAGTTCCATGGCCCCGTGGTTATGGCAAACTTCGGCGTGAAGTCCATCACCATGGTCCAGGAGATCGTCATTAGGTTGTTCTTTTTCCCATCATTTGTCGCAACGAAAACAACAGGGCCCGGTTCTATCAGCGTGAATGCTTTGCTGATCTGCATCCTCTCCATAAAACCCTCCCATCCGGTTTAAACAAACGGGACCGCACTTGACCTGCCATACCGCCTTATCGCCCCTGTCAGGAGAGGTGTCCGGCATGGTAACCACTGAAGCCGCCCTCGCCGGAGAGCACTCATCCTGAAATACACGATATTTAAAGCGCGGAGCAGCCCAACCCGGAAACACCAGGTTGGGTCGTGCCTTCTGCACGGCAATAGAGCCTGACATCGGCTAGAAATTATCAGGAACCCAGAATATATTTCTTCACCGTCCGCCGATCAAGCTGCGTGCGCCGCGCCACTTCTTCATAGGTGCCAAAGCGCTGATGCAGCTGCCGGCAATATTGGGTCAACAGTTCTTGTGCATTCATTTCTCCGGCATCGGCTAGCGTCTGAAGGTTTGATTTTGCTTCAAGGGTAGCACATGGATCGCCGCTGTACCTGCCGTTCAGCAACACCCGTCGAACTGCCTGTTCCAGCTCGCGGACGTTGCCGGGCCAGCGGTAACCGGCCGGCAGGTCTCGCTGCAACGTTTTGCCAATGGACTTTACCAGACCAGCGTCCGCTAGGCCAAAAATCCGGTTAAGTAAATAAGGCAAAAGTTCATCCAGCGCTGCGGGATTTTCAGCCAACTGCTGCCCTAGAGAGGGGACCTCGATCACATCGGAGCACAGCCGATAGTAAAAATCATCGCGGAAATTCCCTTCCCGGCGCAGGTCGAGGAGCGGACGATTGGTCGCCGCGATAATCCGGCCGCGAAAGGGAATGTTGTCGTGACTGCCGACCGGGCTGAAACTGCGTTCCTGCAATACTTTGAGCAGCTTGATCTGCACCGGAACCGAAACGTCGCCGATCTCGTCGAGAAAAATTGCCCCGTGCGGAACGCAACGAGCCAGCACCCCCTGGTGATGATCAACGGCGCCGGTGAACGCGCCTTTTTTGTGACCGAACAGCTCCGATTCAATCAGGGAATCGGGGAATTGAGACAGGTTGATGGCGATGAAATTACGGGTGAAGCTCTCAGCGAAGCGGGCCCGTTTTTCATCGAAGGGGATGTAGCCGGAGCGGCCGATGGCTGCGGCGGCTGCGCCTTTGCCAGTGCCGGTTTCACCAAGCAGCAGGGTCGAAAAATCCTCCATCCGGTCCCAGAGCCGCGCCTCGTAGCGCCGAGTGTCATGGGTAAAGACGTTGTTCCAGAGCGCGCAACGCAAGGCACGCATCGACCGGCTCTGCCCGACCAGTTGCTGGATGAAAAAAAAAGCCCGTCGCAGTTGATAGAAGAAGGCGAAATAATGCCTTGCCTCTTGCGCCCTGAAGCCGAACTCCCGCATTCTCGCCAATAGTTCGCCGGAAAAAGGGACTGAGCAAGGTTCTGTCCCTTCGCGCAGCTGCTGATGAATCAGTTCATCGAACGCCCCAAGGTAGCGATGAAACAGCTCGAAGAGCAATCCCAACGCCAGACAGTCGCGATCGCCCTCTCCATACAGAACCAGGTTCGCCCTTCCAGCCCGCTCCAGACTTCCAACCCGCTCGCGAATCGAGACGATCGCCGCCTGCAGCAGCTTTTCCCTTGAAGCCCCGGTCAGGCCCGCCAGTCGTTTATTCAACTCCTCCCGTTCATCGCTGAACGGGTTGCTGAAGGCTGTCTCGCTGACCAGTTGGAAAAACTGCCGATCCTCTGCCGTTAATTTTTCTATAGTCGCCATACACAGAATGTACATCAGCCATACATTTATGGCCAGACGATATTTACGAGAGCAAAAATCATATCACACACAAAGAGAATTTACGGTGTCATTTAAGCAACTTAACAGAAGCCCATCTTCCTGACACGCCCTGTAATACGGACAGGCAACCCCGAACAACAACCAGGAGGCCAACCATAAAAAACCCGCACCTCCGTTCATTGTTTTAGCAACCGTCTTGCTGGTTCTGCTCAGCACGACAATGTCATTTGCCGCCGGACGACTCAAACCGACTGGCTGCGGTAGCGACTCGGCACTGACAACCAGTTCGCACCGGGTCGATGTCACCATCGACCGTTCCGAAGGCTCGGACCTCAAGAAGGATATCGCCTTTTACTATCGCCTCGACGACAGTGTTCCGGAGTATCCAATTGATGCCCTATCAGGCCAAGGCCGGTAGCACTCTTCTCAGCCATGCTCCGGCTGACAAAACAGGTGAATTTTTCGGCTTCTACGCCATCAGCGGTAAGCTTGCCTCGATCTTCGGCCCACTCATTTTTGCCTAGGTTGCCGATCTAGCTGATCATCGCAAATCTCCATCCTCGCGTTAGCAGCTTTTACATAATCGGCCTCGTTCTGCTGTTACAGATTGACATTGAAGAACCGGCGGCATTCAAACCGGCACCTGACCGACCTACAAAGCTGCATCGTTACCCCTCCCAAAATCATTCAAGTTCACCTCCCCTCCCCAATAAATGCTCAAAGACGGCCATCTACCAACCAAACTCTTTCACTGTACTTAACCAGCAAAAAATCTCGACCCCATTGCAGTGGGTTTATTTAAAATGGTATGCTCTCGCAGTGATTCATCCCTTTATAGAAAGAAAACGCCATGCCCGCCAAAATGAAATTGACCAATATCGACCTGCTCAGGCTTTTTGAATCACCCGAGTATGCCGAGGTCGCCAAAGGTTTCAAAGAACAGAAATACGGTAAAAAAACGGTTATTTGCACCCCCTACGATGAAGCAAATCGTATCTTCATCGTCAAAAACGGCAGGTTGCGAGTCTTCCTCTCTTACGAAGACAGGGAGTTCACTCTGGCGTTATTGGAACCTGGTGATATTTTCAGTACCCATACCCGGGCCTTTGCCGAAGCCCTCGACGAGTCGGTTATTCTGTTGGGCAACACCCGACAATTTCAGCAAAAAATCGTTGAATCTCCTGAAATCACCCTGGTCATGGTCAAGGTACTCGGGGAACTGCTGAAGAACTCCATTACCATCATCGAAGGACTGGCCTTCAAGGATTCGCGCCAGCGACTGCTCGACTTTCTTGTCAGCTCCACTGAGGATCGGGGGCAGCCACATCCTGAGGGAGTCTCGTTGGAACTGGGACTGACCACCGAAGAAATCTCCCTGCTTGTCGGAACCACCCGGCAGACGATCTCCACCCTCCTCAACGAGTTGATCAAAGCCAAGGTGCTCGAAAAGTTCGACCGCCGAACGCTTCTGATCAGGGATTTTGCCAAGCTCAAAAACTGGAACAGCTTCCCCTGACCCTCCGTTCCGCCCTCCTCGTTTTTTCGGCCCGCCGGCATTTTCGGCGGGTTTTCTCTTTTTTTACTCATTTTTATCAAACTGTCGTCCAGCCGACAGACCCCTTCCCGCCTCGTCCTATAGAGTGACCACAGTCGGGCGCCATGATCATCCC
>JBFHFM010000083.1:0-11849 GCA_041583595.1 Trichloromonas sp. | reverse complement strand
GTAGCGATCAGCAGATCAGAGAACCGTTTGACGAAATTGTACCGATCGTCATCATCGGTAAAGATCTCGCGCTGTTCGATGCCGCGGAACATGACGTGCTGCAATAAATTCGGGATATCGATACGAGCAGAGCGTGGCATGACAGTGAGATTAGCACTAACACATTAGGCAGTCAATGATTTAAGAACGTCCCCGGGACCATTCCCATTAGGCAGTCAATGATTTAAGAACGTCCCCGGGACCATTCCCGTGAAAATTAAAATCTGTATTATGTCCCCGGAAATCCTTCTCTGGCCATATCGGATTATTCCTTAAAGCTGCCATTTTGCCCCTGAAAAGGGGCTTCTAGGGGCGTTTTAGGCTCGGAAATATAGCAAAATCACTTTCATATTAGTAGCTTGCCTTGGTCCGACCCCCAGCCTAGAACCACTTGATCGGCAGATCTGCGGCCTTGAACAGGCACAGCCTTTCTTTCTCGCCGTGGCGGTCGGTGGTCATCGCGTAAAATACCGAACGCATTCTGGGGTCAAATTTTTATCGTTGACAAAAATGTGTCGACAGTTGGTATTTGACCCCTAGTTTTTTTGATTTGGCCATGGCCATAGTTTTGATAATCTAAATTTGACCAGTTTGGGGGCGCATTGATTACTGAAAATTGACCACCCTTGGCACCTCTCCGGTAAGATGGTCGCTGACCACGCAACCGGAGGAGAAAGGATGCTCAGGATGGATCAATACGAACACATTCGCACGGCCCACCGGGTCTACGGGCAGTCAATCAGCGATATTGCCCGCACAACTGGCCATTCACGCAACACCATCCGCAAGGCTCTGAATGAGGAGTATTGCGGCTATACGCCTCGTCAAAATCAAGCCTACCCGGTGCTGGGGCCGTTCATGGAAACCATCGACGGCTGGCTGCGTGCTGATCAGGAACAGCCAATCAAGCAGCGCCATACTGCCGAGCGTGTCTTTCAGCGGCTGGTGGTTGAGCACGGCTTTACCGGTAGCGCCTCCAACGTGCGCAAGTACGTGCGCGAAGCCAAAGAGCGGTTGGGCATGGCGCCGAACAAGGCGTTTTTACCTCTAGAACCTGATCTGGGCCAAGAAGCCGAGGTGGACTGGGGAACCGCCACAGTGATGCTTCAAGGCCAGCCCATGCGGGCCAAGTTCTTCTGCATGCGATCGAAAGCCTCGGGTAAGCCGTTTGTGCGCCTGTATCCCTGCGAACGCCAGCAGGCTTTCTTCGACGCCCTGATACGTGGGTTCGCCTTCTATGGTGGCATTTTCCCGCGGCTGATCTTTGATAATCTGACCACGGCAGTGCGCAAGGTCCTGCAAGGCAAGGCCCGCCAGGAGCAGGAATCCTTCAGCCGTTTTCGCGCCTACTACAACTTCGAAGCTCGCTATTGCAATCCCGGAGCAGGTCACGAAAAAGGCGGCGTCGAGGGACTGGTCGGTTTTGCCCGGCGCAACTTCCTGGTGCCCGTGCCCGAGGCCGACTCGCTCGAAGAGATTAACGAGCGCCTGCTTCAGCAGTGCCAGGCTTATGGTCAGCACACGGTCAGCGGCAAGGAGAAGCCGGTGGATGAGCTGTTCGCTGAGGAACGCTCCCATCTGCTGGCGCTGCCCCAGATGCCCTTTGCCAACGAGCAACTCCTTTCGGCCAAGGCGGACAAGTACGCCACCGTCATCGTGGACAAGAATCGCTACTCAGTGCCCACCCGCCTGGCGGGTCGCACGCTGCGGGTGGTCTGTCGTGTCGATTCGGTGGAGGTCTTTGACCATGGCAAACGCGTGGCCCGCCACTGGCGCGAGTTTGCCAATAACAAATGGCAACTCGACCCCGATCACTACCTGGAGCTGCTCCAACAGCGCCCGCTGGCCTTTCACAGTGCCCGCCCGATACGTGATTGGAAAAAGCGCTGGTCCAAAGAAATGCACCAGTTGCTGGAGCGCTTCTGCCAGGCCAACGGCGAGAACCACGGCATCAAAGCTTTCATCGATGTGCTCCTGCTCTTTCGCCACCATCCGCCCCAGCAAGTCGAGGCGGCCATCGCCCAGGCCCTTTCCGCAGGAATCAGTGCCAGTGACGGTGTCCGGCACCTGCTGCTTCGTCACCAGGATGCCCCTAAGATCGCCCCGCTTGAGTGCTACTCGCGCCTGCCAGAGGCCGACGTTTCGGTCTATGCGGCCTTGGGAGGTGGATCATGAGCGATGCCGCCAACGCCGTGCTTCTGCAGCACACTCTCAAAGCCCTGAACCTGACCAACATGGAGCGGCACCTTGAACAACACCTGCGCCAAGCCAGAGACGGTGGCATCGACTATGCGCAGTTTTTGCTGGAGCTTACCGAATTGGAACTGCGTATTCGCTCGGACAACCGTGAGAAACGCCGCCTCAAGGAGGCCAAGTTCCCGTTGCTAAAGCCCCTGGAAACCTTCGATTTCGAGGCCACGCCGGTCCTGGACAAGCGTCTGGTGCGCGAGCTGTCTGCAGGCGAATATCTCAAGGAAAAGCGCAACGTCATCCTGTTGGGAAAAAGTGGCACTGGTAAAACACACCTGGCCACCGCCTTGGGCATCGAGGCCTGCCGCCAGAGTCAGCGCGTGCGCTTCGTCACCGGCTACGCCCTGGCCAACGAACTCATTGAAGCCCGGACGGACAAAGACTTAGGTCGCTTGATCGGAAGATACGCCAAGCTCGACCTGCTCATTCTCGACGAACTCGGCTACGTTCCCTTCTCCAGGGAAGGGGCGGAACTGCTCTTCCAGATCCTGGCTGACCGTCACGAGCGCGGCTCTGTGATCATTACAACCAACCTGGGTTTTGCCGACTGGACCCAGGTATTCGGCGATGCCAACATGACCGCCGCGCTCCTGGACCGCCTCACCCACCGCGCTCACATCATCGAATGCACCTGGGACAGCTATCGCCTCAAGCAGTCCCTGAAAGGAGGAACAGCTACATCGAAACAGAAGCCAGAAAAGGCCTGATTTTTAACCACCGAGGGTGGTCAAAATTCGATAATCACAACTGGTCATTTTTCGGTTGTCAAAACTAATGGCCATATCGGTTTATTCTTTAACGCTGCCATTTTGCCACTAAAAAGGGGCTTATAAGGGCGGTTTAAACTCAGAATTACAGCAAAAACACTGTCATATTAGTTGTTTGTCTTGGTCCGACCCCAAGGCTATTTGCAACTCTGCCCCCAATTTGTTCCCAACAATTTCCTTAAAGTGTTCTATTTAGCCATCAAAAGGGGCGTTTAAGGCCAAAAAACGACGTTTTTTAGCACTTAATTGTTAGGTCCCGCATGATTCCTGACCTTCTTGTGAAATAGCTCTGGTCGATCTTTTTGCCAGATTTTCAGTGCCTCGATAGGCGTTTTGTGGGACAAGGCCCGCTGAGGAATATGTTGGTTGTAGAGGTAAGCATAACGCACGAGGGTCGCCTCTAGATCCTGTGAGCAATCGAAGCGAGTCGTGGCCAACACCTCGCTAATGCGACCGTTAAAGCGCTCCACCATACCGTTGGTCTGCGGGTGGCGTGGCGGAATAAGGCGATGCTCGATATTGTGCTCTGCGCAGACCTTATCGAACACGTGGTTGCCGGTAGGTTTACGCTCGCCTGCTGCGCTGAAACGATCAGTAAAGGCCTTGTCGTTATCGGTAAGAAGCTTTGTGATCTTGAAGGGGGCCTTGGCCACCACACTGCTAAGGAAACTCGTAGCTGCTTTTGATGACTTGCTTCTCTTTAGTTCCAGGTAGACCCAACGACTGGCCCGGTCAATGGCGACAAACAGATAGCGACGAGAGCTTTCGTCCGGCATCTGAGGCAGGTACTTGATGTCAACATGGACAAAACCTGGCTCATAACTTTTGAACGTCTTGGGTTTCGCTTTCTCCCCAGATTCTTCTTTGGGGATTAGATCTGCTAACCGAGATATTCCATGCCGGCGCAGGCAACGATCCAGGCCAGACCGCGAAGCATCGGGGTTGAGAAATTCACGGGTGATGACGAGTAGATCATCGAGTGGCAATAGCAGGGATCGACGCAACTCAACAACCACAGCTTCCTGGGCCTCAGTAAGGGTAGTCTGAAGTCGATGGGCGGTGTGGGAGCGGTCATGGACATCATCCCGCTTGCGCCAACGACGAACTGTTTCCGTTGTGATGCCGAGCTCCTTGGCAAGGGCCCTTTCTGACTTGGCCGACTGCTGGAGATAGCGTCTGGTTTTGGGAGTGGTTGTGGCATTGGCGTGCAGCTTGATAGTCATGTCGTCCCCTTAATATTCGCCCGCAAGAATGTCAAAGAGCATATCGCGAGCAAGGAATAACGGGTAGCTCTTTTTTGCTACAGAATCGTCCGGGACCTGACACTTAATCTATTTAAAATCAATCGGTTAGCTTGGTCCGACCCCGTTTATCCCCCGATGAGACCCCGGGGACATGACAATTAGGCATTTATATTTCAATAGAGAAATCAAAATTATCTGGTTTGTACCCAAATGCGTTACTTTCTACAATTTTGATATTTTTTTCTTGAAGACGAAGTGCTTCTACAAAAACATTCATCTTGTAACTAGGTAGTCTTTGGTCGAAGCAAACTTCTTCTATGAAATCATGATCTACTGGCACGTTTACAACATTGCTAAGCTTTTTGCTTTCTGGATAGTGACATGTTGCGGTTCCAAAAACATATTTTGGGTCATCGCTGTATTTATTCATTTCCCACTCTTCAGCAGGCAAACTATTTCTGAGACAAGTCGTAAAAGTAGCTCTTATTTCGTTTTCATGCGAATAGGCTTTGTCTTTTAATAACGCACCATTATTTTCTGGAATTATTTGTTTCTCAGCAATTTCTTTCAGATTTTTAGGGAGACCATTTTTAATAAACTTTGTATGGTCGTGCTTCTTTAGTTCTTCAATATATTCGATGTGTTTGCTTTTTATGCCTTCGGATACTTCTTCGAAGGATACATACCTAACTGCTTCCACAGCAGGGTAACGGTCTAACTGGAGCGTTCCTTCTGGGGAGGCTATATGTTCTGTTATGAAGTTAGCTTTAAAGAAATTATCCATGCAGCCCTTCAGTTTACCAAGAGTTGTTTTTACCCTGATGGCCGACTGGTCTTTTGAGTAAAGTAGCCACATAGCCATGGCTTCAGGTTCTTCAGTCCAACAAGAAATATACGTTCTTCCCTTCGAGCGATTATGGAAGGCCTCAAAACCCTTCTTGTCTTTTAGATCCCAACCAAAAGACATTGATTCCTGTAACTTTAGGGCGTTTCCTAGCCCTTCATTGATGTCTTCCATAAGTTCAAGTTTGCTCATCTTCAGCTTTCCGTTGATAACCATTTCGTAAAGCTCGTAAAATGTCATGAATCTATAAATGCTTGTTTGCATTTTTACTCTCATATTTTAGATGCCGCCGAGTAGCCCAAGGGCTGTTGCCAGCCCCGGGCTCTCTAAGAACCGTGCTTGCGACTTTCACCGCACACGGCTCAAGCCCTCGCTAAAGTCGCTATGCGACCCGGTAGTAATGACCCAACAACGAGCGGCGCCCCTGTGGCGCGGCCCTATCCAAGTTGACGCAGCAAGGTGCAGGAAGCCAGGAACCGGCGGTCTGCTTCGCGTTGGGACATTCTTTTGGTTGCCCGCCGCTTAAAATAGTCCGACCTTTCCGGATCGTACGGAGTCGCTGCCCCTGTTCCCTTTTCGTGTCACTTGATCGGCAGATCTGCGGCCTTGAGCAGGCACAGCCTTTCTTTCTCGCCGTGGATGTCGGTGGTCGTCGCGTAAAATACCGAACGCATTCTGGGGGCAAATCCTTTTTGTTGACAAGAATGTGTCGACAGTGGGGATTTGACCACTAGGTTTTGATTTGGCACTGGCCATGAATTATTTCTTAAAGCTGCCATTTTGCCCCTAAAAAGGGGCTTTTAAGGGAGTTTTAGGCTCAGGATTATAGCAAAATTACTGTTATATTAGTAGTTTGCCTTGGTCCGACCCCCAGCCTAGTCCATATAATGCCACTTCCACCTCTCCCTTTTTATCTCAATATAATAGATCCAATAATTTTCTTAAATTCATCAAAACCCATGTTTTGTGCGGCAATATGAAGGAAGGTGTCGGTCTTAGTAAGGTCGTGGACGGAGGCATAATTACCAAGAGGGGGCACTGGGGACTCATAATAGTAAACAATTAAATTTTCTTTTTTGGACTTATAAACCACATTTGATTCGCCAAAAATTTCCTTTTTATTCTCCATGGCATCCTGCCAAACAGCCAAGTCTACTGGTTCGGTGGGAAATGGGTCATTAATGCTTTTCTCGAAAGGAATTTGACCTGCCTCTGTGACAGTAAATTTACTATTGCTAGTGATCCCCTCCGGGTGGGCGGCAGTGCTTAAGTCTTTTGCAGAAATTGGATCAAAATGGAGCACACTCCCGTTTTTATTGAAAATGATCAGACTGTCATTGACCGTGGATATTCGCTTAGGCCCGTCAGGTATTTGTATAACAAAATTTTGGAGAAGTACTTCATAGGAACTAACTTGGTTACTGGTAGGCCATTCAGCCATGGTTGCAATACGCAGGCAACGTGGATCTATATTTTTATTTGTTGCTCCCCCATACGTGAGCAATGGGAAGCTGAGCAAGAAAAATGTGGTAATGATTGTACCTATTTTAAATTTCAAAAATGTCTCCATTTGGATTTAGGTAATTATCCTGATTTTATTTTCTTTGGCTTATATCATCCCCAATTAAAAAAGCTGCGGTCTCTGGCAGGCAGAAACGGCAGCTTTCAATATCATTAGTCGTCCCTGAAAAATTCGATTTCTTGTCTTCACGAGGCGGTTGATTGAATCTCCAATGTCATCCCGGGGGCCTCAAGTTGTCGGCTCAGGAGCCCACAGGGAGAATTTGAAGCGGAGCAGGGACAAACTGAGCCGTTTCAGTTCTTTGAAAAGAAGCCAAATGAAAGCCCGCAGGAGCTTTCGCAGGTTGAAGCCGCACGCGGCCAGGATGGCGTTCATCTTGTCGCCATCGGTTCCCTTCAGGTAGTTGCGGTCCATCCGGTGATCTTCCTTCATGTGGCCGATCACCGGCTCGATGGCGCTTCGCCTTCGGAACCAACGCCACTCGCTCGGTTTCATGCTGCTTTTGCGGCGATTCGCCAGGTGGATGGCGGTCTCGCCGATCTGTTTCGGATTGCCCTTGTATCCCTTGTCGCAGTAGGCGTTCTGAGGGGCCCAGCCGACAATTCGCGAAACCTGCTGGAGGGCTCCTTTGAGGGTATGGCCGTCGAAGGGATTGTGGTGCAGCGCCTCGACTCCCACCACCCAGTTGTCCCGGGAGGTAGTGACCACCGAGACCTTGCAGCCGAACTCGTACTTCTTGTGGGCCTTTCCCTTGGCGATGCATTCCACCTCGGGGGCATGAAGGCTGTAGAGCTTGTTCTTGTCGAGTCGCTTCTGCTCCAGGAGCCGCTTGGCCTGGTGCAGCAGCTCTTTCAAGGACTCGTCGGGCTCGGGGCAGTTGCGCAGGATGTCGCGATAGACCCGGCCCAGGAAATTCTTCAGTTTCTTCTGCTCGCGCTTGGCTCGCTTCATCTGCCGGGCATGGGCATAACGGCCGGACATGATGAGGGCCCGCTTCCCCAGCCGAAGGTAGCTCTGGCGAAGGGCGATGCCGCGGTCTTTGGCCGCTTTGACCAGCAGGACCCGGGCTTTGTGATACAGCCGGGCGTCGGTGGGATGGGCAATGGCCTTCTCCTGCACCGTGGTATCGACGTTCACCCGTTCCATGTGCCGCTCGGTCAGGTTCCCTCCGCGCTTGGCGGTCTCCAGGGTTTCGGTGAGCAGCAGCTCCAGTTCTTTGGGGCCGAGACGCTTTCGCCAGCGCGTCAAGGAACTCGGATCGATGGGTAGGCGGTGGATGAAGAACTCGAACCCGCAGAAATACTGCCAGTAAGGGTTCTCCAGCAGCCGGGCCACCACCGACTCATCGCTTTCGTTAAAAGCGTGCTTCAGGTAGTGCAGTCCCACCAGCAACCGGGTCGATTTAGCGGGCCGCCCCTTCTCGGCGTAGAGCGAACCGAACTTGCTGTCAAAGACCGTCCAGTCAATCTGATTGGCAAGCCGATACAACGGATGCTGCCGATCGAGAATCTGGTCAAGGCGTGAACGGAAGAGGTCTTCCTGCTCCCGCTGCTTGGGTTTCTTGGGCTTCATAAAATCACCAGGTTTTCAGGGCTGAAGTAGTATTTCTGGTTATTTTAACAATCATAAAGATCAAATTAAAGCAATAAAAACAATTGCTTGTAGTTTTTCAGGGTCGACTCATTATGATTCACTATGTTCATATGACCCTCCCAGACTACATAAAAAATATCACATAGATTTTTCTATCCCTTTGATCTGGTGTTGTCAATCTCTAATAATTTTATAAGTGATGGGATTCAGGCGTTTTGCGAGTAGCAGGGTCAGCAGAACGGGGCCAGGCAGTGCAAATGGCAATCGTTTCTGGCTGGATACTCGTTTGGTGCTGGCCGGTAGCGACACGATCGTTAAAAGGTCTTTCCCTTGGTTATGGCTGAGATGGCCTTGTGGCTGTCGTAGTTCCAGAAAAAGGAGATGCCGGTGCTGAACAGGCTTTTCGTCCGCATCAGGGTTTTTAGGCCTCGGGGGAGGGAATGCTTGAAGGAGGCGACGGTCTTGTAGGCATCGACCAGTCCTCCGTAGAGTTCGGCCGGAGTCATGTTTGCGGGCTGGAAGACGGGTTCAAAAACGTTATAGGCTTCCCAATCCTTGGGATAGTCGTTGAGCAGAATCCGATTGTTTTCGGCTAACTCCTGGTAGAGGACCGTGCCCGGCAAGGGGGTCTGGATGCTGAGCTGCACCGCGTCTATGCCCGAATCGATGATGAATTCGAGGGTTTGCTCGAAGGTCTCCATGGTGTCGTCGTCGGCTCCGAACATAAACCCGCCGACAATGGCGATGCCGTGATCCTGGATTTTTTTGATCGAGTCTTTGAAATTCTGCGTATTGGGCCGCAGATTCATCATTTTGTTCATCGATGACAGGGTCGCGGGGCGCAAGGATTCGAAGCCGATCAGAAACGCCCTGGCGCCGCTCTTGCGGGCCGCCTTGAGCAGCCCGTCGTGTTCGACGATGTTCAGGCAGGTCTGGCCGCCCCATTCTTTGCCGCAATCCTGCAGGCGATCAAAGAGATTGAAGGCGCGGTCGATGCATTGCTTGCCCGAGCCGATGATGTTGTCGTCGATCAGAAAGAGGCGTTTTTCTTTGATGCTGTTGATCTCGGTGATCACATGGTCGATGTCGCGCATCCGGTATTGGCCGCCGTTGAAGCGGGTCACCGAACAGAATTTACAGTTATACGGACAGCCCCGGGAGGTCTGAACGGTCTGCACGAAATATTTGTTCTTCAGCAGGTCGCGACGCGGCAGTAGGGCTTCTTCCAGGTCGGGGAGCTGCTGCGCTGTATAGATTTTTTTCAACTCACCCCGTTCAAAGTCGGCGAGTAGCTGTGGCCAGATCTCTTCCCCTTCGCCCACTACGATGGCATCGGCATATTGTGCCGCTTCTTCGGTGACCATCGAGGCATGAATGCCGCCCATGACAACCGGCACCCCGCGTCTTCTGAACTCGCTGCTGATTTCATAGGCTCTGGGTGCCAGAGGGGTCATGCAGGTGATGCCGATCAGGTCGACATCCATGTCGTAGTCGATATCGTCAAACGCTTCGTCAATGATCTGGATGTCGTAGTGCTCGGGGGTGTGGCTGGCAAGAATGGCGAGATTTAAGGGGGGCAGGGCGAGCACTCGAACCTTCTCAAGCAGCTTGGTTCGGTAGGCCGGATTGATAAGGACGATTTTTTTCATGGCCATCTCAATACTTTTTGCGAGGAAATTTTATTTGATGATGTCAGTGAGTTCTAGATACAGCGCTTCTTCGCGGGACGCACAGTCGCGGATAATATTGGCCATATCGGCAAAAGTGTCGTGCTCTTTGGCTCGGCCTTTACAATGCCGGGCCGCACTGACGGCAAAATCGCGCCAGCGGTCGCCGATGCTGGTTAAGGTGGCGGCACATTCACGCAAGCGGTCATCCTTTAGGATGTCCGCCGCTTCTTGCAAAAATGCCGCATAGAGAAAGCGGAAGCCCGCTCCACCGGTGCCGATTTCTTCTTGCATCCGCACCAACTGCCCTAGGTACAGAATGGCTTTTTCTTCGCCGAGTTTTTGCGGCCAGCGCTCCATGCGGGACGCGAGAAAACGCATTCCCCGGATGCCGACAATCGGTAGCGGCGTTTTGAGCATGGCTTTGACCACGGATCGGATGCCGTCTTTTACCGCGGTCTGCAGATCGAAAGAAGATGGGACATCGGTTATATAGTACATCTTACCCTTGGGCTTTAGGGCGCCTTG
Organism: Trichloromonas sp.; assembly: GCA_041583595.1. Taxonomy (GTDB): domain Bacteria; phylum Desulfobacterota; class Desulfuromonadia; order Desulfuromonadales; family Trichloromonadaceae; genus Trichloromonas. The sequence goes on along the minus strand of JBFHFM010000083.1, from coordinate 1,395 downwards.
GGTAAAGCGGGCTTTCATGAGGTTCATTCGGTCGCAGAGGACAGGCTCGGGAAAGACCGGATCACTGATGAGGTACTGGCCGTTCTCCTGGCCCATGACCACCATGTTGTGCATGTTGAAATGGAAACGGTAGGCCGGGGGAAAGTAGGGTAGAAACCACGCGCCGGTCTGGAGTCCGACCGGGGTTCCTTGGGCCAGAACGCGGTCGAGTTCAGCCATGGCTTTTTGCGGGCTGCGGAATTTTTCGGTTTTGACCTGAACGCCCAGGGCCGTCATGGTTCGTTTCATGATCGCCCCGGTGGTATAGCGGAAGGTGGTCAAGGGCAGGTCATTTATTTTGACAAAGGGAAGATAGGCAAAAAAGAGGCCGCCGCCGATGCCGAAGGCCAGGGCCTCGCTTATCTGCAGACCGTAATGGGTCAATAAGTTGGCGGTGACGCCGCTTTCGCAGTGGGCGGATTGTTTGTGTTTGAAATCTATTTTCATCAAATCAACCTGTCTTTGCCGGGATTGTAGCCTTCGTCTATGGTGGCCATATCCATAAACTGTTCGACGGAAAGACCGAACAGGGCGGCATATTTTTCCAGCACCGGTTTTTTCAGTTTCTTGAACACTTCGGGTTTCAGGTGGCGTTTGACCTTCCACTTGAAGAGGCCGACATACTGGGCCAGCAGACTTTCGTCCATCTGGTTTTTGACCATATGATAGGCGAGCGGACTCAATTCTCCGGCTTTGATCTGTTTTTTCACGGCCTCAATCTGCCCCGAGATAATTTCCCAGGCCTGATCATTGGCAATATTTTTGGGTGCCCAGCCGGCACTGGGCACCAGCTCGTAGTTGCCGTTTTCATCGACGGCATAGACGACCTCTTTCATCCCTTCGGCAATGCCGATATCCTGGGGAACATCTTTTTTTAACATCGTACTCTTAACCTGAGTTTGAAACGGCTTTGGTGTTTCGTGCAGCGAATTCACCCCACGGTCTCGTTTTTAAAGCGAAAAGACCTTCTCTACGGAATAGCCTTAATCCTTGCTTTCGGTCTCTAAATCCGGTTTTACCGCCAGACAGAGGGCGGCGTAAATGCGAGCGGCCGCTTCGACTTCGCCGAGGGAGGTCTGTTCGTCGGGGGTGTGGGCGGTTTCCAGCGAGCCGGGGCCGAGGATCAGCGGCTTTACCCCCGCTTCGAAGAAGAGGTTGCCGTCCGAGTGGGAACGGAAGGCGTCGTATTGCAGCGGCAGGTTGAGGCGCGGGTAAATTTCTTCGATCACTTCGCTCAGCCAGTTGTCGGTTCCGAGCTGGTAGCCTCGCGAATCGAAGGTGAAGGTCATTTCGATGTCGAGATCGTTGACGAAGGCTGCGGCCCCTTGGACCTGCTCTTCCATTCCCTGGCGCACG
>JBFHFM010000082.1:0-11914 GCA_041583595.1 Trichloromonas sp. | reverse complement strand
GGTAAGTTGCAGGACTCGTATTTTTCTAATCGTCCATTCTGGCGTTGAGATAAGAAACCAGATTTATCTTGCGATTTGTCAAGCCAAGTTTATTCCGGATACTTTCCCGGTGGCGATTCACCGTAGCGGGAGAGATACCCCGGATGTTGGCGATCTCTTTGGAGGACAGCCCGTGTTTGATCATATTGCAGATCAAAAGTTCAACCGGACTGAGCTTAGTAAGCACCTCTTGGTTCCCATCGACAAAAGGTGAAATAATATCCGCAAAATTTTTCTTGAGCAGGTCTAGATATTTCAGTTGCCTACCGTCCATTTCAGTCTCTAGTGCATAAAAAATCGGCGTGAAGATTTTATCGATTTTAGCCTGAATGGACAATCCGATCATCTTCTTTTCTTTCTGACTTTGGGCCAGTGCATCGTGAAGAGCTACGTTAGCATCCTGCAGGGCTTGCCGCTCTATCTGCAACTGCCGTTGATTTTTAAACCGTTCAATGGCTTTTGCAATGTGGTCACTGACAGCATCGATCAATAGCCGTTCTTCCTTAAGAAATGGACCTTCATCGAGCTGAGGCATTTTCTTAAGATAGTGGACTTCCACCAACCCCTCTTGCCGGCCGGAGATAATAACAACGGCTTCTTGCGTCCATTGGGTCGGTTTGAAATTGCGTGACTGATAGCTTCGCTCTCTGTAAAGGATCCTAGCACACGCCAATTCTGGATACTGCCAGGAGCCAGGGAGCAGATCCGCTACACCTTGCAAAATATTGTCGATCGAATTCTCGCTCTGCTCGACCAACTTGGTTAGGCTGTAAAGACAATCGAGCTCCTTGACGCGCTCCCGCAGTTGACTTTCGATCCGGTTGTCGGTCATATCCTTCCCTTTCGCTGCTCCAATCGTAACATCAGCACCTGAGAACTCAAAAATACCTGCCCTTCACTTAGGTCCACAGAATCTTTTTTGATTCATTCCATTTTTCATCCCCAAGAACCGCTTAAACAGACTACCCATTTTTCATAGGCATTATATGTGTAACATAATCGTATTTACGTTTCCACAGCAAAGCGATAGATTCAGAGCCAAGCAATGATATGGGCGCTTTTGAACGGCACTGTGTGGGTCAGTCTTGGACGTCAACCGGTTCAACCGTTGTGTTTTCACCCTGCCGCTTAACGATAAAACAGATAAGCAGGCATGGGCACCAGCAACAGCGACGAAAGGTCCACAGGGCAATGCAGTCTGCTGCGATTTAACATCAGTGGCGTTTTTTGCGATCGTGATTTGTTTTGGCTGAAATCAGCATCGAATAAATGCGGCAGGGTAAAAAGCATGGAAAACTTCATCAAAATATCGGCCCACATAAATAATCTGATCGTTTGCTTTGGATCTTTTTTCAGCAATGACTCAATGTCAAGAAATGAGTGCATGAAGTACACCGTACAATCTTTATCGCTACACCGTAAACTTATTTGCGAAAAAGATCTAAATTCGTACGACAAACATATACACCTGGCTAAAAAGACGTACAAAATCATGTTTGAAAAAATAAAGAGCCAGCAAATTGTCGACGATATAATTTTTTGCGGAGACTCTGAACTTTCCTGGGAAGAAACAAGAACCTTCCTGCGCAATCTCTATGGGATAGATATGCACAGCAAAGTAATTTATGCCTTTTATTACCTCCATGAGATTAATGACATGCGTTATATCGACAGCCCTCTTCCTTCAAGACAATCGGCTTATTTTTGAGAGAACTCGAATAATTCGGGTGAACGAAACCTATGGACTCTGAATTATTATTAAGCGGAGAAGACGAATGAAGGGTTGGCCGGATTCTTTCCGATTGAGAACAAGAAGATATTTAGATGGTGTCGATACATTTCCATGTGGTGACATTCTGCACATGAAAAACACGAAAGAATTTTTGGCCTATATAAAGAAGAGGGATTTACTAAACGGTGAAATAATTATTTACGACAAAGACACGAAGCTAAAGACGAAATATGATACAGCAGGTGAATTATTTGATGATGGGTGGGTCGTTGATATGAAAAAAAACAGAGAACTCCGAGTTTTAAATTCCGAAGAAACAAAACTTGGCAAGGAAAACCAACTTCTTAAGTTTAAAAAATCATGATTGAAAGAACTGTTTACATCACGGGATACGATTACAAACGCCTGGAATTACTACTAGACATCATGAACAGTGTCCCTCAAAACAGGCGGGATGACTTAAGTTGTCTTGAGAATGCGTTGGGAACATGCAAGGTCGTTGCTCCCGAGGAGATGCCAGGTAATGTTGTCACCCTCAACTCGCGAGTCAAATATTTCGATCTCGACACAAGTCAAGAAAGAACCGTAACACTGGTCTTTCCCAGCAAGGCAGATCTCTCAGAGGGGCGGATTTCGATCACCTCCGCCATCGGGGCGGCGATCCTCGGTTACGCTGAGGGTGATGTCGTTGCATGGAAGGTGTATTCCGGAAGAAAAACCATACGGATTGTGGAAGTACTCTATCAACCTGAAGCGGCGGGAGAATATTACCTGTAACGACTCTGACTTTTGATAGGGAAAAAGACCGAGGACCTGTTGCTGCCGAGTTGATTGGTAGCCTAGACTTCTCTTTGAACTAAGACCCATCTCCACAGTCCACAGACTCACGCAATCTGTGGGCTTTTTCGTGCCTGCGCTTTGTCTCGGAGAGCATCATGTTAACAGTAACTGTAGCTGAACCAGGTTTTTTATCCATGTTGGCCATACCGTTTTTAGTATTCATTGCCCGGATTCTCGATGTCAGCATTGGCACTCTGCGCATAACCTTCGTTTCCCGCGGGTTGAAATACCTGGCAGCGCCGTTGGGCTTTATTGAATCTCTGATCTGGGTTTTGGCGATCTCCCAAGTCCTGCAACATCTGAACAACTGGGGAACCTATTTTGCCTACGCCCTTGGTTTTGGTGTCGGTAACTATGTGGGACTCCTGCTGGAGGAACGTCTCGCGGTGGGCAACCTCATCATCCGCACCATCACCCGCGACGATGCGTCCGATCTGACAGGCGCACTTTGGAATGCGGGTTTTGGCGTCACCGGCGTCGATGCCCGGGGTGAGACCGGGCCTGTCAAAGTTATTTTTACCGTTGTGAAAAGACGTAATCTGCAACAGGTCATTGACTTAATCAAACAGTCCAGCCCTAACGCCGTATATACCATCGAAGACGTTCGTTTTTTTAACGGGACCTTGCGACAACTCAGTCAAAAAAGAAAATGACTCTTTTGTGTTGGCCCATTTTAGATCAACAACAACGGTCAAAAGAAAGGACAAGACCATGAACACAAGGACGCTTTACATTACGGAAAAGGACCACCGGAGACTGGAAGAATACATTGACGTGGCCAAAAGGGCTGGTCGGCACGGGCGAGATAGGTTGGCCAGGTTGGAGGATGAGTTGGACTATTGCTGCATCGTTAGTCCGCAAAAAGTGCCGCCCAACGTTATTACTCTCAACTCCAAGGTAAGATTTCGCGATGTGGACACCGGCCAGGAAATCATTGCAACCCTGGTGTTTCCCCACAATGCGAATCTGGCTGAAGGCAGGATTTCGGTGACCTCACCCATCGGTACGGCCATCCTCGGCTATGCCGTCGGGGACGTCATCGAATGGAAGGTGCTTGCCGGCATCAAAACCATCCGGATTGAAGAGATCTTATATCAGCCGGAGGCCGCAGGCGATTATCACTTGTAGGGCCCAATGCTCGTCTCATCGCAGCCGTAATTGGTCCATGTGATGTCAACGAAACCTCTTCATTTATAATGTGTTCCACACTCGTTTGCGTGAAACGGAGTCAACTGCTATGGCAAAAAATTGGGTTCAAAACCCATGGCGTAACGAAGTAGCTATTGATATGGGCACAGCGTTTGTGCGGGTAGCTACGGAAAAATTTGGCGTTAAAACCATTCCGACAACACAGACCGGCAGGTCACCCCTTCGTGACGGAGTTGTCACCGACCGGAATGCAGCCGCGAGTCTGCTCTGGCCGTGGCTGGCTAAGGCTAAACGGCTCGGGCTGTTCAATCCTCGGGTCCTGGTGGGTGTCCCCACAGATGCAACGGACAAAGAACAGGAACTGCTCACCGAGGCCCTCTATCAGGCAGGAGCCGTTAGTGTCTCCATTGTCTCCGAGCCTTTCGCTGCCGCTCTTGGCGCCGGATTAAATATTCTCTCACCCTTCGCTCAAATGGTTGTGGATGTCGGTGAGGGGGTGACTGATTGCGCCATTCTTCGTGGTGGCCATATCCTTGAGTCCCACGCCACCAGGATCGGCTGTTCCAGCTTTCGTGAGCGCGTACAGGACAATTTTCGTCAATGTTGGGGGGGATTTGATCTGAACATGGCAGAGGCTGAACGGATTATTGCCGTCGCAGGGACCGAACGTACGTGGCTAAACGATGTCAGCATTTTGGTCAAGGTACTGAGCGTTGACGGAGCCAAACATGAGCCACTTCCCGTGCGTCCGGCAACCCTGCAAGCCATGATCGAACCTCTGGTTCTTGAGATTACAGGCACCGCCATCAATCTGTTGCGGAAAGTTCCGCCGGCCGTGGGGTGCGAAATCATCGAGAGCGGCATTGTGCTAACGGGTGGAGGTGCCATGCTGCCCGGGCTTCGAGAGCGACTTGCCAAGGCGACGTCTATCAAGGTGACAATTCCAACTGAGCCCCTAGATGTTGTAATCAAGGGGCTCAGGGGAATGCTGCGGCGTGTTTGATAAACCACCCTCTGGAGAAAGGTTTAACGAAAGCCGATTTTCACCAACCACTCAATGAGGGGTATTCATGCTTTAAAAGGAGTATGCTGCGTGGCCGTTATGTGATCGCCCGGGGGCAATATTGATGTGGTCACAGAGGCATCACTCGGTTGGCGGTTTTGAAGGCAGCGGTGAATCGTGATTGCGATGAGTAAAAAACGAATATGTTTGAAGTGAAAAGACAACAAAACGGAGGCGTAACCATGTCAAGAAATTACCGTGAGTGCGCGAATGAAAAATGCGGCCACCACTACACCACGAATGGAGAAAATGCGCGGTTTAGTAATAAATGCCCTCTATGCGGAAGTTCAGGACTGCCGGAGAGCACGGTCGAGGGTTGGTGCAAGGGGGCAAACTGGGAGTCTTAAACTGTGAATTTATGACGGTGGTGATAAGTGCCATGCCAGTATCTGCTGACCATGTCGGAAATATGGAGCATAATTGATGGCATCGCAAGTATTCCGTCCTACTGAGTTACGGTGATTTTTCAGGACCTCGACCTACCTGATGTAGGCCGTCGCCCCCGAAAAAACCTCAGGCCTTGTAGGGCAAAATTATTGCTTATACATCACAGATTTTTTTGCGAGTGCATCATAATTGAAAAAGCACTCAATCTGGCGATCGGGAAAAGTCTTATTGGTACTGTATTATCGAGTGCGATGTTCGGTCCTTCACATATCAGTACAAAAAATAGCGCATTATGAGAAACGCCCCCGATCCTGTAATCGGCATGTGTTTTTGGGTTGGGTCAATCTTAGACGCCGATGATGGGTCAATTTTCGATGCCGATTGACATCTTGAGTGGGCGTCCTGGACGTCCAGGGCATCCGGGTAGATCTTTTCTGGATCTCTCCCATTACATTTCATTCAGCTTCCGAGCTGATCTGGTCCCCTTGGAAGAGCAGGACAACTCCGATCCGGCAAAACGACTCCGGTACCTCCCCGAGCAAGGGGGCATTCGAAACTTTTCGGCCGACCGTCAGGGATTGGTGAAGTATAGGCTTGAGGAACTACACTCCAAACACTCGCGAAAGAACCGACTTCCGTCTTTCCGTAAACGTTCCTTGTGACCCTCCTTGCCGCAACCCAACTTGATCGGGGTATTTCCGTCGCAAGATGCGCATTTGAAATAATAACCGAACTTTCCATATTGGATCGACAGTTGGTTGGTGCCACAATTTCGGCACATGGGTGAGCTACCGAGACCTTCCAATACCGCTTCGGCCAAAGGTGTTGGAGAGGATGGGATTTCCTTCAACCCAAACTTGGCCGCATAGTCAATTTCAATTGGTCGGTGCCGTGCGATGATCGCCTGACCTATCTCCATGAGCGTATCGGCTGAAACCATTTTGGCCAAGGCGCCGAAAGTGTCGAGAACTCCCATCGAACCAAGGAGCTTATCAATGGTTTTGCTGAGATCATCGGCTTTGATAACCCGACTGGTGTCAAATTTCTTCGGTCGATCTACACGAGCCTTGCTGGACACGAGGACGAACGGCTCGTAGGTCGGAACTAGTTTGAGCCCCATTCGGGTCGGCCACTCAATTTCGCCCACCAGGTCCTTCAACACGACGATATGCCGTTCGTTCTGAGCCAGAGGAGAAGCCATCCCCTCAAAAGTTTTCTTGTAACTGTTCCACTGCAAAAACTGGCCATCTTCGTCGATCTTGATTCCGGCGTGGAAATGCTTGGTTTCCAGGACAAAGAACTTCAGAGTCCGGTGGATCAGCAGGTGGTCTATCTGGGCGACTCGGCCATTGGCCTCCAAACGCAGATCATGGATAACTGCTGTTCTCTCCGAGTCTTTCAAATCGAAATCAATAAGGTAGGCAGCTTCGCTTTCTCCCTTCTGACCGGCCCTGATCATCCTAAGTTCCTGCTCGATCTTCCCTTTGCTTTCAGTCGGTGCAATGGCCAAAAGCTGCTCAAGCTGTTTAATTTGTGGTTCTTTGCTGTCGGCCTGCTTGAGAATCACTCCATCCTCCGATAAAAAACTCAAATTTGACTATCAGAAATCTAAAACGGACCATTCTCTCTACAACGAATAAAAAATGCCCATCTTCCACCGAAGACGGGCATCCCAATATGCGACTTTGGGGCCAAGATTCTTCGGTAGCCCGACTACCCATTTACATGGGTTCGTGGCTTTGCGCCACCGGATTACTCCGGGTTTGCCCTTTCGGAAACTTGAAGCCTCTTTATCTTTTAAGAACCAATTTTGTTGCTACATCTTAACTAAATTGCATAAAAAATGTAACAGCGTTAGCTGTGGGGGATTTATGTATTTTGGTAGCGTGAATTCCCTTTATTGATGGCCCCCTGGAACTCTGGACGCTTTTGACCATCTTTTCGGATGGTGTAAGCAATTTGCCCAACAAGTTGTTTCGAATCGCTGGGAGTTTTCGATTAGGAAAACTTCCCCTATCATCTTATATCTCCTGGAATCCGAGAAATCGTGTTGGGAGAAGGTCGTTTGAAACCATGGAGTAATTTTGTCTTCAATGTTGACACTTGACCTATTTAAGGACTATATTTGGTCATACCTTAGAAGGGAGGGTGCACCATGAAACTTTCCAGTCAGATTAAGCCGATCAGCTACCTGAAGGCTCATGCCGCCGAAATCGTGCGGAATCTTGGCGAGCAACAAGAACCGCTTATCATCACCCAGAACGGCGAAGCCAAGGTCGTCATGCAGGATATCAAAAGTTATGAGCAGACCCAGGAAACAATGGCGCTTTTGAAAATTCTGGCGCTTGGTAACCGACAGGTCGAGGAAGGCAAGGTTCAGCCTGCGGCCGACGTGATCAAACGTCTCCGCGAGGGACGGCGGGCCCCCTGATGCCGTTTACTGTTCTTTTGACCAATGACGCAGAACGTGATCTTGAGGAGCTTTACAAATATATATCCCTGCACGACGTGCCAGAGAAAGCGAACTATGTCCTGGACAAGATAGAATCAACCTTCACCAGTCTTTCTGATTCTCCAGAGAGAGGTACTTATCCTAATGAATTGTTGGCACTTGGAATTCGCGATTACCGTGAGATTTTCTTCAAACCCTACCGCATCATCTACAGAGTTGTGAGCAAGAACGTCTATATTTTTCTGATTGTCGATGGCCGCCGCGACATGCAATCACTTTTGCAACGGCGGTTATTGGAAGCCTAAACTCTTCCTCTATGCCGCCTGCCCGACTCTTTAACACCCATTTCTTCAACTCCTTGGTTGCGACAGCACTTCGTTTTGTACTATAGCAAGGGCAAGACTGGATAAATGCCTGCATTCTTCATCCTCTGTAACACGTCCCAATTATGGCACATAGTGGGCTAAAGTTAAAAATCAACGCCCTCGGAAAGCCGCTTACCAGCGGCTGAATTCCCCCTCTTTAAAGCGTTTCACCGGCGGTATATTCCTAAAAATCTGATACAGTAAACGGCAGGGTTTGCAATCAAAAGCTGCAGTTTTTCGCTGTGCCCCCCCCAATACAGGAGTCAGAGGATGAAATCTATCAGGGGTCTGGTTCTGCTGATCATAAGTGCTTGCTGGTTGTTCGCGACAAGTGCTCAGGCCACGGACACCAAGAAAGATTTCGCGGTCTGGCTTGAAAACCTCCGCGTGGAGGCCCGCAGCGCAGGAGTTTCACAAAAGACCCTGGATGAGGCCATGGCTGAGATAGAAGAGCCTCTGCCGCGTGTGATCGAACTCGATCGAAAACAGCCGGAGTTTACCCAGTCCCTGGAGGACTATGTCGCGGCCCGGGTCAGCGAGAAACGTATCGCCAACGGACGCAGGATGATGAGCCGCTATCCGACCTGGCTGGGCCGGGTCGAACAAAAATACGGAGTACAGAGGCGCTTCATCGTGGCGCTGTGGGGAATCGAGACCAACTATGGTGAGCACACCGGAAGTTTTCCGGTTATTCAGTCGCTCGTCACCTTGGCCTATGATGAGCGTCGCGGCGCATATTTTCGCAAGGAACTGCTCGATGCCCTGCGGATCCTCGATGCCGGTCACATTCCATTGAAGCGCATGAAGGGCTCCTGGGCCGGCGCCATGGGACAATGCCAGTTCATGCCCTCTTCCTTTCTCCGTTATGCGGCTGATGCCGACGACGACGGTCGCATCGACATCTGGAACTCGGTCCCCGATGTGCTGGCTTCGGCGGCCAATTACCTTGCCCGCGTGGGATGGAAGAAAGATCAGACCTGGGGACGCGCGGTAACCTTACCTGCCAAATTCGATTTTTCCTTGGTCGGGCTGGAAACCCGCCTCCCGCTTTCACGCTGGCAGTCTCTTGGGGTGAGGCGCAGCAACGGAAGCGCCCTGCCCCGACGCGATCTCGATGCCTCGCTGATCATGCCTGATGGTCCCGGCGGGCCAGCCTACCTGGTTTATGACAATTTCCGGGTGCTTCTGGACTGGAACCGATCCAACGCCTTTGCGATTGTGGTCGGAACTCTTTCAGACCGGATTGCTGCCCAAAGGTAGCCATTCGCTTTGAGCAGTTTTCGCTCATCATCAAACACCGTAACAAGAGGGGGAGGTTTCTCCTTACGACGACCAGGGCCTTCAACCCGGCATTGAGAATCTCCATCTCCGGTGAGGATTTTATGGGATTGTCGATGCGTTCGCTACAGATTGTTTTTGAGAAGATCCAGGGCTGAGATCAGCGCTTTTTTGTGGGCGTCAATCCGCCGTTTGAGGGGCCAGGCGGTGGGCGTTTCGGTTGTGATCGAATGCCGCGTATAGTTTTTTTTGAACATATACCAATCCAGCGTGCCGTTGAATTCAGGCATCTCCGGGTAATCGGGGGCGTTGGGAGAAATGGAGGTGATCAGTCCGTTGTGGCATTCGGAGTCGTAGACCAACTCGCGCTTTGTGATGGGATAGCCTGCGGTGTGGAGGGCTTTCAGGATCGCCGGGCCGAGAATCGGCAGCCCGCCGGGGGAGGTTTCATACATATAGAATCCGGCCGGAATATCCTCGACCGAAAATTCCTTGCCCCGCGGCATATAGGTGTCGGTTTCATGCAGGTCGATCGCCAGGCGGTAGGGGCCAGAAAACTGGTGTAGCAAATCCTTGACGGCTGAGATTTCCGGCACCCCGGCACCATTGTCGAAGGATCGATTCAGATCGGCTCCGTGACTGCCGTAACGCACACCGCGGATGAAGCCATACGGATTGAGACAGGGCAGGATCAAAAATGAAAAATGCCTCAAATACCTGGCGAGGTCCCGGTTCATAAATTCCAGCAGGGCATAAACCCCGGCCGGCTCTTCGCCGTGAATGCCGGCCGAGAGGATGATGCGGGGAAGATCGCCGGAGTGATTCCGGGTGAGGACCGCGTATATGGGATAGGCACCCGCATCGGTCGTGACCTGTCCGGCCTTGATCAGGCGATGCCCGGATGCATGTTTTTTAAGCGGCTGGACGACCTCGCGAGTAAAAGACCGTTTGACGGTAGCGCGCTTTTGGGCCACCAGGTCTATAAGGCCCTTGATCCACAGCCAATTGACCTGACAGGCCTTATCGATCGGCGTTTTTCCGGTGGTTTCGGCCGTTACCGAATATTTTACCCCGAGGCGGTACATCAAGTCACCAAAGGTTCCGTCGTGCCGGACGATGAAACCCTCTCTGTTGGTCCGCATGCCGCTGCTCTGGCCGGCGCGGATCACTTTGTGGTCCAGAACCGGTACGGTTTTATGGATCGCCTCAACGATTCGGCTGTAAACAGAGAGATCACCGAAAGCATAGTGGTAGGCGGCGGCATGGTCGATCCTGGAGATGTTGTCCTGATGCAGGTCGAGGGCCGCGACGATGTTTTCCAGAGGGTCGCGTCGCAGAAGGTGGTGCATGAGGAGCGTTTCGGCAGGCAGGTTCAGATTCAGCCGACTGTCGGACGACAAGTACCACCGCTTGAATTTAGCGCCGCGACGAATGTCATCCACCAGTTCCCCATTTTCAAGCTCGTAGCGCACGAAATCGTTGTTAAAGTCAGATCCCTCGCCCTCATCGGTGTTGTAGCGCTGCCGGGCATCGTAGCCTGTCGGATTGCCAAGCGGATAGATGATGAGCTTGACCCCGCGTTTGTGGGCATAATCGAAGATGCGGTTAAAATCGCGGATGAGAGTCAGCGGGCCGGCCACTTCGTCCCCGTGGATCCCTGCGCGGATGAGCATGAACTTATCGTTTGGCTTGGCACCACGCGAGACGATTCGGTAAAAGTTGCATTCGGAATTGCGCTGTTTAAGGCGGTGCCGTTCAATCTGGACATCGCGGCGTGCAGCCGCCAGTTTTTTTAATTCCGCATAGTAGCCGGTGGTTGTCCGAACCTCTTCATCATGGGTGCGCCTGTCGACGATGATCATTCGCCGGATTATCAATTCGTCTTTGGATTTAAGGTAATCGCTGGGGAAGTCGAACCACAACCGCATAAAAGTAGACAGCTTCAGCGCCCGCCGATGACCCAGGCTCGGGTCTTCAAGGTAGATATTTTCCTTGTCGATGCCGCTGACGACAGAATAATGCCCGCCTTCGAAGGCGAACCAATCGACGATGACCGGTATCTTTTTACGGTTGACCCACTTACGGATATCTTCCAGATCTGAAAAATCCTTAACTTGGGCGCGAAAGCCAAGCTTCTGGGCGGCCCCCATCAGCCCCTCTGCCCCGGTCCCGCTGGACGGGTTGCAGCCAGATATCAGCGCCAGTTTTTTTTCAGTGATTTTAACGCCCAGATAGCCCAGCACCATTTTTAACGATGCAGGGCCGCAATAGCCAGGCTTTTGCCTGAAAGAATCGATCTTCAACATGGCATTCACATTAGAACCAATCTCAAAAAGCGCCTGAGTCCCCTGGCAAAATTGACCTTGTTGTTTCCCCTCAACTTTTAATTTTGGACCATCGATGAAACAGCCATCATCCCATACCCCTGTTGGCTTGGGTTAATTTTACACCAAGGTTAAATGCTTTATACATTAATTCTTGTCTCGTTTCACTTTGATGGCGTCGCAAAAGGTCCGTCTTACAGCGTTACGCTGTTTTTTCAGGGCCTTGACCTGCCTGATGTAAGCTTTCCCACCGGGCCTTGCAGGACGAAATTATGGCCGGTCCAG
>JBFHFM010000081.1:0-11924 GCA_041583595.1 Trichloromonas sp. | reverse complement strand
GCACTTTTGACGGACTGCTTGCCGAACTGCAACGCCGGTTCTGGCCTGACGAAGATTGAAAGTGGGGATGCCGGGCCGGTGTCAGGCATCTCTCGGTTTTTTGGAGGTTGAGATGAAAATACTTTGGATCTTACCTATTCTTCTTTTGCTTGAGGGCTGTGTCTGGTTGTCACCGGATAAACAAGTCGCGGCCCCGGCTGTAATATCCCGTAGAACTGTGGTTATGCCGGTTAAATCACCGATGGGTACTGTCCCAAAGCGGCCCACTTTTTCGGTGATGGCCGTGGCCGAGCCGGCCTCTGCTGAAAGCTGCCCGTCGCCTCTGCCCGAAGAATTTGATGCTGAGACCCTGGAGGACAACCTGATTCTCTCTGGTGTAGACCAGTCCCCCCCCGAAAACGAGGGGCTGACTTTGCTGTCAGACGAGATGGTTTTTGATTTTCCTGTGGTCGAAAACGAGAAGGTTCGCTATTACATCGATTATTACACCGGCCCGGCCCGAAAAACCTTTGTGCGCTGGCTACAGCGTTCGGAACGTTATATTCCGGTCATGCGCAAAATCTTTGAGGAAGAGGGGCTACCCCAGGATTTGACCTATCTGGCGATGGTCGAATCAGGGTTCAATAATAAGGCCTACAGTTGGGCCCATGCCGTCGGTCCCTGGCAGTTTATCGAAAGCACTGGCAAGGGGTATGGTCTGAACAACAACTGGTGGTGGGATGAACGGCGGGATTTTGAGAAATCGACTCGGGCTGCCGCCCGATTCCTTGGTGACCTGCATGAGCGCTTTGACGGTGACTGGTATCTCGCGGTTTCAGCGTATAACGCTGGCGGAGGGAAGATCTCCCAAGCCGTCAAGAAGTACGATACCCGGGATTTCTGGGAACTGACCCGGGGTTCTTACCTGCAGGAGGAGACCAAGAATTATCTCCCCAAGCTGTTGGCCGTGCTCACCATTGCCAAAAATCCCGAGGAATATGGCTTTGTTGATCTGGACTGTCTGAAGCCCTTTGAATACGACCTGGTGAGTATCCCAGACGTCACGGATCTCGAACTGGTGGCGAAACTCTGCGAGGTGTCCTACGAGGAGATCAAGGCTCTTAACCCAGAGCTCAAGCGTTGGTGTACTCCTCCCGGTGTTGAGGACTACATGTTGCGCATCCCGCTTGGCAAAAAAGACCATTTCGATGAACTTTATGCCCAGGTTCCTCCTGATCAGCGTGCCAATTATAAACGGCACAAAATTGCCCGTGGTGACACACTGGCCGTCATCGCCAAGAAATACAACATCCGTGTCGATGACATCATTGACCTCAACAACATTGTTAATCCCCGGGCCCTGCGGGTCGGTAGCGATCTGATTCTGCCACTGCATCAGAGTTACTCTAAATTGCCGGTCGAGGAGATGCAGGACGACTATGCCCGCTCTCGCCGTAAAACCTACACTGTGCGTAACGGCGATAGCCTGTGGTCGATCGCAAAACGGTTCGATGTCAGCGATAAGGAACTGCGGGTCTGGAACAAATTAGGCTGGAGTAACACCATCCGTCCCGGCCAGACATTGATGGTTTCATCCAGTGGATACAGGGCTGTGGACGCAAAAAAAATGGCAAGTTCAGTTAAGTCAACTTCAAAAGAAACCCGCAAAATCGTCTATAAAGTCAAATCTGGCGATACCTTATGGGATATTGGCCGTAAATATTCGGTGACGGCCAAGCATATCAAGCGCTGGAACAACCTGGCTGAGAATTATATCCTTCGTCCCGGCGATAAATTAACCCTGATGGTTACCGCTGAACACCGTGGCTGAGGTCGAATCGGCTCTTTTTCTTAACCGTCTTGACGGTCCGCTGCCTGAGGGCTATACGCGACTTTATTTCGGGGCCGAATTTTGCCCGTGGTTGCTCCCCTCAGTCGCTGAAGCGGCTACGGCCTGTCGTGTGGCCCACGAGCGGGGGTGGCATTTTACCCTGGCTACGCCTGTGCTGACCGAGTCGGTGCTGCCGGGTCTGCAATCTTTGCTGGGGGCGTTGGCTGGACAGTTTGGTCCGGGCGATGAAGTGCTGATTTCTGATTGGGGGGCGCTCGCGCTGGTATGTGAACTGGCGCCGCAGGTGCAAATCATCCTTGGCCGGACCCTGTCCGGGCAGAAACGCGGTCCGCGTATTCTGGATCTTTCACTTACCGTGGAGCAGAGAGACTACTTCCAGCGCGGCAGCTGGTATGGTCGGGATGCGGCCGACTTACTGGGGGAGTTGCAGGTCTCCCGGGTTGAGTTGGATAATCTGTTGCAAGGGCTCGCTCCATTGCCTCAAGGGGTGGTGGGCTCGCTCCATTATCCCTATGCCATGGTAACGTCCAGTCGAAACTGTCCGTTCCGCGAAGAGCGTCGTGCCTTTGGGTGCGCGGCTGGTTGCGGGGAGGCGTTCAGTCTCGAAACCGATCAGTCCGGGCTACCGTTATTTGCCTGCGGCAATACCCAATTTCTGGAAAATTCAAAGCTTCCCGCCGACCTTTCGGTGCTCGGTATCGATCGTCTGGTTCATCATCCTTTTCTGCCCCGCTGACCACCTGCAGGTTGGCTTCGCTTAAGCATATACCTTTGACTTTTACAGGGGAGATTGCTAAACTCGACGGCCTCAGATTGGCTCATTAACACATCCTGAAAGGATCAACCGAATAATGCTCAATATTGTCATTTCCCTTCTGGCCTCTCTTCTGGTTCACATTGGCCTGTCGCTGTTGGCCGGGGTTGATCAGTGGATCGCCGCGACTGCTTCCGTTGTCACATTTTTGCTCCTATATTTTTTGTCGGTTCGCTTTGTGATGAAAAAAATCGGCGGCTTGATGGAATCCGCTCAGTATGATATCCAGGCCGGACGCCCTGAGAAGGCCGTAAAAGCTTTACAGGGGGGCTTTAAATACGCCAAATGGCAGTTCTTCATCAAGGGGCAGCTTAATGCCCAGATTGGTACCATTCTTTACCTCAAGCGTGATTTTGCCCAGGCCTTTGACTACCTGCAGAAGGGTTTTGTTCGCCATTGGGTGGCCATGGGGATGCTCGGCATCTGTTACATGAAGCGCAACAAGCCGGCCAAAATGATTGAAACCTTTGACAAGGCGTGCGCGGCCAACAAAAAAGAACCGATGCTCTGGAATCTCTATGCCTTTTGCCTCGAAAAGATCGGGCAAAGAGAGCAGGCCATCAGTGTTATGGATAAGGGTCTGAAGAAAACCGGCGGCAATGAGGCTTTGCAAGCCAACCTGGATGCGCTCAAGGCCGGCAAAAAGATGAAAATGCAGGCTTATGGTGACCTCTGGTATCAGTTCCACCTGGAAAGCCAGGGGACGCTTATCAAGCAGCAGACCAAGGCGATGCAGGGTCGGCGCAAAATCGTAAGGCGGTAATTGTGGCTCGGAAAAAAGGCGATAAGAATTCTCGCCAGACAAGTATGGTTAATAACCCTTTCAAGCACTTGAAGGGGTTTTCCGTTTCTGCGAGTAAAGAAAAACCGAACGAGATCAAGGACAAGCCCGTGGCTGGTGCTTCGCGCATCGCTGCGTCGGCGGCCAGTTTTGATGAAGAGATGGAGCGACTCGGGGTCAGGCGGATGGGGAAAGCGGATGCCGCTGATGTGGTAAAACCGTCGGTGGTGGTCCCGGCCACCGAACCGTCCCCGCCGGCCGGTGATGAGGAGCTTTTCGCTGCGGCGCTGGGTAAGCTGGACACGGTTTTTACCGATCAGTACCCTGATGACGAGCAGCCGGTTGCCTCTGCACCCCGGCGTATGAAACAGTTGCGTCGGGGTAATTTGAGGCCTGAAGCGACCCTCGATTTGCACGGGGCGACTCGGTCTGAGGCGCAAACCAAGGTGCGTTATTTTCTCGAAGATGCAGTCTATCACGGTTTGAAAGTTGTTTTGATCATTACCGGATGGGGGCGTGGATCGGGAGGTGGTGAGCCGGTTCTGCGCGGGGGGATTGAACAGTATCTGGATGGTGCCGGGAGGGCCTTGGTTGCCGAATGGGGACGTGCACCGAAGCAGTATGGAGGTGACGGCGCACTGGTGGTTTTTCTCAAATCAGCCGAAAAGGTTACTTAAGTAAAAAGGCCGGGTCTTATGACCCGGCCTTTTTCGTCGATGACTTCTATTCTTCAGTGGCCGGTTCGACCGGCTTTTTGCGCGGGGCTCGGCGTTTCGGCTTTGCTTCCTCAGCGCCTTCTATAGGGGCTTCCTTGGGCACTTTAGGTTTGGTCGCTCGCGGTTTCCGTACGGCCTTCTTCTTTTCGGCTACGGGCTGCTCCAGGCTGCTCGAGTCGGCAGGTGTCGTCTCTGTTGCTTGAGCTGGCTCCGTAGTCGGCTCAGCGGCTTTCGCTACTGTTTTTTTGCGAGGGGCCGGGCTTTTGCGAGCTGGCTTCGGCTTTTCTTTGGCTGGGGCCTTAACCGCTGCAGGGGGTTCCGTTTCAGCTGGTTTGGGTTCGGTGGTCACGATTTCAGGCACAATAGGGGCTGATATCGGTGTCGTTTCCGCCGGGGCCGAAGCTTCTGTTGTCGTTAGCGGCGTTTCAGTGTCCGCGTTTTCTGTTTGCGGAGCAGTCGCTGCTGGTTTTTTGCGGCGGCGACGGGCCGGTTTCTTTTTCTCTTCGGCTGCGGGGGCTGCCGAAAGTTGGCTCGCGGGTTCATCACTGGTCCCCATTTCTGCGGCGATCAAAGGTTCAGGGATGGCTTCTTTACCGACCGGGTCTGCGGGGGCTTCACCATCGGCTATTTCGCTTATTGACGGCTGTGCCTCGGAGGTTGCTTCCGCGTTGGCAGCTGCTGGTTTCCGGCGACGGCGGCGACGTGGTCGTTTGCTCGTTTTGGGTTCTGCTTCGCTTGTTGCCGGTGCATCTTCAACTGTGTGAGTTTCGCCGACTTCTGCTTCGCCCTCAGTCGTTTCTTTTTCTGCGATAATGGCGACCTCGGTGTCTGGAGTTTCTTCCTTCTCCTGCTCAACTGTCTCAGCTTCATCGCTGGACGGTTCAGCGGTCTCTGTGGCCGTTTCGCTACTCTTCTTCTTGCGCCGGCGGCGTTTGCGTTTCTTCTTGCCTGGCTCTTCGGTGACTTCCGACTCGGGTGTTTCTGCGGGTGTATCCACAGGCGCTTCCTCGACTTCTTCGGTCGGCAGGCTGTCCCCTTCTTCCAGTGATGCGGGGGTTACTGAGGCGCTGTCGACGTATTCGGGGATCGCCTCTTCTTTTTCTCGTTTGAAGAAACTGAGTTCGAATTGTTCAGCTTTCAGGTCGCTGACCCCTTTGATGATGATCGACAAGCGGTGCTGCCGTTCCATCAACAGAAGTTCTTCGCGGCGGGTGTTGAGCAGATAGTTGGCCACCTCCAGCGGGACTTCGCATTCGGCGGTGCCGATCTGCCCCTTGGCAATGCCGGCCTGGAGCTTGCGCAAAAAGGCTACGGATTGGGCCTCAGTGCTTTTGATCCGGCCGCTCCCTTCGCAATGGGGGCAGGTGAGGTAAGTGCCTTCGGCCAGGGTTGTCTTGATCCGTTGGCGACTCATTTCGAGCAGGCTGAACTGGCTGCTGATGTGGCCGACGGTGACCCTTGCCTTGTCATTTTTTAGAGCGTCTTTGAGGCATTTCTCAACGTCGCGGATGTGTTTGCGGTCGCGCATGTCGATGAAATCGATGACGATCAGGCCGCCGAGGTCGCGCAGACGCAGTTGGCGTCCGACTTCAGCAGCCGCTTCCATGTTGGTTTTGTAAGCGGTGGCTTCGACCCCTTTTTCTGATGCCATTTTGCCCGAGTTGACATCGATGGCGACCAGCGCTTCGGTGCTGTCGATGACAATGGAGCCGCCAGAGGGGAGCGGAACTTTGTTTTTGTTGATGGTGTCTATCTGTTCTTCGATCTGGTAACGGGAGAAAATTGGTCGCTTTTCCTGGTGCAGTTTGACCAGACGGGCGTATTCGGGCATGACTTGCTGAAAGAAGTCTTTGGCATCCTGAAAAACCTTGGGGTCGTCGACCAGCACTTCGTCGATGTCGGCGTTGAAGTAGTCGCGGATCATGCGGATGACCAGGTTTGATTCTTTGTAGACGAGAACTGGCGCCTTGGAGCGGTTAGCGAGGGCCAGAATGTTTTCAAAGACCCGAAGCAGGTAGTCGAAGTCGCGCTTGAGCTCTTCTTTGGTCTGACCGATGCCCGCGGTGCGCACGATGTAACCCATGTTGGCCGGCAGGTTCATGGACGCCATGGAGCTTTTCAGCTTTTTACGCTGGGACTCTTCTTCGATTTTGCGGGAAACTCCCTTGGTGTCACTCTCGGGCATCAGGACCATGTAGCGGCCAGGAAGGGATAAGAAAGTGGTCAGGGCTGCGCCCTTGGTGCCACGTTCTTCTTTGACGACTTGAACCAGAAGTTCTTGACCGCGATGCAGGATGTCGTTGATGCGCGGGCGTCCTTTGGACTCACCGTTTTCGTTCGGGTTGTAGCAGGATGGGTGAATTTCCCCCATTTGTAGAAATCCGAGCCGGTCGGCCCCGTAATCGACAAAGGCGGCTTGCAATCCGGTTTCAACCCGGACGACAACCGCCTTATAAATGTTGCCTCGGGTCTGCTCCCGGCCGACGACTTCAATTTCGAGCTCAGTGAGGGCGCCGTCGTCAACGATTACGGCGCGGTGCTCCTCCGGGTGGGAGGCGTTGATCAGCATCTTCTTACTCATCGTGTTCTTTCTGATGCGCCCGCGGGCGGATCTTCAGTGGGTTGGAGCCGGCGGAAACCAGAATCCGGCCGGGATGTTAGGGACCAGGTGATGGCCGGTTGCCATATCGAACTGCGCTGTTAGGTACAGTTCGATAATGCACCGGCTCTTTCGCCCGGTTTCCCCTGATAGCGATGGTTCCTATATCCAGAGCACAAGGCTCGATGGAGGCATTTGTTCGCGAAGGCGGGCTCGACATCCGGGTTCGGGACGGAGGACCGCTTCAAAGTGGCGAAACTATAGCAGAGAACCTGTCCTTTGAATAGCGGAAACGCAGAATATTCAGCTTGGTAATTTCAAGGTTTTACGTGAGCTGTGGTTGTGATATAAAAAAACCATGTTGCAACTTAAAAATATTATCAAAGATTTTGCCGACCGGCGATTGTTTGCCAACATCGATTGGCACATCAGGCCGGTCGATCGCATTGGCCTGTGTGGTGAAAACGGCGCAGGAAAGACCACTCTGCTCAAGATGCTGGCCGGACGGGTCAGCCCCGACGGCGGCGAGGTGCAGGTGGCCCGCGGCACCACTTTTGGCTATTTACCACAGGATGGTCTTGAGCACCGCGGCCGCCCCCTGTTTGATGAGGTCCGCGAGGCCTTTGCCGAGTTGCTGCAGATGGAGCAGTCACTCGCCACTCTCGAGCAATCTATCGCCGAGCGTCATTCCCAGGCCGATATGGATCGCTACGCGAACTTGCTGGAAACCTTCCGTCAGCGTGGTGGCTACACCATGGAGACCGAGATTGCCAAGGTGCTGCGGGGCCTCGGCTTTGCCGAGCAGGATTGGGCAAAACCCTGCGAGCAATTTTCCGGTGGCTGGCAGATGCGTATTGCTCTGGCCAAACTGTTGCTGCAGCGGCCTAATTTGTTGCTGCTTGACGAACCGACCAACCATCTTGACCTGCCGGCCCGCGACTGGCTTGAGAGTTACCTGATTGCCTATCCCTTTGCGGTAGTTCTGGTTTCCCACGATCGTTTTTTTCTCGACCAGGTCGTTAACCGGATCGTCGAGGTCTGGAATGGTGCCTTGTCCGAATATCCGGGCAATTACAGCAAATACCTCGTTGAGCGGGAGGCACGAGTAGCGGCGCTGGTTGAAGCCAAGCGCCGTCAGGATGAAGAAGTCTCAAAAATCGAGGCGTTTATCAGCCGTTTCCGCTATCAGGCCAACAAAGCCTCGTTGGTTCAAAGCCGGGTCAAACAACTGGAAAAGATCGAGCGTATCCAGGTTCCCCCGTCCCGAAAAAAAATCGCCTTCAAGTTTCCCGAGCCTCCCAAAGGGGGGCGTATTCTCCTCGAACTCAAAGGGGTCGTGCAGAGTTATGGGCCTGTCACCGTGCTTGATCACATCGACCTCTCCGTTGAAAAGGGGGAGCGAATTGCCCTGGTGGGTGCCAACGGAGCCGGCAAGTCGACTCTGATGCGGCTGATGGCTGGCGATGAAGCGCCTAAAAGTGGTCTCCGCGAGGAAGGGCATAATCTGCATTTGGCCTATTTCGCTCAGGACCAGGCCAAGGTGCTTGATCCCGCCAAAACCGTGATTGAAGAGATCACCTCTGCGGCACCATTTGATATGGTGCCGAAAGTACGCGATATTTTAGGTACTTTCCTCTTTAGCGGCGACGATGTGCATAAAAAGGTATCGGTCCTTTCCGGCGGTGAACGCAACCGATTGGCCCTGGCCATCCTTTTGCTGCGCCCGGCTAACCTGGTGCTGCTGGACGAGCCGACCAATCACCTGGATCTGCAATCGAAAGAGGTGCTGCTGCAGTCGCTGAAGCAATATGCGGGGACCCTGGTTTTCGTCTCTCACGATCGATACTTTGTCGATGCCCTGGCGACGCGAGTGATTGAGGTTAAAGACGGAAGTATCGATTCTTGTCTCGGAAATTACGAAGACTTTTTGCGCCTGCGTCAATCCCAGGGGGATCTCAGCCATTCCCAGCAGCGGGTCGAGTTAGGGCAGGGGACCACTGCCGGCGGCGGGGAGGTTACTGACAAGGAAGAGCGTAAGCGCATGCAGGAAGAGCGCAAGGAAGCTCAGCGGGTCGAGCGCCGTCGGCTGAAGGAACTGGCCGAACTCGAGGAGCGTATCGAACTCCAGGAGCAGGCGCTGGCCGAAATCGAAGCACGTATGGCTGATCCCGAACTCTACCGGGACCCCGATGGCTGGCGGGAGGTTTCTATAGAGCATGCCCGGTTGAAGGCCGAGATCGACTCCCTTTACCCGCGCTGGGAAGAATTGCAGCTGGCAGAGCCTGAATCGGTTTGAGGAGAGGAGCGGGGACGGTGGACTACCCTTTTGTGATCACTGTCGCCAGCGAGAAGGGCGGCGTGGGTAAGACCACCATAGCCACCAACCTCGCCGTTTACCTGAAGGCGCTGGTTGAAGATCTGCCGGTCACCATTGCCTCTTTCGATAACCATTTCAGCATTGACAACATGTTCGCCATTGGTTCTTGCCGGGGCGAATCGGTAGCAGGCTTGTTTCGCGGGCTTCCGGCATCGCAGCTGGTCAGCCTTGGCGAATACGGCGTGCAGTTTCTGGCTTCTGACCGCGACCTTACCCCTCCTGGAGATGATCCGGCCTGGCTCACCGACGCCCTGGGCCGCTCCGGCCTGCCGGGAATCCTCATTTTCGATACCCGTCCCATTCTCGATTACTTCACGTGTAGCGCCTTGCTGGCAGCGGACCTGGTGCTGGTGCCGGTTAAGGATCGGCCATCCCTGGTGAATACGGCTTCGTTGACACATACGCTGAGGGAGGCGGATCAGAGTCTTGATAAAATGTGGTTGCTTCCAAGCCTGATCGATGGTCGCCTGCGGCTGCGGGACAATCTCGGCGTGCGGGAATTTCTGGTTTTTGCCGCTGAGGAGCGGGGCTACCAGGTGCTCGACCAGTTCATTGCCAAGAGCCCCAAAGTCGAGAGCTTGGTTACTAATTTGAGCAATCGGGTCTATCCCGTGTTGACACACGCTAGAGGCACTTTGGTTCACAAGCAGTTGCATGAGTTGGCAGGTTTCGTTCTGGATCGTTTCCGTGCTACAAAACAGCCACGTAATCAGCGCCAGGCTGGTTTTGCCGATGCGCCGGGGCGTCGTGTCCGGCGTCTGGTCGAGGGGTGTCCGGTCTGCGGCGAGGTCATGAACGGCACCGAAGGACAATTTTTTCAGGACATCCGCAGCCGTCGTCGAGGGTTCATTCATCGCGACTGCCTACTGGAACTCCTTTCCGCCACCGGGTTTTCCGACGACCTGCTGGAGCAAGGGGGGCTGGTGCTGAGCACGTCAACAACCGGGCTGGACGGCGATGATACGTCCATGTTGATCCACTTGTGCGATGCTGAGGGTGAATTAAAAGCGATGGTACAGATCGCCGATTTTTTGGACACTCCATTTGCCGAATTCTGGCGTCAGGTTTCAGGAAAGCTTCCCGAAGAGTTGTATCGCGAATTTCTGGTGGTCGGTCTCGACGCTGGCCCACCGGGGCGTTTTTTGTCCGGTTCCGGCAACCGCTGCTGGATTGAGTTGCGACGGACTGTTTTGCGTAGTGTGCTGGCGCAGATCGGCTAGCATTAGAGGCTTTCTTTAATCTTGACACTCCCCGCTAAATGGTTTAAAAAATTAGATATTTTACACTTATTAATTATTGGGTCATGTGAGGATGCCAATGGTTCTACTGCCAAAGGGAAATCCAGTCAAAGAAAACGTTAATCCAGGGAAAATTAACCTGCCTGTAGCCCTTGAAAAGCTTCAGGCTGGAAAGTTTTGTGGCTATCTGCGTTTTGATTTTGCTGACGAGACCGGGGTTATCATTTTTGAGAATGGTCGGCTGATCAGTGCTCTTTTCGAAGGGAATAATCATCGGTCGATTGCTTATGACGCCATTGCTACCATTTTTGAAAAATCGCTTGGTGGAAAAGGTCGGCTCAACGTCTATCGCCTGGCGCCTGAACTGGCTCTCAGTGTTCATGCCCTGTTGCATGGTGAACTCCTCTACAAAGGCCAGGAACTCAAGCTGATCGATATCAAGTCGCTACTCGGGCGCCTTAAAGAGGTGGCTATGAGTGGTTGTCTGCGTATTTATACCAATGACCGGGTTGCGCTGATTTTTTATCGTGATGGCAGTCCCCTTGGCTTTTTTCACGATGGCTCGACTGAGATTGAGACAACGGCTGATACGTCCATGTCTGTGGCCCGTCTCCCCGGTGCTAAGATTGATGTCTTGACCACTAAAGCGGGCAGCGAAGGGGTGCTGGCCGATCTCATGAAATCTGCTGATGTTACGGCCCTCTGGAGCAAAGCGCAAATGGACCTTGCTCGTCGAAACCGGACTGTTGAAGAGGAAACCGGTCGAGCTCGGGGGATCAGGGAAAAAGAGCGTCAGCAGAAACTGTTGGCTATGCTGAAAACTGTTGCAATGGACCACCTGGGTAAAATTGGTGGGTCGCTGGTGGAAAAAGAATTTGAGAAAAACCTCACCGAAACCTTGGACGAAGCTGGTTTGATGGTCTTTTACGACCGTTTGAGCAAGTCTGCCAAACTGGTGGCCGGAGGGGCTAAAATCAATGCTATGCTGGATTTAATGAAGAAGGGTTCCAAGGGGATCCTTGATGAAGTTTGACCGTTTTTGATTTAGGTACTCGTGTTCCCAGATAGCATGGGGTAGAACACGACCGCAGGCTTTAGCTTGGAAACATCCCTTTTGCGAATACCTGGTTTATAGCGTCTGAAGGAGGTTTACGGATGGATTTAAGTTTTCTGCAGGTTCTGCTCTGGTTGGTTGCCGGCGTAGTTTCATTTTATTTCAGTATTGGCAATGCTCGGGTCTGGACCAGCATTTCCGTTGGTTTTTTTCTGATACTTTTTGGCGAACTGCTACCGCAGGCCATGCCGTTTCTTCCCGGTGCCGGTCTTCCGCAGGTTGAGGCGATGGGTTATATCATTGGCACGATATCCATCCTGGTTATGAGTCACGGTTTTCAGGAATATTATGTTTTTTCCCGGACTCTGGAGTTGGAAGGGAACAAGCTCTATGCTTACCTGGTAACCGCTGGAGTCGTCGGGGCGTCTCTGATCTTTATACTGATTAATCCCGTGCCGAATGAAGATACTCTGCGGGTCATCCGCATTGTCGGCAACACCAACTGGGTCTTTCT
>JBFHFM010000080.1:0-12155 GCA_041583595.1 Trichloromonas sp. | reverse complement strand
GAGCGGTCCGAATCATCGATAAAGATGTCGGTTTTTTCAATCCCCCGCACGATAACGTGCTGAAGAACCCCTAAGATATCAAGACGTGCTGACCGTGGCATGCCAGGTAGGTTAACATATCATTAGAAAAAGTCAACAAGTCACCAGCGTCCCCTTAGTACAGCGTCCCCTTAGTATGTGCAGCTTCCAGCTACATTTCACCAAAACCGGCGGGTCGCGTCCCGCCAGACGCCTTACTTTTTGTCCAAGCCCACAAAAAGTAAGCAAAAAAGGGCTCCTTCGCGGGGCGATGACTGTTCATGCGGTCGCGCTTCGTTGACCTTTTTATGGCAATTCACTGGCGGTGCTTCGTGGTGCGGGTTGGGGATGCGACCGTTGGTGGTGTTTATGTCGGCGCGTCCTGGTCGGCCTTTTCGATAGAGGGCTGTGGTGTGAAAATCACAAACCAGAAGCAAAACCGTTGCGGTTCGCAAGCTCACCACACCCACAAAATCCCAAACATCGAACATCGAACATCGAACATCGAACATCGAACATCGAACATCGAACATCGAACATCGAACATCGAACATCGAACTCGCCTCACGCCACTCGCCACTCGCCACTCGCCACTCGCCACTCGTCCTCCGTCCTCCGTCCTCCGCCCTCCGCCTTCCGCCCTCCGCCCTCCGCCTTCCGCCCCTCTGCCTCAAACAGACTCCAACAAAAGATTGAAAAGACCCGCGCGATACGGTACTTTTGGGTTTCCTGCCAACTTTAGAGGTACTTTATGAAATACATTGCATACATTGCTCTAATCATCACGGCCGCGACCATCGGGCTTTTTGCTTTCGGGCGCTTCAACACCCCGCCTCCTCCGGTTGACGCGGCATTGACCATCAACAACCGGACCCTGACCCTCGCTGAACTGCAGAATCGCTATGACCGCAATCCCTACGGCGGCGGGGATCGGGATACTTTTTATGAATCGGTGATCACCCGGGAGTTGCTGCTTCAAGAAGCACAGAGAGCCGGTATCGACCGAGAAGAATCTTTTCGCCAAACGGTTCAGGAATTTTTCGAGCAATCTTTGATCAAGGTTCTCATGGATCGCAAATACCAGGAGCTGCTCCCCTCCCTCACCCCTGAAGAGATTGCCGCTTACCGCAGTCGCATGGACAAGCGATTTCGGCTTACCCTGCTACGCTACCCCACAGTGGAATTGGCGCAACTCGGCCGCGACGGAACCGCTGAACCCATCAGCGAAACATTTCTCGACCTCCCGGCATTACTGCGGGAAAAAGTTCTGAAACTGAAACCCGGCGAAAAAACCGAGCCCTTTGTTGCGGGACAGGATATTATCGTGGTACGTCTCGACGCCGAAGAACCACTCGTTGAAGAAGACAAAACCGTCCTTTCCGAACCGCAGCTGGTCAAGAAAATTACCGAAGAGAAACGGGCCATGATGATGGATCAGTGGGTTGAAGGGCTGCGCCAGAAGGCCCAGGTTTCCTTCCTCCCGAAAAGCGCCGAACTGGGAGGAACCCAATGAAAAGCTTCTTTCAACGTCGCAACTTTTTCATCAATAAAGACCTTCAGGGAAAACTGATCTACCACTCCTTTCTCCTGGCCTTTGGCGGCGTCATCGTCTTTACCCTTATTTTTTGCCTCCTCTCGGCAAACAACCTGACCCTCAGCTACCAGGACCAGCACCTGCAGATCGGCCGTACTCCCATAGTTCTCTTACAAGAGATCCTGACCGCCCACTGGGTATTTCTCCTCTCTGTCGGGCTGTTTATCGTAATCAACTCCCTGTTCCTTTCCCATCGTATCGCCGGCCCTCTCTACCGACTGCAACTGGCCTTTACCGCCATGGAAAACAAGGACCTCAACCAGGACATTCACCTGCGGATCAAAGACCTCGGTAAAGAACTGACCAACCAGCTGAATCACGTCAACACCCTGCTCTCGGCGGATCTGCGACAGATGCAGCAACTCTGTGAGGAGATGGAACAGGTCATAGAAAAACAAGGGGAGAAGAACGATTCTGAGGAGCTGGCCGTACATCGCCAGAAGTTACTTGCACTGAAAAAGATTCTGTCCGCCTACCGGTTGCGCCCCGAGGCCAAATGAACAAAACCGCCATGATCGCCATACTGGCGTGCTTTCTGGCTATCCTGTCTACGGTCCGAAGCGCTTACGCCCAGGAAATAATCACCCGCACCTGCCGGATTCAATTCGCGGGGGATGATGAACTGCGCCAATTCAACAAACGGGTGAAAATGGGGACGTTTTCCTTTGGCTTTGGCAACCAGACCCGAGTCACCGTAGAAGAAGATGTCAAGCGCAAGGTCAACCTGACTATCGCCCGGGTACAGGAAATCCTCGAAATGTTTCCCCGGGGATTGAAATTCGATATCGTCCTGCTTCCTTCAGAAGAAGACGTGCAACGCATCTATCGTGAACAATATAACCTGGAGGTGAACTTCATCGCCTTCTATTCCCCCAAAACCAACACCGCCTACTTTTCCACCCGGGACGTCAGCCTGACCGTCTTCGCCCACGAACTCGCCCATGCGGTCATCAATCACTACTTCGACAATGCCCCACCGGTAAAAATCCACGAACTTCTGGCCCAGTACGTCGAAAGCCAAATGGATAACTACTGACCGTCGGTCAGCACCTGCAGCCGCTTGCGCGCCCCCTTATGGTCCGGATCGTAAATTAAGGACTGGCGGTATTCCTCCACCGCCCGGTAAGGAATCCCCAGGCGTTCGTAAAGCTCCCCGGCCGTCCGCCGCAACGAAGCGTTTTCCGGCTGACGCTTCAGCCCCGCCTGAACGGCCTGAAGCGCCTCCTCATACCTTTTTTTACCGGCATAATAGCTACGCAGTCGCCAGATCACATGAAGATCCGCCGAGTCCTCCCGCTCAAACAGATAGAGAGCGTGCCCAAAAGCCGCCTCCGTCCCCCCGACATTTCCCCGCTCCGCCAGGTAGTCGCCATATTCCTGATACACCCGCGAATTTTCAGGGAACGCCTGAACCATGTCAGCATCGGGCAACGGATGGAGAATCAGCAGCAGGATAAAATCCCGGGTCCGTTCCGGGGCAAGAGACAAACCCTTGCGGATGACCCGAAACGCCTCCTCCAACTGGTTCTGCTCCAGCAACCCACCGGCCAGCGACAGGTAACGCGACATCTCACGGATATCACTGGCGACCGCTGCGCTAAGGAGTTGCCGGCCGAGCAATGGCCGTTTAAGATGATCATACACCTGGCCGATCCGTTCCAGATATTCCCCCTGAACCGGCCCCAGACGCAGAGTCCGGGCATAAGAATCGAGGGCTCGTGTCACATATCCCAAAGAGAGATCGGCATTCGCCATGGCATAGCGGTAACGGCGCTCAAGCGGGTCAAAACGAGCGGCCCGGTCCGCCGCATCCCTGACCTCCTGACGCTCCTGCAAAGATGAAACCGCCGCCAGATCCACATCCTGCACCGAAGAAAAACCCATTTCGGCCACCCAGACCCCGAGATTAAAGAGGACCGCCAAGAGCAGACCGACGGCTAAAACACCCCCTTCTGTGCGGGTCCGACGCAAGGTCGACGGAGAAAGTTCAGAAGAAGTGCTGCCCGCGGAGCGGTTGTGGGAGGCCGCCACTGCCAGCGCCAGCAGCCAGAAGAGATAAAGAGCGTTCGCACCGATATGCAGATTAAAATCTGTCAGACTGTGCAGGCCGATCGCGGTTAAACCGGTCAGAGAGCCCATCACCATCGAAGAAGAGAAACGACTCTTCCGGCGCCGCCAGGCTGGCAACACCTTTCTGAGCACCGCCCCGAAGAACCCTGCCACCAGCAGCAGCGCCGCCAGACCGCCATCGGTAGCCAGCTCGACATAATCATTATGGGCATGATCGACCGTCAATTTAGCTTTTGAGGTATTGACGGTCGGATAAACGTCGATAAAGGAACCAAAACCCGTGCCGGTCAGCGGAAAACGACGCATCAACTCCGTGCTGTCCGCCCAGTAGACCAGGCGCTCGTCGGCGATCTCTCCCTCGGCCGTACGAACCCGTTCAAACCGCTCAAAAATAGGCTGCCAACCGACCACCCCGACGGTAAAGAGCATTCCCGCCATCAGCAGCAGCAGCCAGCGCCCGGCCTTCGGGTCCTTACCGCCAAAGAGCAGAAAGAGACTCAGCAACAAGAGCGCCGTCAGGGTACTGAGAATCCCCCCCCGCGACAGGCTGAGAAAAATCGAAGCCGCTATCAGCAGCGCCGCCATGGCAAACACCACATGCCGATGGCCAGCGGGATTGCCAAAAGTCTCCACCAGCCGCTCCCGCCAGGAGCCGTAGCGGACCCTGGGACGGCTCGCCAGAAATAGGCAGAGGACAATCGGCAGCACCATCTCCATCAGGCCGGCATAATGATTGCCGTTGACATAGGTGGCAAAGTGATGGGAGGTCCGCTCCGGCCAGTCGCGCAAAAACCAGAAAATCCGCTCGGTGGGCAGAAGATACTGCAGAATCCCGAGCAGCGCATAGCCAGCGGCAAAATAACTGACCCCCCGCACCACCCGTTGCAGCCGCTCCCGCTCGCTCAGCACCTGCACCGCCAGCAGGTAAAAAACGGCATAGGTCCAGAAACGCACAAACTCCAGACAGGTCGCTTTGAGGTTCACCGAAAGAGGCATCCAGGCGCCAGGGGAGAGAATCCAGACCGTCTCCCCGTAGAGACGGGCGGTGCCAGGAAAGATCGCCTGCAGCACAGCCGGCGGCAGGGGAATCATCTGCAGCAGAAAATAGACCCCCAACGCGATCAGCAACGACCAGCCGGGCGCCTTCAAAAAAGGCTTTTGTGCTTTCGCCGAAGACCAGAGAAGAAGGGAAAAGGCGGCCAGGCAGGCGATTTGCAGAACGATGAAGGACCACAATTCGGTGGTTCCAAAAACCAGCGGCGCGCCAATAAGCAGGCCCATAAAGAGCGCCATGACGCCCTTGGGATCCTGGGTTATACGTAGGGTGGGATTAAACTGAGTCATTTTAGCTGCCCAACGGCCGCCAGCAAAGACCTCGCCAGGGGACAACCCGGGCAAAGGCCGAAGGGGCCGGGATTGTGGGAAAAGATTACGCGTTCAATTCACGGCCGGCCAGAACCGCGGCGGGATTTTCCTTCACCAGTTGCATAGCCGCCGCCCTGCCAACCAGCCGCGCGGCGGCGGCGACCCCCCTGGAGAGGTTCGGCGCACGGTGACTGGGGGAATGGGCATCACTGGCGAGAAAATGGACCTTCCCTTTGCGCAGCAGATAGCGAGAACACTGCAACGCCTCATCGCCAAAGCCCCCGGTCAGACTTTCGGCTGTTACCTGAACCAACGCCCCCCCCTCTACCAGATCGAACAGAAGCTGAGGGTTGCGGACAAAAGACGGGTTGCGCTCGGGGTGGGTGATGATTGGCCTCAGCCCCGCGAGGATGGCGTTGAAGAGCAACTGACCGGCATTCTGTGGCACATGGCTATGAGGAAACTCAAAAAACAGATAGGGAGTGGCATTAAGGGTGAAAGGGGCCAGCTGCGAAGGGTCGAGCAACGCACTGACCTCTGCCCCGGCCAGCACCTCCAGGGGAATCCGCGCGGACTGCAAGGCCTCCCTGAAGCGCCCGACCTGCTCTGCGATCAGAGCAGGGGAATAGGGCAAATCCAGCACATGCGGAGTGGCGACAACCGTGCCGATACCATCCGACACGGCCATCCGGGCCATCGCCAGAGACGCTTCCATAAGCACCGGCCCATCATCGATACCGGGCAGAATGTGACAATGGAGATCAATCATGCTTCCGGCTGGGTTTCTCCATACGTACCGTAGCCATAGTGGTAATAATAGCCCCCCTTGGCGGCGTCGAACTCATTCAAGACCAGGCCGAAGACGTTGGACTTCACATCGGCCAAAGCTTTCAGGGAGCGCCCGGCCATTTCGTAGGTCGTCTGCCGGGCCCGGGTCACCACCACCGTCCCGTCAAAGAGCCGGCTGAGAATCAGAGGATCGGTGACCGAAAGCAGCGGCGGCGAATCGCAGATGATCACATCGTAGCGCTCCCCCAGCTTCTCGAGCAGTTGAACCATGCGCCCGCTGCTGAGCAATTCGGAAGGGTTGGGTGGAATTGGCCCCGAGGTGATGATACTGAGATTGGGCAGCGGCCCCTTCTGCAGAATATCGCCCTCGCTGGCGCCGGCCAGGTAGGTGCTGAGCCCTTTGCCGTTACCGAGACTGAAGACCTTGTGCTGCCGTGGCTTGCGCATATCGGCGTCGATCAGAAGGACGCGTTTATCCGACTGGGCCAGCGCCAGCGCCAGGTTCGCTGAAGAGGCGGTCTTGCCTTCTGCCGGCCCGCTGCTTGTCACCAGGATCCGGCGCGGGGGACTGTCGGCCGAGGAAAGCATCAACGAGGTACGAATAGCACGAAAGTTTTCCGCCTGCACCGAGGCGGCATCATCCATAACCACCCGGTCGACAGAGGCCTCCTTGTCTTTACGCAGCGTAACCACCCCGAGCACCGGCATCCCCAGGGCCCTTTCCAGCTCCTCGGGATGTTTCACGGTATTGTCGAGATACTCGATAAAGAAGGCCAGACCGATTCCGCCAAAGAGCCCGACCACCAACCCCAGCAGCAAATTAACCGCCTTACGGGGTTTGGCCGGAAACTCCGGGAAGGAGGCCTTTTCGACAATCCACATATTCACCGGTTGGCTCTCGCCGGTAATGCTCTGCTCCTTGAGCTTGAGCATCAACGCGTCATAGAGCTGGCGGTTGGTATCGGCTTCGCGCTTCAGCGCGCCGTATTGGATGTATTTTTCATTAAGGGTCTGGGCCTCCGACTTGGTCTTATCCATCTGCGCCTGCAGACTGCGTTCGTTGGCCTGGCTCAGCTCAAATTCGTTGCGGATCGAGGCGGTAATGCGAGCGATTTCCTGAATCCGCTTGCCCTTCAGAACATCGATATCCCCCCGGGCTTTGAGCATCAGCGGATGCTTTTCGCCGTACTTGCGAGACATCTCCATGATCTGTTGTTCCGCAGCCATGATCTGCGAACGAATGGTTTGCAGGGCGCTGTCGGCAGCGATCGCCGGAATCGATTCGGCCGCGTCGGGATCACCTGCCACCCCACGCACCTTGTCATAGAGCGCCTCCATCTCCTTGCGCTTCGCCTCGGCCCGCACCAGCTGGGTGCTGATTTCGGAGAGCCGCTGGGGGACCACCGTCAACCGGTCTTCAAGGGTGACGATGTCGTTATCCCGCATGTTCTGCTGCATGCTCGTTTCGGCCAGCTCGAGCTTCTTCCGCTCGTCATCCGCCTTGCGGGTCATCCACTCCATCGACTGACGGGTCGATTCCATCTTCATCTCAAGGGTCACTTCGATGAAGGCCTTGGCGACCGTGTTGGGAATCAACGCAGCCAGCTCCGGATTGGGCGACATGTAACTGATGGCCACCACCCGACTTTCCTTGACCGGAGAAACCGAGATCCCCTCGGTGATATTGGAGGCAATCTTTTCAGCCAGGCTTTTCTCAATCCGGTTGCCGCTGCCAGCCACAGCTGAGGCCCCACCGCGGAAAAGCCCCTTAATGGATTTTTTAACGCCGCCCAACCAGCCACGCAGAAGCGCAACCGGGCCCGTCTGATCCTGCGGCGGAAAATAGGTGGCGTAGTTCTCTTCGAGAGA
The DNA here is from genome assembly GCA_041583595.1 of Trichloromonas sp. Lineage (GTDB taxonomy): Bacteria > Desulfobacterota > Desulfuromonadia > Desulfuromonadales > Trichloromonadaceae > Trichloromonas. The sequence goes on along the minus strand of JBFHFM010000080.1, from coordinate 4,450 downwards.
GAGGATATCGACCACCTTCAGCGCCACCGCCTGGCTCTTGATCAGCTGAACCTGGGTTTCGTAAAACTCAGGGTCATAGCTGCGATAATACCGGCTGGCCAGCTCGTTGGGCTCCACCTTTTCGATCAGCACCTTCACCGACCCCTGATATTGGGGGGTCGCCGAAAAAGTGGCCAGGATCACCCCGACCATAACCAACAGAAAAAAGAGTACGACCGTAGCGCGCCGTTTCAGGATCACCCGCAGGTAATCCCGCAAATGGATTTCTTCGTCTTGAATCGCCATAAATACTCGTCAGGAAGCGGACATGAGGAAAAATAAGAAGCCCGAACTTGCAGTAGTGTCCGGTCAGAAATATTGCTTGGCTTAAAATAGTCCCCTCTCCCCTTGTGGGGGAGGGTTAGGGAGGGGGGAATGTGTCGTAGCGAGGCAAATTTCCAGGGCTTCACCCTCCCCCCAACCCCCTCCCATCAAGAGAGGGGGGCACTGCAAGTAGCTAACCGGACATCATTGCCGCGGCCTAGAAAAAGCTCTCAGGAACGACAAGGACATCGTCGGGGAGGATGGCAAAATGCAGAGGGACATTCTCAATAATCTGCTCCTGCCCGTCCTTCTTGCGGATCACTTTCACCTTGCCTTTGGCGGCAATATTGGTGAAACCGCCGGCCATGGAAATCGCCTTGATCACCGTCGTCCCCTCCACCAGCTTGTAGGTGTCCGGTTTCTTCACCTCGCCGGTGACATAAAACATCCCCGCTTTGGCCACAAAGACACTGTCGCCATCGAGGATCCGTATATCCAGGGAACCGTCGCTCTGCACCGAGATCGTGCGCAAATCGACATTGAGAATCGCTTCGCCGCTCCCCTCGTCGGGTTGCTTGCGTTTGATGGTCACCGTATCGCCGGCATCTTTGGTCAACCCCCCGGCTTTAGATATCAACTCAAGCAGAGAGGTCGGCCCGGCCAGTTCATATAGACCCGGAGTTGTGACATACCCCATGATGACCGCTTTTTTGCTGCGGAAATCCTCGATAAAAACCGAGACCTGGGGATTGATGAGATAACCGTTGGCCAGCTTCTCAGCAATATGATCGGCCACCTGCGAAACCGACAGGCCGTCGATCTGAAGCTGGCCGATCAGGGGAAAGAGAATGGTTCCGTCACTGGAAACCCGCACCGTGGCCGCCAGATCAGGATTGTCATAAACGGTAACTTTAAGAACGTCCCCGCCCCCGACCCGGTAATCAGGACTTTGGGCCGATGCGCAAAAGCAGGAACAGAGCAACAACAGAACGACAAACAAAAAAACAGGTTTACTCATAACAGCACTCGCTCTCCATGGCAGAATAAACAGGACCGCATTCCGAAGAGCAACGTTCGTCCCCTTCTCTTAAAAAGCAGCAGTGACATTCAGATAAACGGTATGACTCTGGTAACTGAAGGTATCAAAATTTGAATTACGATCGCCGTAAGCATAGCCAATCCCGAGATTGAGCCATTCCTGCGGCGAATACCCCAGGGCCAGATCGCCACTGTAGTAGTCATCCGAGCGCTTGTCGGTCTGGCTACCAACGGTCAAATCCTCGTCATAGCTGTCATGGATGTAGGTCGCCTTAAGGGATGCGGCAAGTTTGGCGGTCAGATTCTGGGTATAACCTAACTGGAAATTGTCAGAAAGAACCCCCTGGGTGGTTTCCAGGTCGGTTTCTTCGGTTTTTCGAGACACCTTGGCAAACACGGAGGTTTTGCGGGTAAAACGATGATCGATCTGGGCTTCGAAAATCAGGTCGTCCTGATCATCCGCGCCTGCCCGGGCAAAATCCTTCACCCCGTAACCAATCTTGATCCGGCCGCGGGATTTGGCGGTGATGTTCCAATCGACACCGGCAAAATAGTGATGTTCTTCGCTATCGCTGAGAACATCCTGGTCGTAAGCAATATCGACATATTCATACTCGACAAAGACCGAGGTCTTCGGCAGCAACTTGTAGAAGGCATACAGGGAGAAACCGTTGTCATCCCGCTCGCGAAAGGCGTTACGGTCGGCATCGTATTTCAGTTTGTAATAGGAATAATCCCCACGCAGTTTGAATTTGGGGCTGATCTTGTAAGTCACCAGGGCATTCAACAGATTGGAATTATACTTGTCCAGGCTGGTCCGCTCCAGTCCGGTATCATAGGCATCGTTATCGCTCTCATAAATATCGAGCACTTCCAGGGAAAGCCCCCCGGCAAAGTTATACTGCAACATCCCTTCGCCACGATGAGTCACCGTGTTATCGTCCCGGTTGTTTTTCAGCTCCTTGATGCCGGCACGATACAGGCCGTAAGCCTGAAACTGACGCTCGGTTTCGGTTTCAAAGCGGCTGACCTCCAACCCCCCGGGGGAGTTGCTCGAGGTCGCCAGCTGCAACAGCGGCTGCCTGGCACCCGGCAAAGCCAGCCAGAGCCCGGGGCTGATAGTGGTTATGTAATCGCTCTCTTTATTGCTGCTGGTGTTATAGAGGTTATCGGTGTAACTTTCAGAGACCGAAAGGAAGGGATGAAAATAACCGGAGCTGCGACCGAAAATTTGCTGCGCGCTCCTCTCCTGCCCCAGAGGAACCGCCTCAGGGACCGATAAAACCTCCGTCTCCTGCGCCTGAACCATCCCAACCATCAACAGAACCAAACCCAGACCTAGCCAACCTCTTGCGCATTTCATTTCAATCCTCCGTCGGCAGGAAAACGCCTAGGCCTTCCCCTAACCCCAAATATTACCGTAGATGCGTTCGTCATTTAATCTCATAAAGCAGCCCCAGCACCTGGGTTGCGCCAAGACACTGGGGCCGATTATGCTGATTCATTCTACTTGCAGCAAAAGCGTTGAGCGATCAGGGGGCAGAAGGACTGACCACGCCAAAGCGCCCTCTGAAGTTGCCGCCAACACTGCCCGAAATCGGGGTGAGCGCTGAAAAACCGGCGGCCCGTTCGGTGCCCGGCGTATAACCAAGACCTAAGAGTTCAGAGTCGCGCAAGGCCAGCAAAACTTCATCATCAGACGAACCCGCTGCGGTCGCCGCCCGCGCCACCATTTCCCGAGAGTACCCGGCAGCTCTGGCCCCGGCAAAAACCTCATTGAGGTTTTCCCCCCGGTCGATAGCCGCCTTAACCACGTTGCCGAGGTCAAAACCACGCTCCAGCAAGGTACGCACCACATTCTCGGCGGTTTCACCACGCTCGGCTGCACCAGTCATCAAACGATCAAACTCGGCCTTCACCTCGCGGAGGCCCTGCTGATCATCCGGGCTGCTGGCCGCATCAGGCGCCGAAGCCGCGACCTGCTCCTGAGGCGAAACCTTCTCGGCCTGGTCCATCGCCATCCTCACCCGGTCAGGCTGAGCACCCATCTTTTCAGCAAAAATATCAACGACCGGGGCCGGGGCACCAGCCGCCAGCGCAGCCATAACCACCTGGTCAGGCTGATAACCACTCTCGATGAGAACGTCGGCAATCGCTTCGGGAGCCGCCCCGAAGGTCAGCGCGCCGTCGATGATTTGATCAAGGGATGCGCCGGCAAAACCGACGCCATTCACCATATCCGAAAGAGACAGACCCCTCTCCAAAACCACCTGCACAACATCCTTGGCAGAATTCATTTCGAAATACTGCCCATTGATCGTCGCCACGAAAACCGGTTTGTCGGCCCCCCCAGCGGCCCAACCCGAAGTGGCCGTCAACACAACGGTCAGCACCATAGCCAATTTCTGTAATTTTTTCATTTAACCCCCTTTTCGTAACTCCATTTCACCAATGTCTACAGCTAACGACATCTTGATATTGCCGCAACTATTGGCACAAAAAAATGGATATGTCAATAGATACTAATGTGCTTATGGCATTCTCTGCGTTATATAAAATCTGACCTATTGCGTTAAAGGCGTGGCTAGTGGCTAGTAGCGCGAAAAGTCTGCCAGAATGACTGCAGGAGCGGACCATACCTGCATTCCGCCTCGGTTTTTCTTCAGGTTTGTGGTTTTCACTCCACAGCCCTTTATCGAAACGGCCGACCAGGACGCGCAGGCATAAAAACCACCAAAGCTGGCATTTCCAACCCACACCACGAAGCGCCGCCGGTAAATTGCTTGGCTTTAAATAGTCCCCTCTCCCCTTGTGGGGGAGGGTTAGGGAGGGGGGGGAATGTGTCGTGGCGAGGCAAATCCCCAGGGCTTCACCCTCCCCCCAAACCCCTCCCATAAAGGGAGGGGGGGCAGTGCAAGTACTTGACCTAAGCCTGACAAACGCCTAAACCCTGGCGAACCGCACCCCCATCAACGCCCAGTCCCCAAAACCACCGCAGGCACCGTCTTCGCCAGCAGTTGCACATCAAACCACAACGACCAACGGTCGATATATTCCAGGTCCATCTTCATCCATTGCTCGAAATTGATATCGTTTCGGCCACTCACCT